>JAGVMN010000036.1 GCA_020053795.1 Bacteroidia bacterium | reverse complement strand
TGAGCCTGAGCGGAAATATGCTGAGGGTGACCAGAAACCTTTCGGCTACCAGCATTGACCTCAGTCCATATTTGAAAGACACCCAGCAACTGAGTATAGTTGACGACACTATCTTTCTGCAACGGGGCAATTACATTGTTTTACCTCCTGACAAGGTGGATGATGCGGACAATAATCCTTACAATGAACTTCAGAACCTTACCATAAGCGGAGATACTATTTTCCTCACCATGGGCGGATATGTTGTTTTGCCAACCGCCAGCAGTTCAGGTTGGCAAACGACCGGGAATAGTGGATTAGACCAAAACACAAATTTTCTGGGCACAAGAGACAGTGTACCCCTCAGGTTCAGAGTCAACAATATGTGGGTGGGTGAAATCAATGATTCCAATCAGAATATTTCGCTTGGCTTGAACAGCAATCCAGGATCAAATGGAAAAGAAAATATTGCTATTGGAAAAGCGGCGTTAGGAAATACTGCGAATAACAAGGACAACAATATTGCAGTAGGAGATAGTGCTCTCTTTTACAATGGAAACGGATCTACATATTCTGATGAAGGGGTTTTCAATACTGCAATAGGTTCAAAAAGTATGTTTAAGAATACACTTGGAGCCTATAATACGTCAATTGGTTTCAATTCCCTTTATTCTAATACGATTGGATATGGTAATACAGCGGCAGGAAATCAAAGTATGGCATCAAATACATCAGGATCAAACAACACCGCATTTGGCCACAGAACCATGATTAGTAACACAGTTGGATATTCAAATACTGCGATTGGTGTATATTCTTTATACTCAAATGTGAAAGGAAATGATAACGCGGCATTTGGTTTCTTCTCCTTAAAAGATAACGATAGTGGTTCATATAATTCAGCTTTAGGGGTTGGAAGTCTGGAGAAGAATATTTCTGGGAGTTGGAATACCTCATCGGGAAGAAGTGCATTATTCTCGAATACCATTGGATCAAATAACACGGCTATTGGTGCTGAAGCTTTGGCATTAAACATATCGGGGGGAAGCAATGTGGCCATTGGGCCCAAAGCACTTTATGCAAATACAACACGAGGCAATCTTGTAGCTATTGGCGATAGTGCACTGTATAATAATGGGGTGGGTGCAACCATATCTCAACATTCTACAGCTAATACAGCTATTGGCTCAAAGGCATTACTTAGTAATACGCTTGGTTATTATAATACAGCACTTGGAATGAATGCAGGACGAAGCAATACTATAGGGATCAGGAACACCATTATTGGTCATACAGCAGCCAAAAATAATACCTCCGGAAGTCTTAATGTAGTGATAGGCGACTCAGCATTTTATTCAAATAGTAGCGGTAATGCAAATATAGCCATAGGGAGCCAATCACTTAGAAACAATGCAAATGCAGAATTTAATGTCGCAGTTGGTTGGCAAACGCTTTATTCAAATACTTATGGCCAAAGCAACACCGCTATAGGTACCTATTCCATGCTCTCAAATGTAGTAGGTAATAAGAACAGTGCAATTGGCGAAGGAACCCTTGGTTATAATACAACGGGTAGTTTCAATACAGCAGCAGGATTTGAAGCCTTGCTGAATAATGAAACTGGTTTTTCAAATATTGGAATAGGAATCAGGGCCCTTTATAGGTCGAGTAGTAAAAGTAATCTGATAGCCATTGGAGATTCAGCCTTGTTTAATAATGGAGTTGGTTCATCTTCTGCTGTTGAAGGCTCAGCAAACACTGCAATTGGTAGCAAGGCTTTATTTTCAAATACTCTTGGTTATAGAAATACGGCAATAGGTTACCAGTCCTTACCAGGTAACATTACTGGAACAAGCAATTCCGCACAAGGATTTCAGGTGTTGTTCTCAAACGTAAGCGGTCATGAAAACTCTGCGATTGGGATTCAAGCATTATATTCAAACACTGAAGGAAACCTGAATGTCGCTTTGGGATCAGCAGTTCTCTTTTCAAACACAACAGGTAGTCAGAATACCGGATCAGGTGCTCATTCACTGCGATCAAATACAACAGGTCAAGACAACACGGCAACTGGTGCCGGTGCATTATATTATAATACCGTTGGGTCTAATAACACTGCAACAGGGATCATGTCATTATTCAACAATACCTTGGGCAATTCCAATATAGCGATTGGGATTAGATCTCTATATTCTAATTCAACCCGCAGCAACCTTGTGGCTATTGGTGATAGTACCTTGTACAATAATGGAATTGGAGCGACGAATGCTTTGCAGGGTTCCGGTAACGTTGCAGTTGGTTCAAAGGCATTATTCGAAAATACTTTGGGGTATTATAATTCCGCAATTGGTTCATATACTCTTCGTAGCAATACCTATGGCAGTAATAACACTGCAATTGGTTATTCATCAATGGCATGGAATACTCTTGGAGGTTTGAATACAGCTATCGGAGATCACTCGCTCAATTACAATACAACTGGGGAAAGAAACACGGCAATTGGTTCTTATTCATTATCTAACAATACTACTGGAGTTCGAAACACAGCCATTAATATATCCATGGGAAATAGCACCACGGGATCGGATAATACGGCATTAGGATATTACACATTGCAATTGAACACAACTGGTTCAAATAACGTTGCCATTGGAGTAAATGCTTTGTACTCCAACACCGATCGCAGCAGCCTTGTCGCCATTGGTGATAGTGCCCTTTTTTATAATGGTAACGGGGTTTTTGCATCTCATCACGCCACAAATAATGTTGCTATTGGTTCTAAGGCCCTATTTTCAAATTCAAATGGATACGGTAATACAGCCGTTGGGTCAGGTGCTATGACAAAAAATACAGCTGGATATTCTAATACGGCTGTTGGTTCCGGCAGTTTGTTTTACAATGTGGGTGGATTTAATAATTCAGCGTTTGGTGCCGGAGCTCTTGGCGACAATACTCAGGGTGGTGCCAATACTGCCATTGGGCATTTATCATTATGGAAAAATACGACTGGGGGGCTAAATACAGCAGTCGGTGGCAATGCTTTACTGAGCAACACAGTTGGAGACTTTAATACAGCCATTGGTGTTTCGGCTCTTTTGAGGAATGATTCAGGATCTTATAATGTTGCCGTTGGTATGACAGCCTTACAATTTAATGACTCCGGCTCTTACAACGTAGCTGTTGGCCCAAATGCAATGGGAAGCAACACCATTGGCAATAACAACGTAGCCATTGGAAATGCTGCCATGTATCAAAACTATGATGTCGGAAGCAATAATGTGGCTATAGGGGATAGTGCCATGTTTAGCAACATTGTTTCAAGCAATGTGGCCATAGGCAGCAAAGCCATGTATAGTAACACTTTTGGAGAACATTCAGTGGCCATAGGTGCCCATGCTTTGAGTATGGAAGCACATGGCGACGACAATACTGCTATTGGGTATCGAAGTATGGTTCATGCTTCAACCGCACGAAGCACTGCGGTCGGCTCTTACGCATTAGAAGACAATTTTAGCGGCTACGACAACAATGCCTTCGGTTATAAGGCATTAAAAAAGAACAACGGTGGATGGAATAACATAGCTATTGGTAACAGTTCACTGGTTAACAATACTTCGGGAAGCTATAATATTGCTATTGGAGAAGAAGCATTGGCTACAAACACTGAAAATAGGGGTAGTTTGGCAATAGGTTACAATGCCATGCAATATGCAGATGATCGTACAAGCAATACACAATATACACGCAACACAGCCGTGGGTCATTATTCACTAAGGGGAAGCACCACACCGGGCAATAATAAGGGAACGTATAATTCGGCATTTGGAGAGAGTGCATTAACTGTAAATGACTCAGGTTCGTACAATACAGCCATCGGTTATGGATCGCTATATAATACTATGAAGGGTTCTTACAATACCGCCCTGGGTTACGGAACCTGGTATACTTATGATTATGACAATACCACTGCACTGGGTCAAGGGGCAAATATTGGTGGCAATAATCAGGTGGCTTTTGGCAATACCAGTATTACCAGTCTCAACGCTCAGGTAAGTTCCATAACCACTTATAGTGACAAACGCATAAAAGAGAACATTTTAGAAGATGTTCCCGGTTTGGCTTTTATTACAAAGCTGAGGCCTGTGAGCTATAATCTGAACGTCCACAAGCAGAATAACTATCTTGGCATTGGCGACAGTTCCTATTGGGCAAGCAAGTACGACATTGAAAAAATGAGGTTTAACGGGTTGTTAGCCCAGGAAGTGGACAGCGTAATGCAAATGACGGGGGCAAGATTTACAGGTTTGGACAAACCAAACGAAAACAACCCCTTGTATCAAATGCGTTATGGTGATTTGATTATCCCAATGGTAAAAGCCATTCAGGAGCAAAAGGCGATCAGTGATGAGCAAGCAAAGAAGATTGAGGCACAGATGATCAACAGCGACCAACAAGCTGAAATCATTCGTTTGCAGCAACTTCAAATTCAGGAACTGATGAAAAGACTTGAAGTGCTGGAAACCCAAAATAAAAAGTAGGGAAACGAATTTTCTGTCATAACTAAATGTTTAGCCGGGAATTTCCTGTTAACGCTGTGTATTTTTTGGTTACTCGTAATGATAAAGCCTGACATTCAAATTTATTCCTGACCATAAATTGCATAATTTTGATCCTGAGATAGGATAATTTCTTCCGAATTAAAGACAACGTATGGAACAGTTAAGGATTGTTTGTTCATCCCTAATTCGCGGTTTCTCATATTTTGATTTAGCCAATTTTTTTTATTATATATGTCATGAAACAGGCTGCCGTTATTCGTTGTATAATTCCATTTTATTAATTCCATGAATGTTCTTTTCCGCTTCTGATCTCATCATGTCAACCTTAGTATTGAACTTTATTTACACAATCATGAAATTAAATGTAATAAACTCAGGTATATTATTTTCATTTGCATATTCAATACTAACCAAATTGATTTTTCTTTTTATAGTAAAAAACGAATTGTCTGGAACAAAATTTGACATTTTAACTCGATCAATCCGTAAATCGGTATCTCATATTTTTTAGAACGATTGAGATGAGCAAGAAAATAGTAGTTCCCGATTCATTTAATTTCTGCGACCCGGCAGATTGGTGTGATTTCTTTGATTTACCAGGTGAGACAGAATCGGACACCAACGAATACCCAAGAATCAATGCTACTGAAAGAATGAAGGTTATCAAAGAAGTAATCGACAAATCAAATTACTCTGACGCATCAAAAAAAGTTGATCTGACTCAAAAAAAAACCATCACGCATAAAGGGGAATGAACTTTTAAGTCATCGTGTTTCAACCTATTAACATATCCACCCTTCGATTCCTATAGGCTCAGTCACCAAAATTAATCCATTAACCCTTCAATCAATCCACCTTCAACCAATCAACCAATCAACTTATCCACCCATCATCCCTTCACCCACGGTTTCACCATCACTACTTTTTCACGCTCAACCATTACCTGACCTGTTGCCAGTTTTTTCGATTTTCTGACGAACTTCCTTTCAACGAAAATAACCGGTGCCAATTTATTGCCTCGGGCTTCGCTGAAATGGGCGGCGAGAGAAGCAGCAAATTCAATAATATAATCAGGAGGATTCTGACGTTTGCACCTGATGATAACATGTGAACCTTTTACCCCACGGGCATGTAACCAAATATCATTCTTTGAAGCCATTTGCAACAATTCATCATTCTCAAACGCATTGCGACCAACCAAAATTTCGAAGCCCTCTTTTTCAAACCGTCGCCCTTTTGTTTTCTCTGCCTGTTGTGCAGGTTTTAAATTATTTGACCTTGATTTGGGCTCCTTCTCCATTTTCAGATCGGACAAATTCTCCGCTGTTCTCAACAATTCAACTGCACGCTCCACCTCAGAAATTTGTTTTTTTAATGCAACCACAGTTTCCTGCAATTTCACTCTGGCGATATGTTCGTTCTTAGATTTCCGGTATAATATAGCAGCATTCTGCTGCAAATTCAATTCCGGTTTCAATGTTAAAACCACAGGAGTGTTATGATAAAAATCCAATAACTCAATTTCCCTGACCCCTTTAGTAACCGAGCTAAGATTGGCCATCAAAATATCGGCTTGTTGAGAATAGCTCAATCTTTTTATAGCTTTGTTCAACTCCGATTCTTTTTGTTTGAGCTTGGCAACAAGTAATTTCAGGTAACGGTTTTTTTCATTTATCTGCTGTTCCTTCTGATTTTGGAATGAATGCGTGCTGAGATAATTTTTACTAAAGAAATCAACGGCTGACGATATATCCTCAAATGAATCAGACCCTGATGCTGCCTTAAGGGAAATACGCCATTCACCATTGCTATTCCATACAAAAAAAGGTCCTTTGGAAACCTTATCTTCGGCAAATTGCAACCAATCTTGGGCAGTCCATGGCGTTGGGAATCCCAATTCAATAACAAAATACTTCAATTCAATTGGAAACCATGGGAGCATTTTCCTGAATTCATCCCAATTAGAGGCATCACTTATTGTCCTTTCGTTCGACTGGAATTTAAAATCCGAGAGCTTGTCATTAAGCTCCTGATGCTGCTTTCTAAAACTCTGCAAGCAGTCATCTCCTTCGAAAAGCAATATATCGGACATGGCTCCAAATAGCTTAAATAACAGCGTAAAATCGTTTTCCAGTTTAAGGGCAAAACACCTCTCACACTTATAGACTATCACGTCAAGCATCCTTAAGCCCTTAATTCCCCTGCCAAACAGCAGTCTGTTTCTCTTTAAAAATCTATCGGAATCGGGAAAAAGAAAAAAAGGATTTTTTTGATAGAACCTGATTTGAAAAATACCCCCCTCCCATTCTAAAAACCAATCATCTTTAGAGCTACTGTAACAAGTTATGATGTTTGTGTTTTGAAGTTTTTTGAGGAGCACTGATGCAAACTGCTCTATAAAAATAGCGTTGAGGTGAAACATAAACGTTTTCAGAATTCATGGTAAACATCGGTTAAAGCCTCATTTCCGGTGTCAGTTATCAGAATCGTATGTTCGAACTGAGCCGAAAGCTTCCCGTCTATAGTTCGTGCTGTCCAACCATCAACTTTGTCAATTTTAGCTCTGGATTTTCCTTCGTTGATCATGGGTTCTACGGTAAAAATCATACCCGGTCTCAATCTTGGTCCGGTGTCTTTCTCCGCAATATGAGAAACTTCGGGGTCTTCGTGAAATTTGAGGCCAACCCCATGACCGCAAAATTCATATACAACCGAATAACCATGCTTTTGTGCATGTTCATTGATGTAATATCCAATGTTTCCCAACCTGTTTCCCGGACGACACTGTTCTATCCCAATTCTCAGACATTGTCCGGCCACTTCAATCAACTTTTTGGCTTCAGAAGAAATCTCGCCAATGGCATACATCTTACAGGTATCACCGAAATATTTATCCAAAATTGTGGTAACGTCAATATTAAGAATATCACCGTCTTTCAAAACATAGGGTCCGGGAATACCGTGGCAAATAACTTCATTGGGCGAGGTGCAAATGCTTTTAGGAAAACCATGATAATTAAGTGAAGCCGGCCTGGCATTGTGCATCTTCACAAACTCATGTGCTTTCTGATTGATAAGCTCGGTTGTATTTCCCGCAACAACAAATTGCTCCAAATACTTCAATGCTTCTGCTGCCAGTCGGGAACTTTTCCTGATACCTTCAATTTGCTCTGCTGTTTTTATTTTTATTGACATGGTTTATTAAAGTTGGCAAAGATAATCTCACAAGTTATGAATTATGAATGAGAAATTACGAATTATGATTCAATGTCATATTATGAATATGCCGATTCAAACACAGTCACAATGAAAACCAGGGTTTTCTAATAATGGCTCCGAACTTCTCAGTGTCTCCATTCGAAAAATTCCATAGGATAAAAACATGCTCTATTAAAACCCAACAAAACACCGGTAACTTTTTCCTATGGAGGGCAGTTATTTGACATGACACAAAAGCAGGTATTCGACTTTTTTGAGGGGTTAATGACGTGTCAAACCACCCTTAAGTGGTTTTAATCTTTTCTTCAAAGTCAGGGAATTTCAGAATAACCAAATAGTAATTCTTCAGGTTCTTACGCACTCCTGAATATAAAGTTTTTATGCTCATCCAGATCAATGGTGATTTCAGAATCTTTGTTGATGGTTCCGGCCAGAATCTCTTTGCTCAACTCATTCATCACTTCTTTTTGGATGACCCTTTTCAATGGACGGGCTCCAAACTGCGGATCGTATCCCAACTCAGCAAGCCATTCAAGGGCTGTATCTGTTCCCGTAAGGGTAATTCCAAGGTCTTTCAAAATTTGCTGAACCTTAGCAAAATGCAAATTCACAATGTCGGCAATTTCTGCACGACTCAATGGGGTAAACATAATCACCTCATCTATCCGGTTTAGGAATTCAGGTCTGATGGATCTCTTCAAAAGGTCAAAGACTTCGACCTTTGTTTTGGCGGCAATCTCTTCTCTGTTTTCATCAGTCATTTCCTCTGTCCGCTCCTGAATAAGGTGTGAACCAATATTGGAGGTCATGATGATAATAGTATTTTTGAAATTGGCTGTTCTTCCTTTGTTATCGGTCAGGCGGCCATCATCCAAAACTTGCAATAGAATATTGAATACATCGGGATGTGCTTTTTCTATTTCGTCAAGCAGAATCACTGAATAGGGTTTTCTGCGAACGGCTTCGGTCAATTGTCCGCCTTCGTCATAGCCCACATATCCGGGAGGGGCACCAATAAGCCTTGAAACGGTGTGCTTTTCCTGATACTCGCTCATATCTATCCTCACCAAGGCGTTTTCCTGATTGAAAAGAAACTCGGCCAAAGCTTTTGCCAGTTCTGTTTTTCCGACTCCGGTTGTACCCAGAAAAATGAAGGAACCTATTGGTTTTTTGGGATCGGATAGTCCTGCCCTGCTTCGTCTGATGGCATCCGAAATAGCAGCTATTGCTTCATTCTGACCCACTACTCTTTTATGTAACTCTTCTTCCAGATGAAGCAATTTTTCTTTTTCGCTTTGTAACATGCTTTTAACAGGTACGCCGGTCCACCTACTCACTATTTCGGCAATATCTTCACTGTCAACTTCTTCTTTTACCAGGGCTTTTACCCCTTGTTTTTGTTTCAATTCTACCTGAAGATCAAGAACTTTTTGTTCTTTGTCTTTCATTCGGCCATAGCGGATCTCTGCCACTTTCCCATAATCCCCGCTTCGTTCCGCCTGATCGGCTTCGAAACGCAGATTTTCGATTTCCATTTTGCTTTGCTGAATGGCATCAACCACTTGTTTCTCATTTTGCCACCTCGCTTTAAGGGCGTTTCTTTCTTCGCTCAGGTTGGCAATTTCTTCGCTAAGCTGTTTAACTTTCTTTTCATCTTTTTCTCTTTTGATGGCTTCCCGCTCTATCTCCAATTGCATGATCCGTCTTTCTATTTCGTCCAGTTCTTCCGGAACAGAATCAATTTCCAAACGAAGTTTGGCGGCCGATTCGTCAATCAAATCAATTGCCTTATCCGGCAAAAAGCGGTCGTTGATGTATCGTTGAGAAAGCTCGACGGCTGCGATAATAGCTTCGTCTTTTATCCTAACCTTATGATGACTTTCATATCTTTCTTTCAGCCCCCTTAAAATTGAAATTGCATCACCAGTATCCGGTTCATCCACTAACACAGATTGAAATCTTCTTTCCAGAGCTTTATCTTTTTCTATGTGTTTCTGGTACTCATTCAGGGTTGTAGCACCAATTGCCCGCAATTCACCGCGAGCAAGGGCCGGTTTCAAAATATTGGCGGCATCCATGGCACCTTCTCCGGCACCGGCACCCACTAAAGTGTGAATCTCGTCAATGAACAAAACGATATTTCCGGCAGCATTAATTACCTCTTTTATGACAGCCTTGAGGCGTTCTTCAAATTCACCTTTGTATTTGGCACCTGCAATTAAGGAACCCATATCCAGTGAATAAACCTGTTTGGTTTTGAGGTTTTCAGGCACATCACCGCTGACAATCCTGTGGGCCAACCCTTCAGCAATGGCCGTTTTTCCCACTCCGGGTTCGCCGATTAATATCGGGTTGTTCTTGGTTCGCCTCGAAAGAATTTGGAGTACTCTTCTTATTTCATCATCGCGGCCTATAACCGGGTCCAGTTTTCCTTGCCGGGCCAGTTCGTTAAGGTTTTTGGCGTATTTGTTCAGGGCGTTGTATTGCTCCTCTGCACTCTGACTTGTGGCTTTTCCGCCGCCTCTCAAATCTTTAAAGGCCTTTTTCAGATCGACCGATTTCACTCCGGCATCTTTCAACAAGTTTGAAATGGAGTCGTTGCCATCTAAAAGAGCCAGTAAAATATGCTCTACCGTCACGAACTCATCATCAAAATCTTTCAGATAGGTTTGGGCCTTCACCAATGCCGCATTGCTTTGATTGGAAAGATAGGGCATTTGTGTATCGCCGGTTGTTTTTGGGTACGACCGGATCGTTGCATCCAATGCCTGCTCGATGCGTTGCATGTTGGCATTGACTTTTTTGAGAGCAAAGGCCAGAACGTTTTCATCTGTTATAAATAGTCCTTTCATAAGGTGACCTGTTTCTATCACCGGGTTTTTATCTGCAACAGCCAGTTCCTGTGCCTTCTGAACAGCCTCCTGAGATTTTATGGTAAACTGATTGAGGTTCATAATGTTTTTTCCGGCTACGGTCAAAAACAAATCCAGCACGGCAAATCGAAACATTCCCTGAATTATTGTCACAGAATATTGAAAATCAGAAGATAAAATAGTCAGGATGTCAGAGAAATGGCGATTCCAATATCTTACAATGCTCATTTGACACCATTGAGCCAATACAATTCAATGTCATATCCGATAGCTCTAACGGATTAGAAAACGCTGATTCGCTCGGAGACGCAGAGAAACACAGAGTTTGTTTGTTCTGGCCTCCGTGCCTCTCCGTGTCTCTGTGCGATAAAGTCTCTATTGATTTAACAACTTAGCGGCAGACATCATTACAATATTGCTCGTTTCCAGAAATATTTCGGAACAGGTTCTAAGGAACTGCTTCACTTAGCTGAACCATACGTGCTGAAATCAGTCAACAACCACTTTCTTCGTTCCAACCCTGATCCCATTCTCATCTTTCAGTTCGACAAAATAAATTCCTTTTGCCCAGGTGCTTGTTTGGAAGCTGATGCTACCGCTAAAGCTTTTTGCTTCATGTGTTTGACCAAAAACATTGATGACTGAAACCTGATAACTACTGCCTGACAATTGACTGCCGTTGCCACCTGCCACAGTAAACGCTCCGTTGGCTGGGTTTGGGTAAATTTCGAATTGTGGTTTTTGAATTGAAGGGTCATTGGTACCAATTGTAGAATACTGATATTTAAATATTGTTCCAAGATCACTAGTGCCACCAGAATAAGTCATTCCAAATAGTGAATTGCCGATGCGAAGAAGTGATCCCATTGGGTTAGTTCCAGTAAGAGTTTTTGAAAAGTCCATAAGTTTTGAAAAGTCCGTTCCATCTGGTCGAATTTTGAACAATACTCCATAACCGAATTGACCGCCTTGCGTTGTCATTCCTAAAGAAAGGTTCCATCATATATAATTGACCCCTTATAAACCCACCCTTTATTATCGTTGTCAAAATTATAGAGTTTGCCAAACCCTGACCCATCCGTCTTAATCCTAAAGACATATCCGCTGATATTTGACACTACATGATTAGTCATTCCATAAAGATAAGTCCCATCAAAATAAAGTGCCCCCCGTGGTTGTCTGCCGTTCTTATTATCAAATAAGTCTAATATCTTGGAAAAATTGGTTCCATCAGGCTTTATTTTAAAAATTACACCCTTTTCAGTTGTACCACCCAAACGGGTCATTCCATAAAGAAAGGTTCCGTCAAATGTTAGTGACCCTTCGGGTTGACTCCCTGTTAATGCACCAGTAAAATCAAGTAATTTGGAATAACCCGTTCCATCAGGCTTTATTTTAAAAATAACCCCCAGATCATTTGTTCCACCAAGATTTGTCATTCCATATAAAAAAGTACCATCGGAAATAAGTGAACCCTTTGGCTGGCTTCCGTTCGTCATGCCTTCAAAATCAAGTAACTTGGCATAACCAGTGCTGTTATGCTTTATTTTAAATACGATTCCCATATCCCTTATACCACCCCGACTTGTCATTCCATAGAGAAAGTTTCCGTCAGAAATTAATGAGCCGAGGGGGTTTCTTCCTTTTGCAGTGTTTGTGAAGTCAAAAAGCTTGGTAAATTGGGCGAAGCAAGAGTTTGTTGAGGATTGACAAATGCCAATTAAAAGGACCGCAATTAAGAGTTTCGATTTATTCATTCCAGATTGATTTTTCAGTACAAATATACTTTTTAGTTTCAAGCTCAGTTGAAACCATAATACCAACACACAATTTCAAAAATTTCTTGCCCTAATAACCTAAACCCTATATTCGCGGTTGAAAAAATAAACATGACATATATTGCCGGGCGAATAAGCCTTATAGAGGAATCCCAAACCATTGGGATGGCCAAAAAATCAAGAGAACTGCAAGCAAAAGGCATCAATGTAATCGGCCTTCATTTTGGCGAACCGGATTTTGACACGCCTGATTTTATCAAAGCAGCCGCCAAAAAAGCCATTGACGAAGGAGTGACCAAATATACGCCTGTGGCGGGCTCGCCCGAGTTGAGAAAGGCTATTTCGGAGAAATTTCTGAAAGACAACAACCTCAAATATTCCTACGAACAAATCGTCGTTTCCACAGGTGCCAAACATGCCCTGATGAATGTGATCATGAGCACCATCAATCCCGGAGACGAGGTATTGGTGCCTACACCCTATTGGGTCAGCTACAGCGAAATGATCAAATTTGCCGAGGGCATTCCTGTATATATCAAATCGCATATTGACAACAATTTCAAACCCGATTGGGAGGCCATCGAAAAAGCCGTCACCCCCAAAACAAGGATGTTCATTTTCTCATCGCCTAACAACCCAACCGGCAACGTTTGGGATCATTCGGATATGAAAAGGCTGGCAGAAATCATGGCCCGACATGAGCAAATATTGATAGTAGCCGATGAAATATACGAACACATCCGGTTTAATGGCGGTCATCATATTAGTATCGGTACTTTTTCCGGGATGGAAAATCGGGTAGTTACCGTCAATGGCGTTTCCAAAGCTTTTGCAATGACCGGCTGGCGAATAGGCTATATTGGTGCTCCGCTTGAAATTGCCCAGGCCTGTGAGAAGTTGCAAAGCCAGTTTACGAGTGGGGCCAATTCCATTGCTCAAGCGGCTGCTTTGGCCGCTTTGAAAGGCGAATTGGGACCAACGGTCGCAATGAGAAAATCATTTGAGCAGCGAAGAAATTTTATGGTGAAGCGAATGGCAACAATCCCCGGAGTGATTTGCAATCAACCGAAAGGAGCCTTTTATGTTTTCCCTGATGTGAGCAGTTTCTATGGAAAGTCATATAAAGATATCAAAATAAAAGACGCCTATGATCTTTGCCAATATTTGTTGGAAGAAGGACATATCTCTGTGGTCACGGGCAACGCATTTGGAAATCCGGAGTGCATCCGAATTTCTTATGCCACAACACTCGACAATTTGAAAATAGCACTTGACAGAATGCAATCTGTTCTCGAAAAACTAAAATAACTTGAAAGACTTAAACGACATATTCCGGGCATTTGAAAAGCTGAAAGTTCTGGTGATCGGCGATCTGATGTTGGACGCTTATTACTATGGCAAGGTCGAACGCATTTCGCCTGAGGCTCCTGTTCCGGTTGTTTCGGTGTATCGAAAAGAAATGAGACTGGGCGGTGCGGCCAATGTCGCCTTGAACATAAAAGCACTTGGGGCTACGCCCCTTTTAACAGGAATCATTGGTGATGACATCGGGGCCAATATGTTTACCAATCTTGTGAACGAAGCCGGAATTTCCATGGCGGGTATCGTTTCTGAAAAAAACCGCCGAACTACTTCAAAGTCAAGAATTATTGGCAACAATCACCAGGTTTTGCGGGTGGATAGTGAAGACCTTTTTGACATTTCAGGTAAGTCATTGAAAGCCGTCAAAAAAAGTGTTTCCAAAGCCCTGACCGATACCGATGTCATTATTGTAGAAGATTACGACAAAGGTCTCATGTCCAAATCGCTGATAAGATTCATTATCGAAGAAGCAAATAAAGCTGACGTTCCGATAGTGGTTGATCCAAAACAAGTGCATTTTTTTGAATATAAAGGGGTGACTTTATTCAAACCAAACCGAAAGGAAATAAAAGAAGGTTTGAAAACAGATGCCGATCTCAAAAATCTGGACAATGTAGAAGTAGCCATGGGTGAAATCAGAGAAAAGTTAGATTGCAAAATAGTGATGACAACACTGAGCGAGGATGGGGTAATGATTGGAGATGCTATTGAAAATATCCATCTGCCTGCCTATCATAGAAAAATAGTTGATGTCAGCGGGGCCGGAGATACTGTAGTAAGTATAGCGGCTCTTTGTCTGGCCTTGAACCTATCGAAAAAACAGATTGCAGAGCTCTCGAATCTGGCCGGCGGCTTGGTTTGCGAGAAATTAGGTGTGGTTCCGATTAATAAAGACCAATTGCTGAATGAAGCTTTATCATTGACCTCATGGCACTAAGGCGGGCCTTTAATTTGATTATATTCAAGAGGCAAAAGTTACTTTCCCGCTTGTTGCGTATCATTATTTTCTTGGTTTCTATTCTGGCCATTTTAGGACTTGTTTACTATCATGGATTCAATCACACACATGAGAACAAAGAATTGATTTTTGGCATCATAAAACTGTTTTACGGCTTTTTTATCCTCAACTTTCTTTTAAAACTATTTTTCACCTTCGACCGAATGGAATTTGTCCGGGCAAACTGGTTCGAAATGGTTTTGCTTTTAATTGTAGTATATGATGTCATCAGCAATTACTTATTTGGGGTTCCACTTCTGCATAATATTTTTTTCCGGTTGGGCATCCGACATCTGGACACCATTTATACCTTGTTCATTCAGTTTTACCTGCTGATTTTGGTATTTTTCGAATTTATAAGAAATTATAAAGACTTCAACCGGGTAATCATCAAACCATCAACGCTGTTTATTCTGTCTTTTGTTTTACTTATAGTTACGGGCGGTTTGATACTCAGTTTGCCTGCAATGAATACCACCGGCAAATTTCTTAACCTCACCGATGCTATTTTTACTGCGGCCAGTGCAGGATGCGTTACTGGTTTATCTGTTGTAGATACAGAATTTTTCTTTTCCCGCAAAGGTCAGATCGTTATTCTTGTTTTGATACAATTAGGAGGGATAGGGATTCTTACTTTTGCGACTTTTTTTGCTACATTCATAAAGAAAGGCATTGGACTGCATCATGAAAATGCTTTGAAAAGTCTTACTGACAGTGAAAGTCTTTTGGGGGCACACGGACTGTTGCGACCCATTGTGTTTTTTACCCTGACCATTGAGGGAATTGCTTCTTTGGCTCTCTATTCTCTTTGGGGAGATACCCATTTCAGCTCCGTAGAAGAGAAAATTTTCTGCTCGGTATTTCATGCCGTTTCAGCTTTCAACAATGCCGGATTTTCATTATTTACAGACGGGCTTCACACCCCGCTCATCAATCAGCTATACGTTTTACATTTGATGGTTGCGGTCACCATATTTTTTGGAAGTCTGGGCTTCCCTGCTATAAAGGACATGTTCAACCGTCATAGTATAAAGATAAGACTTGCCGAGCCCTGGCGACAATGGAAACTTAGTACACGTATCGCCTTTTTCACCGGTTTGTTGCTGGTAATATTGGGAGCTTTGGCTTTCTATATTTTGGAGAAGGACAATACATTGCTGGGGATGAATCCTGTAGAGGCAGCCATAACATCTATATTCCAGTCCACTACAACCCGAACAGCAGGCTTCAACACAGTTGTAATTGGCGATTGTAAAACGCCGACCATATTTATCATGATGTTTCTGATGTTTATTGGTGCCGCATCCGGGTCAACAGGCGGAGGAATAAAAACAAGTACTTTTGTCATTATTTTTCTGGCAATATGGGGTATTATCAAAGGAAGAAAACATTTCACCCTTGGAAGAAGAAATATTCCAAAAGAATTAATTCTGAAGGCATTCACAATCTTTATTTTCTCTGCCACTTTCGTTTTTCTCATGATCTTTTGTCTGACCTTTACCGACAATGAGAAGCCGTTGATCACTTTAATTTTTGAATCCATCAGTGCATTTGGCACCGTTGGCCTGACTATGGGCATTACCATGAGTCTAAGTGTGGCGGGCAAATGGATTATTATCTTTACCATGTTTGTTGGCCGGGTTGGACTTTTGTCATTAGCCCTTTCGTTGAGCACAGAGGAAAAAACGGTCGCCTGCCGATATCCGGACACGCATATTATGATTGGTTAACTGTCGTTGTCAAAAACAAACTAAACCCTTATTTTTGCGGGCCCCTTCAAAAAAAGTGGTCTTTAACAGAAACGCATTACATGAAATTATCTCAATTCAAATTTAACATCCCGTATGAAGTGGTGGCACAAAGGCCGGCTGCTAGCAGAGACGAGTGCAAATTGATGGTAGTAAACCGAAAGAATAAAACCATAGAACACAAGATTTTCAAAGATATACTTGAGATTTTTGACGACGGGGACGTGATGGTGTTGAACAATGCCAAAGTATTTCCGGCCAGACTTTATGGCAACAAAGAAAAAACCGGAGCACAGATTGAGGTTTTTCTTTTGAGAGAACTCAACAACGAATTGAGGCTTTGGGATGTATTGGTTGATCCGGCAAGAAAGATAAGGGTAGGAAACAAATTGTTTTTTGGCGATGATGAAATGGTTGCCGAAGTGATTGACAACACCACCTCAAGAGGCAGAACAATAAGATTTCTATTTGATGGCACCGATGAGGAGTTCAATAAAATCATTTATAAACTAGGTGAAACACCCTTGCCGAAATACATTACACGTCCGGTAGAAGATGAGGACCGCGACAGATACCAAACCATTTTCGCTTCAGAAGAAGGTGCCATTGCACCGCCAACAGCAGGACTGCATTTCACCAAAGAACTGATGATGCGAATGGAAATAAAAGGAGTTCATTTTTGCGTGTTGAATCTTAATACAGGCTTGGGTTCTTTCCGACCTGTGGAAGTTGAAGACCTCACCAAACATAAGATGGATTCGGAAAGATACAGCATCCCTCAGAACGCCGCAACAGTAGTGAACAGAGGAAAAGAAGATAAAAGAAGAATTTGTGCCGTTGGTTCAAGTGTAATGCGTGCCTTGGAATCTTCGGTATCCGCTTATGGCAACCTGAATGCAACGACCGGCTGGACCGACAAATTCATTTTTCCTCCTTACGATTTCAAAATAGCCAATTGTTTTATCACCAATTTTCATCAGGCCGAAAGCACATTGGTCATGCTTACCACTGCTTTCCTTGATGATTACGACTTTGCTATGAAGGTTTACAAAACAGCCATGGACGAAGGCTATAACTTTATGTGTTATGGGGATGCTTTGCTGATGATTTAATGCAACGCTGGCTTTATTGGCAACATCAGCAAAATTTCCGCTTCAGCTTTCATCAGTTCTTCCAGTCTTTCATAAATCTCTTTCTCGTCGAAGTATTCCAGTGCAAACTTCACAAAGATGTTTCCATGTTTGGCCTCGGTCGTCCAAAGCATCTTGTAAAATTCTTTTAGCTCTCCTGCAGGTAAGGCATCGCTGACCATTTTAAATCGCTCGGCACCGCGGCATTCCATAACAGAGCCCAAAAGCAAACGATCCATAAAGCGATCTTCTACTTCTGGCCGGCAAAGGGCCACGAGAGCCACCGCATAACGATCTTTCCCAATCTCGTGATTCAACTGAATTCCTTGTTTCTGCATTATTTTATAAACCGATTGAAAATGCTCCAATTCTTCAAGTGCTGTTTCAATTAAATCTGGAATGATGGCAACCCGATTGGGGTATTTCGCCACAAGGCTCATTGAAAGGCTGCTTGCCTTTCGTTCACAATCGGCATGGTCGCGTAGAAATGATGGAAAATCTGCCATCACGGCATCGAGCCATTCCTGAGAGGAAGGGTATTTCAGTTCAATGGATAATTTCATACTTTTGTTAAAAACCGCTAAAGCCGCCCAATCGGTTATTCTCAAACATAGTCCAAGGTTTAAACCGTGGGCTATGTTTGTTGTCCTTCAATTGTTTGGCAAAGGTATTGGAAAAACCAAATAAAATAGCGAATTTTGCCGCCCCTTGCCGGACACAGGAGACCCGGCATTGTATAAAACAAAGCATTAATGGCAGTTAAATTAAAACTACAAAGACATGGCCGAAAAAAAAGGCCATTCTACCATGTTGTGGTGGCGGATGGACGTGCTCCGAGAGACGGTAGGTTTATTGAGAGACTGGGATCTTATGATCCTACGACCAATCCCGCAACTATTAACATTGACATTACCAAAGCGGTCGCATGGCTGCAAAAAGGTGCACAGCCAACTGACACGGTCAGGGCAATTTTGTCTTACAAAGGTGCCATCTACAAAAACCACTTGGCCAACGGCGTTAGGAAAGGTGCATTCACAGAAGAAGAAGCAGAAGAACGTTTCAACAAGTGGATGGAAAACAAACACGGATTGATAGAAGCCAAGAGAGAAAGACTAGCCGCTGAAAAAGCAGAAACTTCGAAAGAAACCCTCGAACGTGAAACCAAACTTAGAGAAGCACGCGAAAAAGCGATTTTGGCAAAGAACTCACCTTTGGTTGAAGAAGCAGAAAGCACAGGTTCATCGGAAGAAGAGGTTTCAAATGTGGCTGAAACGGTATCAGAGGAAGCATTTGTTGAAGAAACAATTGCTGAAACATCTACAACAGATATTGTAGCGGAGGAAGTTGACAATCCGGTCGCTGAGACTCCTGACGAAGAAAGCCCGGTTTCGGAAGAAGCTATTGTTGAAATACCGGTTGGGGAACCTTCTGATACAAAACCGGAATAATACCTATGCTCAGGCTCGAGGACCTGGTCAGCATAGGATACATCAAAAAAGCACACGGCTATAAAGGACAGGTAAGAATTCAAATTACACTTCCCGAAGCCGAAGAAATAGAAACGGAACATGTATTCCTTAAAATTGACGGGAAGCCTGTTCCGTTTTTTATTGTAGATATTTCAGGCCCGATGGATCAATGGATTGTTCAGTTGGACGGAGTAAAAAATGAAGACGCTGCCAAAAAGCTAACCGGTGCTCAGGTTTATCTCGAAATGAATCTTTTTGCAGGTAAGGATTTGCATATACCAACTTCGGTTTTGATAGGCATGCAAGTGCATGACATGAACCTGGGCAAATTGGGTCTTATCTCAAACATTATAGAAAAAACCGGTCAAGACCTTTTGGAAATGGAATTCAAAGGAACCTCGTTTTTGATTCCATTCGTTCCAGAATTAATAATGAAAGTTGATAAAGCCAAAAAAAATCTACTCGTGAATTTGCCCGAAGGACTTCTTGAAATAGGAGATTGACCTACATTTGTCAGCTAAGAATCCATCTCTTTGAGAATAGACATCATAACTGTTTTGCCCGACCTGCTTCAAAGTCCTTTGAATCATTCAATTATAAAACGAGCCCGGGACAAGGGGTTAATTGAGGTTCATTTGCAAAATCTCAGGGAATATGGTGTTGGCCTCAATAAGAATGTTGACGATTATGCTTTTGGAGGCGGTGCCGGAATGGTGATGATGATTGAACCCATTGTCAATTGCATTGAATCTCTGAAAAAACAAAGAAGTTATGATGCTGTCATTTATATGACCCCTGATGGTGAGTTGTTAGATCAGAAAACAGCCAACAGTTTGAGCTTGCTAAAGAATATTATTATCCTATGCGGACATTATAAAGGTATAGACGAACGCATCAGGGAACATTTTATCACCCGTGAAATATCCATAGGCGATTATGTGCTTACAGGTGGTGAATTGCCCGCTCTTGTTTTAACCGATGCCATTTGCCGCTTAATTCCCGGAGTCATCAGCGATGAAGAATCTGCTCTCTCCGATAGTTTTCAGGACAACCTTTTAGCCCCGCCTGTTTATACACGACCGGCCAAATTCAGGAAATGGGAGGTTCCGGAAGTGCTGACATCCGGCAACTTTGCTAAAATCGAAAAATGGCAAATGGATCAGGCGATCGAACGAACCAAGGCAAGAAGACCCAACTTACTTAATGATGAAATAGAATCATGAAATTAATCCTCACCAGACCACTTCTGATATTTGATCTCGAGACAACAGGTCTTCAGATTTCAACCGACAGGATAGTGGAAATATACTTCATCAAGATTATGCCTGATGGAGAAGAAAAACATTTACATCAACTCTTGAATCCGGGAATTCCCATTCCACCGGAAATTTCGGCTTTGCATGGCATTTACGACGCAGATGTGAAAGACAAACCAACTTTTACTGAGAAAGCAGGCGTGCTAAAGGACTTTATCGGGAACAGTGATTTGGGCGGATTCAATTCCAATAAATTTGATTTTCCCATGCTTGTTCAGGAATTTCACAGGGCAGGAATTGAATTCAACATAACGGATCGAAAATTTGTTGATGCACAAAGAATTTTTCATACCATGGAACCCAGAAATCTCTCTGCAGCTTATCGCTTCTATTGTCAAAAGGAATTGGAAAAAGCCCATTCTGCAAAGGCAGATACCATTGCCACCTGGGAAATCATAAAAAGACAGTTGGAGGTTTATCCGCAATTAGAGAACAACATAGACACTTTGAACAAACTTTCCGGGCAAGAAAATCTGGTTGACCTCGCAGGTCGCATTGTTCGAAATGAGGCCGGAAAAGAAATATTCAATTTTGGTAAGCACCGGGGAAAAACCGTTGAGGAAATACTGAAAAAAGAGCCATCTTATTATGATTGGATGATGAATGGAGATTTTCCGGAAAATACCAAAAAGGTTCTGACAGAACTTCGTTTAAAATCTTTCGGCAAATTTTAATGATTATGAAGAAAATCGTTTTAGGCAGGCCTTTGACCTATTCAGATATAAAGGAAACTTTGAAAAAAGGAGCCCAAGTTGAAATTTCAGTTGAAGCTATTGAACGCATCAAAGCCTGCAAGACTTTTTTGGATGATACTTTAGATCAAAGTCCTGATCCGGTTTATGGCATCAATACAGGATTTGGTTTTCTGCACCACAAAAGAATAGACAACAACGATCTTGAGAAACTACAGGAGAATTTGCTAAAATCACACGCCTGCGGGCTTGGAGATAAAATGCCTGATGAAGTAGTTAAACTGATGCTCGTTTTGAAAATTCAGTCGCTTTCTTATGGCAATAGCGGTGTAAGCCTAAAGTTGGTTGAAGCACTGATCGAAATGTTCAATCGAAATATTCTACCAGTGGTTTACAGCTTTGGCTCACTCGGTGCTTCGGGCGATTTGGCCCCATTGGCACATCTGGCTCTGCCGCTGATTGGCCTTGGCAAGGTAAGTTTGAATGGAGTAGAAATGACACCCACTGAGGCGAAATTAACCAGGATATTGTTGGAGCCAAAAGAAGGACTCGCCCTTATCAATGGCACCCAGTTTATGACTGCCTGTGGTGTTTGGGCCATTTTACAAGCTGAAAATCTGGCGGATTGGGCCGATATTATCGGAGCCATGAGTTTCGAAGCCTTTGATGGGAAGATTGACGCTTTTAACGAACTATTGCAACAAATCCGACCACATCCGGGTCAGATAGCGGTTGCTGCTAATTTCCGAAAAATTCTTCAGGGAAGTGAACTCATAATTCAACCAAAAAAACAATTACAAGATCCTTACTCTTTCCGATGTATTCCTCAGGTACACGGTGCTTCGCGAGATGTTTTAAACAGTGTGTCGTCTGTATTTCAAATAGAGGCAAATGCCGTTTCTGACAATCCGAATATTTTTCCGGAACAACATCTCATCCTTTCCGGGGGTAATTTCCATGGGCAAGTGCTTGCCATGCATCTCGATTTTCTCGCTATAGCCATGAGCGAGTTGGGAAGTATTTCTGAAAGACGTACCTTTCAAATGATTTCCGGAAGCAGAGATTTGCCCTTATTTCTGATAAGAAATCCAGGTTTGAATTCAGGATTTATGATTCCCCAATATACCGCGGCCTCTATTGTCAACAGAAACAAAATACTTTGTACACCTGCATCAACTGACAGTATTCCGAGCAGCAACGGTCAGGAAGATCATGTGAGTATGGGGGCCACCTCAGCAGTAAAATGTCTGGAAGTATTGAATAATCTAAGGAGTATTCTGGCCATTGAGATTTTCAATGCAGCCCAGGCCCTTGAATTCAGAAGACCTTTAAAAAGCTCAATAATTATTGAAAATTTGCACACTTCATTCCGTCAAATGGTACCTTCAATAAACGCAGATGTTGAAATGCAGCAGATGATTGAAAATAGTCAGGAATTTTTGCGAAATAATTCCTGTCAATGGGATTAAAAACATTGATTTTTCTTTTTTAACAAATTAGAGGTAAAATATTTGGGAATTTTTTCGTTTTAGATTAGGTTTGTTAACTTATCATACCACCGAAAAATTAAATAACAAGATGAGCAGCCTATGAAAAATGTAATAACTGTATTTTTAATGTTTGCAAGTGTATCAAGTGTTTTTGCCCAATCTTGGACCAAACAAAGTTCATTGGAGTTTGGATTATTTCTGGGGGCAAGCAGTTATAAGGGTGAACTGTCCGAATCATTGTTTGAACCAAGAAGTACCAAATTCAACGGCGGTCTTTTAACCCGTTGGAATCCAAACGAACGCATCACTTTTAAATTAGCTGCCAATTACGGGCAAATTGAAGGAAATGACCAATGGTATAGCGGTGATACAAGGCATGCTTTGCGTAACTTGAGTTTCAAGACAAGACTTTGGGAGTTTTCAGGAAATTGCGAAATCAATCTTCGTCGCCTCGGCTATAAAAAAGAAAGTGGTGCCATTCCATATATTTCTTTCGGATTGGCCGTTTTTAAATACAATCCCCTTGCTCAATTTATTTATGATCCAAATAGTGCTGTTGCCCTCGAATTGCAAAGTTATTCCGGATTGGCAAACCGGGATGGTGATTGGGTTGAACTACAACCTTTAGGTACTGAGGGACAAGGTACAACAGAATTCAACAGCAGAAAGCGATATTCCTTGACTCAACTTTCTATACCTATATCTGCCGGTGTTAAATTTAAAATTGACAAGAAATGGACATTTGGCCTTGAATATGGTGTGCGTAAAACATTCACTGATTATTTGGACGATGTGAGCATGACCTATGTTCCTGTCAACTTTTTAGAAGGTGCTTACGGCCCTTTGTCGGCTGCAATGTCAGATCGCAGTCCGGTGATAAATACTGCAGAAATAAATACGCCACCCCGAGGCGATGACGGTAATAAAGATTGGTATTCCATATTTGGCGTTACCTTAACTTATCGCATTTACACCTCAAGAGTGCGATGTTTTCAATTTTGATAATGGATAACTTGCCTGTTATCTAAAGTTTTATTCTTATTACCTTTGCCCCTTGTAACAAAACGACAAAAAAACCGTTTTAGACCATGATGATGAACAGAAATCAAAAAGTCGGATTATTAGGGATTATCATTTTATTGTTTCAGACCAACACTTTCGGACAAAAGAACGAATTTGGACTGATGATTGGTGGATCAAATTATCAAGGAGATCTGGCTTATAATTTGGTTCCAAAAGAAACCAATTTGGCAGGTGGCATTTTTACCAGATACAATCTTAATAAGTATTGGAGTTGGAGAAATGCATTACAATATGGAAAAGTAACGGCGAGTGACGAAAATTTTGAAGATCGCAGAACCCGCAATCTGAGCTTTCAGTCACATATTTGGGAGCTTAACAGTGTGTTTGAATTTAACTATCTCCCTTTTGGTTCACATGTATTGACCAAAGACTTTTCCACATTTGTTTTTGGAGGTTTGGCGGCCTTCCGATTTAATCCAAGAACCGAATATAAAGGTAACATCATCGAACTCAGACCCCTTAGAACCGAAGGTCAAAATAGAAAAGACATGTATAGTACCATTCAGATAGCCGTGCCTTTTGGCGGTGGAGTGAAATACAGCTACAAAAAAAATTGGGTTTTTGCATTTGAAGTGGGTTGGAGAAAAACCTTTACCGACTATATTGACGATGTTAGTACAACATATCCCAATAGAGATGAACAAATCTCCCGTTCGGGATTGTTGAGTGCAGAACTTAGCGACAGATCATGGGAACTACAAGAAATTGGTGAGCCACTTTCTCAAAAAGGCGATTGGAGGGGTGACCCAAATCTTAAAGACTGGTATATTTTCTCTTTAATTACAGTTGCCTATAGATTCACACCGATAAACTGCTGGCCTTCTTACATAAAATCTTATAAATAGTGATGAGTCTGAAAGACCAATTAGACTCGCATCGCCTTCCAATCCATTTAGCCATTATTATGGATGGAAACGGAAGATGGGCCAAGCAGCATGGCAAACTGAGAATTTTCGGTCATCAAAAAGGTGTTGTTTCTGTGCGTGAAGTTTCAGAAGGTTGTGCTGAACTTGGGGTTAAATATTTGACCCTTTATGCCTTTTCAACCGAAAACTGGAACAGACCGCAGTTTGAGGTCAACGCCTTAATGGGTCTGTTGGTTACAACGATCAGAAAAGAAACGGCAACTTTGATGAAGAATGACATTCGCCTTGATATCATTGGAGACCGCAACCTGCTTCCTTCCAATTGTCTTGCCGAACTAAACGAAGCAATAGCAGTGACCGCCAACAATAAGAGAATGACATTGATTCTGGCCTTGAGTTACAGTGCTCGTTCGGACATCACACAGGCAATAAAAAATATTGCTTTGAAATTAAAATCTGGAGATATAGACCCAGATGAAATTAATGAATCTCTTATAAATAAAAACCTCAACACTCACAAATTCCCTCATCCCGATTTAATGATCCGTACCAGCGGAGAATTACGTGTGAGCAATTTTTTACTTTGGGAATTGGCCTATAGTGAACTCTATTTTACTGATATCTT
>JAGVMN010000039.1 GCA_020053795.1 Bacteroidia bacterium | reverse complement strand
TATGACTGCTCTTCAAATGATTAATAAAGAAAATGGAAAACCAATTAACCTTATCAAAAATGCCCTCGCAGCTTGAATTTCAATCCACTAAACGGGTTAATCATACTATTGTTAATACCACAGGCAGCCATCCATAATTGCTCACTTTCCCAGCCACCCCATGGTCAAAAAAAACGATCAAAACCCATCCCAACTGAAATTGTAATAATAGAGATACTCAATCATGAAATGGCCCGCATATAGATTTGAAATAGATAGATGGCACATTTTTGAATAACCAAGGCAAATTAACATTGGGAATACTGTTTTTAAAGGCGATTTTTAGCAGCCTTAGATTGATAGAATACTTCGATTAATTAATCAAACCCTCGATTGCTTTTAACCCTATCTGCAAAAATTAAGAACGAGAAAGGGCCCGATTGGGGCCCATTTAACAAATTAATATAAGCAGCAGTATGAAAAAATTCTTTTTAATTCTACCGAATACATAAACTCAATTCAGAAAAGTGGCGGGAGCCAAAAAGACCCCCGACAACTTTTCTTACTACTAACCAATGGAACAATTGTCCGCCTGTTCCAGGCGGACAAAATTGTTAAACGCAGGGCGTTTGAAATAAGATAAGCAGCAGTAGGTGATTAGTAGTAGCATAGTTTATAAAGCAGTAGTTTAGTATTTATGTCTCAAATTTAGACAAATTTTTCCCAAAACAAGAATTATGACAATTCTTTTATTAATTTATAATCATTCTAAATATCATACCTTCTCATTATTACAAAACATCCGTGAAAGAAATATTCCGATCATGCCGTCAATAAAAGATTTTGTAATAAAACTGTTAAGCCTTAAACAGATGGAGCATTTGACCTTTTAGTCCAAAAATCACGGGATAATTTCATTCTCCCAAAAATTCTGCAAGGTATATTAATTAAAAATATGACCTTCCAAACAGCCAATTTTCCTCAAAAATGTCGACAAACTGCTTGAATTTGAAAAACCATTTTGGAAGATAGTTGATCAAGCTTTCGGCCTTAATTAAAATTAACATAACAACACCTGACTTAGAATATTTGAACCAGAATTAATACATCGATGCTTTTTAAATACTACTGTATCTATTTTTTTTTTGGCACCTGCTTAATTTTTTCCCTTTTGGCACATAACAATTTCTTCTCTTATATTTGTCTGAACATAGTTTGTTTAGCAAAGTTGAATGAAACACCTTAAGAACACTCTGCAGGGTATTCTTTTTATCTCGTTAATTTCTTGGTTTTCAACAGCCAATGGCAACTTTATTTTCATAGATATTTCCATTTCGAGCAATTTGTTCAGTCAAAAAGAGGAATTATTACGGGCAACTTTCCATCCATTGGACAATTCGGAGAACAGGCTGGCAGAGGTTCATTTTCAATTGGGACAGTTGTACTATATGTTGGGACAATTCGATAGCTCCAGGATATTTTTTGATTATGCACTTGATGGGTTGTCGAAGTCGGAATGCTCGCCATTATGGATAAAGAGTAAGATCGCGGCTGGTCTTTTAGATTTTTATGCTTCTGACAATGACTTGTCAAATACCAAATTTAATCAAGCATATATATGCACCAAGAAAACCGGTGAGGCTTCATCTGAAGGTTGGGTTTATTATTTCAGAGGTAAGAAAAACCGGCTTGCAGGGAATTACAGACAATCATTTGAAGATTTATTAATGGCTCAGAAAAAATTCTCATCTATTGGCGATTCTCTTTTGTATTCGGATGTTTCACTTGAAATTGCCGATTTATTGCTTGATCTTGATAAAGGAACCGTTTCTCGAACCATACTTGCTGAGATACGCCAATTTTCGGAAAATTCAGGGAACCTTATTCTCAAGGCCCGTTATTACAAAACACTCTCAGACCTATTCGCAAAAACCGATTATAACAGGGCTAATATCTATTTATCGAAATCCCTTGAAATTAATTCACTGATTCAAAACCGGTCTGGACTTGCCGAAGATTATATTGGATTCGCTCATCTATATCTTAGAATAAAAGATTATTCCAAATCACAGGAGTACCTTTTGAGAGCACAGAATTTATCCGGTGACAATGATATTTATCAGGCCGGTATTCAGTTGCATATCGCACAATTACAACAGGCACAAGGCAACTACGATCTCGCACTTCTGAGTTATGCCAAAGCCGAAGAATTATTGAATAACCATATTTCTATGCCTTGGCTGGCAGATATTTATAAAGGAATTATAGCCTGCCATAACAGTAAAGGAAATTATAGGGAGGCTGTTATCGCTAATCAGAAATTGAATGAAATCACTGATAAAATTGGGCCTAAAGATGCATATGACGCCTACCTTAACCTCCAAAAAGCCTATCAGGAATCGGACAAACAAAATAAAATTACAAGACAAGAGGCACAGGAGAAACTCAACCTTCAGGAAGCAAAGTATTTCAATTTACTCTCTGTAATATCATTGATAGTAGTTGTATTGCTGATTGTATTGGCGGTGGTACTCTTTAGAAAAGTGCAGCTTAAAAAAACGGCCAATCAGGTTCTGGAGAAAAGCAATGAACTGATCAAAAGACAAAATGATGAACTCAGAAGGGTCAATGCCATACTTGAAGACTCCAAAAGACAGGCCGAGGCAGCCTCAATAGCTAAATCCAACTTCCTCGCTGTTACAAGTCACGAGATCAGAACGCCTATGAATGGTATCATGGGCATGGCAACACTTTTACTTGACACCCCACTGAATACTGAACAGCACAAATTTGTTGAGACCATTCAAAAGAGCAGCGAAAACCTTCTCGCCATTCTCAACGATATCCTCGACTTCTCTAAGATAGAAGCCGGCAAGATGAATCTGGAAGCCAAACTCATAGATCTGGACAATTTGATAGACGAAGTTCGGATTATCTTCTCAAAGCAGGCACTTGAAAAGAATATCAAAATCACCAAGGAAATAAGTAATGCTGCCATCAAAATATTCCGTGGAGATATACTTAGAATAAGGCAAGTGCTTATTAATCTTGTGAGCAACGCCCTCAAATTTACCGAAAATGGCGAAATCCGAATCAAGGTTGATTTGGAAAAGCTGAGCGAATTCTCGGATTTGGGTGAGCGAATTGCAACGCTCAAGTTTGGAGTACAGGATTCAGGTATCGGCATTTCAGACGAAAAACAGAAGAAGATTTTTGAAGCTTTCGAACAGGAAGATACATCAACCTCACGGAAGTATGGTGGTATTGGATTGGGGTTGAGCATTTCGAAGAAGCTTATTGAACTAATGGGCGGTCAGATTGGTTTGGTTTCTAAAAAGGGTATCGGCACTACCTTCTATTTTTTGCTCGATGTTGCTATTCCGGCGATTGAAACTGCTCCCGCAGAGCTTCCTGTTAACACGAAACAACACCGAATGGCTGAAGAACCAGGGAAACCGATGAATGAACTTTACCCGCTTCAAATATTGGTGGCAGAAGACAATCCTTTTAACAAACTCTTCATTGAGAAACTGTTTGAAAAGTTCGGGTTCAACGACTTCCTGCACGCCGAAAATGGGGTCAAAGTGATGGAATTACTAGAGCATCACAAAGTGGATTTGATTCTGATGGACATACAAATGCCGGAAAAAGACGGTATTCAAACAACCCGGGAGATCATTGAAAAATATGGCACCAACAGACCTTTCATTGTGGCGTTGACTGCCGATGCCAACGATTCCAGCCAAGATAAATACCTTAAAGAAGGTATGGACGGTTTCCTGAGTAAACCATTCAAACCTGAAGAACTTCAGGAACTGATTGTCAATTTTGGAAAAAAAGTTTTTGGAACTTCTCCGAAGAAGCTTACCACCATTGAGTGATTAATCTTTAAACAATTTCAGCAAAGCTCCTGCCTTCAAATTAATTTCGTCAAATTCCTGTTTATCCTCAGAATCAATAGTGATTGCACCACCTGCCCAGAGGAATAGTTGTTTTTGACTGCGGTCATAGAAGAAACTTCTGATGTTGACATTAAAATCAAAATCACCGTTGGGCATGAAATAACCTGTGGTCCCTGAATACCAGCCCCTGCTTTTTACTTCGAACCGCTCTATGAGTTTCATGGCTGCAATTTTCGGAGTTCCGGTCATGCTGCCCATCGGAAAACAATTTCTCAGTGCATCAACCGGGTCAACGCCCTCTTTAATCTCTCCTGAAACAGTAGAGATCATCTGATGCACAAATGGATAAGTATAAATCCCGGTAAGCTCCTCTACTTTTACTGTTCCGGCTTTGCAGCTTCTTGACAGATCGTTCCGCACTAAGTCCACTATCATTATATTCTCAGCCAGATCCTTTTCGGAAGTCCTGAGTTTGTCAACCTGCACTTTGTCATCATTTTCCATGGCCTCCCTTTTTATGGTTCCCTTCATCGGCTGAGAAATGAGCCTTTCACCTTCCTTCATCAGAAATCTTTCTGGACTGCTGCTGATCAGATGATAATCCTTGTGAACAAAACAGGCGGTAAAGGGTGATGGATTTTGTTTGACAAGCTGGCTGAAAAGGCTTTTGGCGTCCAAGCCCACTACATTTTCGCAATAATAGTCCCGGCACAAATTCATTTCATAAACATTGCCTTCGCGGATTTGATCTTTTATTTCTTCTACTTTAGCCAGATAGGCCTGATCTGAAAATCCAGCAATGAAGTTCAATCTCGGCAAATCCGAATCAATGAAGGCTGATTCTGCTTTTTTTAGGCTTTTCATGACCTCAAAGGCGTCATCGGAACTTGAATGTAAAACTGGTTCGCCGCCAGATACCAGACTAACAACATATTTCGGCACGAAGATTACCAAATCAGGGAATTCCTGATCGCTCCTCTGCGGCAATTTTTCTACCTGATTTTTAAGATCATAAGACAGAAGACAAAAAACCCAGTCACGGTGTTTGTCCCTGAAGGCTTTTATAATTTCAAAGGCATTTACTGATTTTGGAGATAAGCATATCAAGTCAATCGGATCCCAGGCCGCCAACAACTCAAAACGACCGATTCCGGCAGCGGGCGTCATTTTACAACTGTCGTAAATGGCATAGGTTTCCTGACCTTCGAAACGCTTCAGAAGATTGGAAACGAGTGTTTCTTTAGAAACGCCTTTTAAAACTATCGCTTGCCTTTTCAAAGTTCTCTCAAGTGCTTTTTAAGTATCGTGGCCTTGTTTTTCCCAACAACTTCTGTAAGTGATTCGAGAGTGGCTTCTTTAACCTTTTTCAACGATTTATAATGACTCAATAACAGCTTTTGGGTTTCCGGTCCTATTCCGGTTATGCCCATCAGTTCTGACCCAAGTGTTCCTTTACTTCTCAAATTACGGTGATGGGTAATCCCGAACCTGTGTGCCTCGTCTCTCAATTGTTGAATGACTTTCAGGGTCTCCGATTTTTTGTCAATAAGCATGGGCAGCGTATCATCAGGGTAATAAATTTCTTCGAGCCTTTTGGCAATGCCGATAATGGCAATCTTTCCATAAAGACCCAATTTCTTTAATACCTCTACTGCCGAACTCAACTGACCCTTGCCCCCATCTACAATAATAAGTTGTGGCAGCGGCTGTTCTTCTGCTACCTGACGAGTATAGCGGCGTTCAATGACTTCACGCATGGTGCTGAAATCATCGGGACCCTGAACTGACCGGACATTAAAGTGCCGGTAATCCTTTTTGGCGGGCTTTCCCTCTTTGAAAACAACACAGGCCGAAACAGCATAGTCGCCCTGTATATTTGAATTGTCGAAACACTCAATATGCCTCGGTTCTTCTGTCAATCTCAAATCTTCTTTCATGCGATTCATCAGCCGGTCCACTCTCAGATCAGGATTGAGTTTTTCGTATTGATCTATCCGCTCTTTTTTGTTCAGCCAGGCATTTTTTGCCGAAAGCTCCAGCAGTTTAAGCTTGTCGCCACTTGTGGGAATGGTCACCTTCACACCTGCCGGTGCCATCTCAATTTTCATTGGAACCAATATCTCTTTTGAAATATTGCCATATCTGAGGTGCACCTCTCCAATGGCCGCTTCCAGAATTTCTTCTCTGGTTTCGTCCATCTTTTTCCGGTATTCCATGGTTCTGGTCTGTATGATCAAACCGTTGACCACCCGCAGGTAGTTGACAAAAGCAAACTTGTCATCATCGGCTATGTTGAACACATCCACATTTTTCAAACTACGGCTTACTATGGTTGATTTGCTCTGATAGTTCATCAGCAAATCGAGTTTGTATTTGTAAACATGAGCCTCTTCAAATCTCAGGGCATCGCTGGCTGCCTGCATTTTTTGCTTCAGACTTTTTTTCACATCAGCCAAATTCCCCTTTAATATATGCCTGATATTTTGAATGCTCTCCATGTATTGCTTTTCGGTTTCGAAACCCTCACAGGGCCCTCGGCAATTGCCCAACTGATACTCCAGACAAACCTTGAACTTGCCCTCGCTGATATTTTTTTCGCTTAGATTCAGGTTGCAGTTGCGTGTGGGGTAAAGTTGTTTTACAAAGTCTAAGACCACGTACATCATCCGTACTGAAGAATAAGGCCCGAAATATTCCGAGCCGTCGTTCACAGGATTTCGCATGGCGAATACTTTGGGGAAACGCTCGTTCGTGATCCGTATTAATGGGTAACTCTTGTCATCTTTCAGGTTGATATTGTAGCGTGGCTGATACTCTTTGATCAGGTTGTTTTCCAACAACAGAGCATCCATTTCGGTATCAACAACTGTGTACTCGATCATTTCTATCTTCGAAACAAGCACGGAGGTTTTGTTGCTCTCCAGGGTTTTGTTGAAATACGATGAAACCCTTTTCTTTAGATTCTTGCCCTTGCCCACATACAGTATTTTGCCCTCAACATCATAGTACTTATAAACCCCCGGCAACTGCGGCAGCGACGAAATAACCGATAGCAATTTTATCTTCTGATTGTTGGGCTTCATAAGCAGGCATCAAAATTAAGGGAATGGTTTGGAGTCGCGATGACAGAGTTTTGATTCTTTTGTGGTTTTGAAAATTTGTCGCTTCAAACTACTTTTGACCATTAGAGAGTCCAGTGGTTCTGAAACCATTACATCAGCAGTCTAACCTTAGTAGCAAGCGAAAAAACTAGAACATGAACATTACCCAACACATAGCCAAACACTTCAGAGAGGTTTATTTTGGCGGAAACTGGACTTCTTCAAATCTTAAGGACCAGTTGAAAGATGTAACCTGGCAACAGGCCACAGCAAAGGTTTATTCTTTTAACACCATTGCCACCCTTGTGTACCACACCAATTATTATGTGAGTGCCGTCATCAGGGTGTTGCAAGGTGAGCCACTAATTGCCAAAGACGAATACAGTTTTAATCATCCGCCAATCTTGTCACAGTCAGATTGGGAAAAGTTGTTGGAGAAAGTCTGGGCAGAAGCCGAAACCTTTGCCGGCCTGATAGAGCAGTTGCCGGAGAGCAAACTTCTCGAACCCTTTACCGATGAGAAATACGGTACCTATTACCGCAATCTCCACGGAATAATTGAACATACGCATTACCACCTGGGGCAAATCGTGCTGATAAAAAAAATAGTGCAGCAAGAAGGGAAATGAGGATTTGCTGAAGTGCCATCCTTTTAAACCTGAACACTTCCTTCAACCAATTTTTTTATAACCTCAGGTACAGACTTCCAGCCACCGGCACTATCGGAGTCGGCATATCTTTTTTCTCCATTGGCTACGGTGGAATAATCTACCTGTGTTACATTCAATAAGGTCTGCCCATTTGAAAGACTGAGCAAATAAGTGGCGGTGAGATAATTTTCCGGAACATCGGAGTAAGTTCCATGCGGATCAAAAACCGTGAAGGCAAACTCTTTTTCTGGTTTCAAACTCACGATGTTTGCATGGACATATTCAATGCCATCTGCCGCTCTACGCCAGATGTTATAGCTACCCTGTTTTATATCACGGACAGTATTACAATCGTACATATTCTACACGGTCCACTCTGATTTGGTCAAAGCATCCCAAACAGAGAAATGGGTGCATTAATTGAAATACTGTTTTAAATGAGTAAAGGTTCTTTCTTTATGAGCGTTCAAATAGAGAAAGATGATTTGCCAATTCGTTCGTTTAGCTCTTGGGAAATGCCTTGTTCAAGGCATCGGTGCGAGACTGCACTTCGAGTTTTGTATAAATGTTCCTTACATGCGTTCTGACCGTTTCAGTACTTAAAAAAAGTTGATCAGAAATTTCCTTGTAGCGATAACCTTTGGCTAACAAGTGCAAAATTTCCTGTTCTCTTGGCGACAAAAGGAGGTATGCTTCAGTAACCGCAGGTTTCTGAAAAGACTGAATTACTTTTCGGGCAATTTGTGTACTCATAGGAGAACCTCCTTCGTACACTTCTCTGATAGCCGTTAAAATCTGATCAGGCTCTGTTTTCTTTAAAATATATCCGGTTGCCCCTACTTTTAAGGCTTCAAAAACGTATTCGTCGTCTTCGTAAACCGTACACATCACAAACTGGGTATTAGGGAATAAGGGTTTGATTTGCCTGACACATTCAACTCCGCTCATTCCTGGCAGGTTGATGTCCATCAAAACAACATCAGGATTTGCTTCTTCCATTCCAAGAACCGCATCTTCGGCATTGGCAAAAGTATTCACACAGTTATAACCGGCATTTGAATTTATAATAAAAGTAAGACCTTCTCTAATATCATCTGAATCTTCAACTATGACCACACTTATCATTTTACAAAATTGAATTTTCTCTTCTTCATTCGCTATACCATTTTAGTAGTAACCTTTGGTTTGTTATTGCAACAGCACTTCAAATGAAATTCTCGTGTACGCCTCCTTCTGTGCCTCAAACTGTATTGTGCCGCCATATTTATTCAGCCTGAGTTCCATATTTTTTAAACCATTTCCCGATTTGCCACCGGAAACCAGCCCAACACCGTTGTCAGAAATACAAATAAACAACCGATGATCTTCGAGGAACCCACTGACCTCTACGTTGGTTCCTTTGGAATATTTCAAGGCATTGTTCAATATTTCCTTTACCACCAAATAGATATTCCTTCTCAGTTCGGAGTTTATCACAATATCCTTTTCAATTTCCGCAAACGTCATCTTGAATTCAATGCCGGTATTTTCAAAAAATTCGGTGCCATAATTCCTTATATAAGCCATCAGACTATCTACACTATCGTGACGCGGGTTCAGTGTCCAGATAATTTCACTGAGATTGTCAACCAATTGCCTGGCCGATTTTGAAATTTTATCCAGTTGTACATCTACGGGTTCATTCCGCTCCAGATTCATTTTCAACATTTCGCTGAGTATGGCAATTTTAGATAATCCACCCCCCAGATCGTCATGCATATCGCGTGATATTCTTTCCCGTTCATTTAGCACTGCCTGTCGTTTCTCAAATTCCAGCAACCGCTTTCTTAAATTGTATGTTGCCAGATTCCATATCAGGTAGCCGGAAATCCCCAGAGAAATCAAAACCACAAGGGTTACAAACCACCAACGCTTCCAATAAGGCGGTTTGATTTGAAATGATAATAATTTAACTTCATCTCCCCAAAAGTTGTCATTATTTGATGCCTTTGCAACAAGGGTATATTTGCCGGGAGGCAGCTTGCCATACCTTGCAAACCGACGGGTGCCGGATTGCACCCATTCTTTGTCGAACCCTTCCAGTTTATATTGATATTGATTCTGTTGCGGACTGGTGAATTCATTGGCGGTCAGTTCAAAATAGAAGGTGTTGCTGTCATAGGGCAATGTAATGTTCTCACGGTCCGGAGAAAAAGTAGCCTGACCTTTGGATTCATCGCCGATACCCCAGATTGAAAGTGCAGGCAACGGTCTGAATTTATTAAAAACAATGCGATCGGGATAGATAATATTAAATCCATTGATGCCACCAAAAATCAAAGAGCCATCTTTTCTTTTCAAATAAGCTCCGGTATTAAATTCATTAGACTGCAAACCATCCTCAACATCAAAATTGGTAAACTTTTCACTTATTGGATCAAAACAACTGATACCAAAATTCGTGCTGATCCAGAGTCGTTTCTTGTTATCATTTAATACCCCGTAAATGAAATTATTGGCTAAGCCGTTTTCCACAGTGTACGTTTTATGTGTGCCTGTTTTCAAGTCGTACCGTATCAATCCCTTTTCCGACCCCATCCATAAAACACCATCCTGTTCAAGAAAACTTCTCACAGCCATGCAAAAAACTACCGAATCTGCCATTTGCCATTTAGACCCTATATTCTTCATGATGAACACATAACTATACCCCTCTGCTGCCAACCAAAGACGTCCATCCTTTGTCTGATACGCTGTATGAAAGTAACCATCCCTCTCAACGATTGGAAAAAATGAATCTGCTTTCCCATTACGAGTTTCTGCCAAAAACACCCCACGCCAAGTGGTGGCCACAATTTGGTCGCCAGGAAGAATGAGAATATCCGTAATCCAGTTTCGTCCATTTGAGGTGACGCTTTTGGAAGAAGTCCTTTCTCTCAATTGAAACTTTCGATCAAATTGAAGCACGCCTTCCGACGATCCAATCCAGATATTTCCAAACCGATCTTCTTTAATCGCCGCACAATAAAGCCCATAATCAGTCTTCCATCTGATGTTCCGTGTCTGTCCAGATTCCTGATGGTAGTAATTGATGCCTGCGTCGTTGGTGCCAAAATAGATTTCTGAATTTTCGCCTTCGTAAAAGCATTTTACAAAACGGCTGCTAAATGGTTCAGCAATCGTATTTGCCGGTGGAATCATGATAAACTTGGGTGGTTTCAGGTCCAATTTGTTCAATCCACCGCCATCGGTACCTATCCAAAGATTTTGGCCTTTATCTATCCAAAGACATCTGATGATATTGGACGACAGACAGTTTCTGACCTGTCTGTTGTATCTGAAGTTCTCTATTTTCCCTGATTCGGATGTATAGCAAATCAATCCCTCTACAGTGGAACCACACCACAACCTGCCTTCGTCATCTTCAATCAGGTTGACAATGTTATTGGGCTTGTTTGCCTCCAAGCCAAATGGGATTACTTGTACTCTATTGGTGCGGGTATTCCATTTGATCAGTTTATATGGTGTACATACCCAAATTGAAATTCCGTCTTTAGCAGGTGCAGAACCGCCGCAAAACGGAATCTTGTGCTCCTTGAATTCATTTTCAAGCACCATTTTGAAACTGCCTTCCGCAGTTGAAAATCTGGCCAATCCGCTTTTTGCATTGAACCAGATATACCCATTGAAAAAGTGAGCCGATCGGAACCCGTGATAATATTGCCAGTTCCTGAATTTATCCGGCACTGTAAAAATCTCAGATTTCTGTGACCTGAAATGATAGCACCAAATCTGATTGACGCCATACCAAAACCAAAGTTTACCGGCCTTTTCATCTAAACAGATGATATCCACCTGGCCCGTTGGTTTCCTGGTGCCTTTAAAAATTAAATTCCCGAAACGCCCCATCGAAGGGTTATAAATCTGTATTCCATCTCTGGATCCAAAATATAAGTTTCCCTGTTTGTCTTCCACACCATGGCCGCTGAAATAATCATTTTTCAGACCTTTTTCAGAGCCTTCCACTTTTCTAACAGTTTTGAACTTATAACCATCAAACCGGTTTAGGCCTTCGGCAGTTCCGGCCCATATAAATCCTCTTTTATCTTGATAAAGACAATAAACAGAGCTTTGAGAAAGCCCCTGATTGACCGAATAGGTGATAAAAGCTTTTTCGGAGAGACTGATTGACGGCAAACCCTCACTAATTGAGAATGCAAAAAGTATGAGACTAAGGAAGACAGTTTTCAATCTTTAATATTTGGCGATGAAAATAAGTTTTTTTTTTGATGATTGCCAATTATACTATTCACCATTAGACTCATTTTAAATTTACTACTTAAGTGGTATTTCCACACCCGTATATGCCGGCCATATTTGCAGACATATTAAACTGTTTTATGAAATGAGATCAATTGAGGTAGGAACAGACCTGAAGTTTAATAAAATTAAGGAGTTAATTGTTTCAGGCAAAAGCGATTGCAATTAGTTAAACCGTCCAAAATAGATAAAACCCAATTTCGGAAAAATGAAAAGAAATATACTCACCCTAACAATACTGACAGTATTTGTCTGTCAGGCACTTTCCCAAACCATGACTTATGATATCACCGACGATGAGTCAAAAACTCAAAACCTGATGGTGGGCATCAGTCTGCTGGATTTCACCATGGGTTCTGCGGCTTTGTCGTTCAGTGGCGGAGCCGATGCCGACTTTTATATCAACAGACTTTCGGCGGAAGCCGGTTTTCGCTTCTCATGGTACGATTTAAAAAGAAACATAATCAAGGGTACCAACGAAAGCAATAATAAGCTGAAAGGTTATAAGGATTTCAGAGTTGGTGGTCGCTTTCACTTTGTAGATAAGGTTGGCAAGAAGAAAATGAAGGCAACTCTAAGCACGGAATACAAAGGCACATCCACTGTAACCACGTTCCTTCCGGTGCAAGTCCCGACACGAAGAATAGTAGCCCTTCATTTTGGCATTCAGTATTACAATTCCCCTATTAAAGCTCGTCGCGATTCATCCGTAACTGCAACTGACGGCACGAAACTGAGCGAATGGCAATCGGGAACCAACCTCAATGCTACAATGCTTTATGGCGGCTTTTCATTTATCGACATCATGAAAGCCAGGGTGAATTCGGGCGGAGATCACTGGAATTTTAAATGGTATCGCAACATGTATTTCGATGTCTTGTTTGCCCCGTTAATAAATATACAGGATATTGAGGTTGGCGGAAAATCATATAAAATGCAGGGCAGCGGCACGAAAGGTTTTGAGACAAATCCATGGGGTGGCCGATTCGGGTACAGCAATATGGCGAGCAAAGTTTTCATTAAATATGAGATTGGCTGGTATCCGGGTCTTGCCAGAAAAGGCCTATTTACACAGGCGACTTTTGGCCTCTCGTTGATTAAGGCTGTTAAAACCAGGAAGGCATAGTCTTCAGAACCCGATTCTGCACCTTCCTTGTATCTTGTTTGCAGGGAACTTTTTCTTTTAAATTTCCAAATTACTACTTTAGTGGTATTTCAATTACTTGAGAAAAGATATTTTTTTGCTATTAATCCTTTGTTATGAATTTGAATTATTTATGACCTCGTATAGTCAAATATTTTCTTCATTTGGGACAAATGCCTGACAAGAATAACAAAAGCAAAAATAAAGCACATTTAATTAGGAATCAATAAATTATACATTTCTCTTTGACACCTCTTAACATAAAATTCATGAAAAAAATCTTTCCTTCAATTCTGTTTAGTCTAACATTTTTTTTGACTGTAAACACAAGTTCTCAAACTATTCAGACCTTTACTCTAAACAGTTCAGGTGATGAACTGGCAAGTTCAATCATCGTTGACAACGCCGGAAATTCATATATCACCGGAACGTTCAGTTCAACAGTAGATTTCGACCCTTCTTCTGGCACAACCAACCTAAGCAGCAGCGGCAACACAGATATCTTTTTAGCAAAGTACAATATATCGGGTGCATTGATTTGGGCCAAATCAATTGGCGGTTCAGGAAATGATGAGGGCACAGCCTTGACATTTTCCCCCTCTGGTAAAATACTTTTGGCTGCCCGTTTTAAGGGTACCGTAGATTTTGATCCCGGTTCAGGCACAACGAACTTCACAAGCAATGGTGGCTTCGATTTATTTTTTGGAGAATACAACACCGACGGAACTTTTTCCTGGGGAAAATCAATGGGCGGATCAGATGCAACTGGTGATGATGAAAAGATCAATGATATCAAAACAGACAACTCTGGCAACATCTTCATCTGCGGTTCCTTTGACTATGGGACTATGGATGCAGACCCGGGTTCAGGTACCGCATATTTGTACAATTACAGCGGATATTCAGCAGGGAACATTTTCTACGGCAAATACTCATCTGCAGGTTCTTATACTTTCGCCAAAAGCCTTCAGGGTTGCTGTGATGCAGCATCAGGGCTTGTACTTGATGCCAGTGGCAATATTATCCTGACCGGTGGATTTCAGGGAGGTTTAGATTTCGACCCGGATGGTGGAACTCAATATCGTTCAGGGTGCTATTATGGTGACATCTGGATTGCGAAATACAGCGGCACTAATGGCTCCTACATTTGGGCAAAATACATTCAGGGCTGCAATCAATCGGATTGGTCACAGGGAATCGCTTCAGATCCACAAGGAAATATTTACATCACCGGCGAGTTTTCTCCTGCAACAGATTTTGATATGGATGGTGGCACTTATAATCTCTCAGGGACTGATTATTACGACATCTTTGTTGCCAAATACAGCACCAACGGCAATTTCATTTGGGCTAAATCAATCCCAAGCAGCGGTGTGGCACAAGGAAATGGCATCTATGTAAATGCAACAGGGAGAGTAGCCGTAACTGGTATTTTCCTGTCAACAACTGATTTCGATCCAAGTGGTTCAACTTTCAACCTGACCGCCAGCGGCACTTATGGTGATGCATTTTACGCTGTATTTGATACGACCGGACAGTTTATTACCGCCGGTCGCGGTGGCAACAGTTACTATAGCTTCGGTTCCAAAATTGTAATGCCATCCAATGACTCTCTATACTTTGTTGGTACTTATCATTCCACTACTTTTACCTTGGGTAGCAGCAGTTTCAGCAATTCGGGCGGATATGATGCATTCATTTCCAAAGTTATCTTATGCACAAACCCATCACTTACCTTGGGAAGCAATGGCCCCATCAATGAAGGCAGCACCTTAAACCTGACCTGTTCGGGTGCCACAACTTACAGTTGGACGGGACCAAACGGATTTTCTTCATCTGATCAGAATCCTTCCATCTCCAATATTCAGACCGCCGGAGCCGGCAAATATTATGTAACCGGGGCGAAAGACGGATGTTCAACATTAGACAGCATAACGGTTGTTGTAAATCCAAAGGCCACCGGTCTGGCTTTTGACGGTTCAAATGACTACGTCGTTATTCCTGATAACGCGGCTCTGGATTTTGGAGTTAGTGATTTTTCCGTTGAATTTTGGGTTAACAAGAGAGCTGGCACTTCAAACTGGCAAAACAGTTTTGGTTTGGGTAAGTGGCTAACAGGTGGTTCGCCCGGAAACAACGAATGGGCTGTTTCTCTTGCCAACGATGCCAACAATAATATTCCCAGTTTTTCTCTTGAAAGCGGAACAACCATAAAAACCTGCACAGGATCCAACGCGATGCCAGTCAACACTTGGACCCACATAGCTTGTGTGAGAGACGGTGCCGTTGCAAAAATATATATGAACGGCGTTTTGCAAAGTTTTCTGAACATCGGATCCGGTTTTAGTATCAATAACGTTGGTCGAACACTTGATATCGGTCTGGTTGCAGGTTTTGCCTATACCAATGCCATCTATGATGAAATCAGAATCTGGAGACGAGCCCTGTGTCAGTCGGAAATTCAATCCAATATGAATTGCGAACTGGGAAACTCACGACCCAATCTGGTTGCCTACTATAAGGCTAATCAGGGATTCGTGAATGCAAACAATAGCGGTATCACCACTTTAATTGATTCAAGCGGCAACGGCAATAACGGAACGCTTAATACTTTTGCCTTAACCGGATCCACATCAAACTGGGCAACAGGTGCAATAAACGGAACATGTTCGACCTATTTGGCTCCTGAGATAAATGTTAAAGGAAATGGGGTTAGCATCGTTGATGGTAATAATGCATACTCCACATCTGATAACACTGATTTTGGTACCACCTTGCCTACTGTGCCTATTGTAAAGACATTCACTATTGAGAATACGGGTAACAGTAATTTGACCATTTCAGCCATTTCGAATGCGGCAAATTTCACCTTCGGAGGCATCAGTCTGCCTGCATCTGTTGCTGCCAATAGTTCCACTTCATTCACAGTAACATTTAATGCTACTGCAGTGAACACCTACCCGGCAACTATTAATATTACGAACAATGATTGTAATGAAGCCAATTACAACTTTGAGGTGAAGGCTCAAATAACCTGTTCAACGCCCTCATTTACAGCTTGTCCTTCAAATATCTCAACAAGCACAGATGCCAATGACTGCAACACTATTGTAAATTATACGGCAACTGCATCCGGAACACCCACTCCAACTTATTCATATGCTTATTCCGGTGCAACATCCGGAAGCGGCAGCGGCACGGGAAGCGGTTCTACATTTAATAAGGGCCTAACCAATGTAACACTAACCGCAACTAATTCTTGCGGAACGGCAACTTGCAGTTTTACAATTACTGTAACAGATCAAACCGCCCCTAATGCTATTTGCAGGAATTTAACTGTACAATTAGATAATAACGGTTCTGCTTCGACAAACTCAGCAGCCGTAAACAATGGTTCTAACGATGCCTGTGGAATTGCAACTTTGTCTTTGAGTCAGACATCTTTTGTTTGTGCGGAGGTTGGCAACAATGCAGAGGTGCTGACGGTAACTGATGTCAACGGAAATTCTTCGACTTGTGCAACGACCGTAACCGTGAAAGATCAGGTGGCTCCGGTGGCCAATTGCCAGAATGTAACCGTGCAACTTGAT
>JAGVMN010000027.1 GCA_020053795.1 Bacteroidia bacterium | reverse complement strand
TATGACTGCTCTTCAAATGATTAATAAAGAAAATGGAAAACCAATTAACCTTATCAAACATGCCCTCGCAGCTTGAATTTCAATCCACTAAACGGGTTATCATTATACTTCACTTCTCAACTCTTCCAACCAAATATGAGAAACTGACAAATAACATGTGGTGTGTTGACTATGTTACTTTTAATGGCAAACACTATCGACCTAATTCAGAAAATCTTAGTATCATTGTCTTTTATGGAATTTGCAATGAGAGAATTGACTTCGGAACAAACGGAAAAATTACCCTTCCGGGTTTTGAATCGCGAATGGCAAGGGGTAATTGGCAAATTGATGGAAATTCAACTAAAATTACACGAACTGATACGTTTGATTTTGTCTATAATGGTGTTTATGAAATGGATTTTACGAACAATGAACTCATTTTAAAATCCCAAAAAACAACGATTTATTGCTATGCCACATATTAGAGTTAAATGTCCTTCTTGCGGTTCAATAGAAATTTCAAGACCACAGCTTTCGGGTCAAGCATTAGCCATTTCATTGTTGCTTCTTGGTTTTCCTTTGCCGTTCTTTAAAAGAACTTATCATTGCTTTAATTGCGGTCTTGATTTTAAAAGGCAAAAGGAAATCAAAAAACCCTGATTGTTCCTTTATCACTTGGAATTCCTCGGAATATTCATTCAATACAGTCTATTTGCATTAATATACTCCAACAACCCCCTACAACTTCTTTCCAAGATCTCATACACTTCATCAAATTCTTCGGGGCTGCCGTAATAAGGATCGGGAACATCCGTGTCCGGAAAGTGCGGATCGAATTTCCGCATCAGGTATATTTCGGCGGAACTTGCAAACTGAGGGTGTGTTAAATCTGTCAGGTTGTATTGATCCATCGCTAAAATATAGTGGAAGTTTACAAGGTCGGATTCCCGCACTTTTCTGGCTCTGTGTGTTAGTTCAATACCTTTGTTTTTCGCCGTTTGCCTCATTCGCAGGTCGGGGAGGTCTCCGGTGTGGTAGGCCGCAGTTCCGGCACTGTCTGTTTCTATCAGATACTCCAGTTGTGCTTCTTCAATCAGCTTCTTAAAGATGCCCTCCGCCATTGGTGACCGACAGATATTGCCCAGACAAACGAATAAAACTCTTGTTTTCAATTTGTCGCGAAATTAGTTCCTTTTCCTTAATTTGGCGGCTGTGGATTGGGTCTGGCTTTTACTTGGTGCCTTGTTGATTTTAATCGGGTTGGCTGGTGCGGTAATTCCGGCACTTCCGGGGCCACCTTTGAGTTTGCTCGGACTGGGGTTGCTGAAGTTTCATTCAACGGCAGGACCGCAACTCAGTTGGGAACTTTTGGGTTGGCTTATTTTTTTCACCGTGTTGGTTACGGTTCTGGATTATCTGCTGCCGGTTTGGGGTACAAAAATATTCGGTGGCACAAGGGCCGGTAAAATAGGAAGCACCATTGGATTGATCGGCGGACTGTTTGTACCTGTTTTGGGCCCTTTGACATTTTTGTTCGGGCCGCTGATCGGAGCTGTAATAGGCGAATTGATCGGCGGGTCGGATTTCAGGTTAGCTGTTAAATCGGGCTTTGGTTCTTTTCTGGGATTCCTCGGCGGTGCCTTTATAAAGCTGCTTCTCTGCCTCGTTATTCTGTACTACTTCATAAAAGTTTTGTGGTAATCAAAAACATATTGTGCTCTGTTGAGTTAACTGAAAAATGAAATTCGAACTTGAATCGGAATACAAACCAACCGGTGATCAGCCGGACGCTATCCGTCAATTGACCGAGGGGCTGAATATGGGTTTGAGGGCACAGACGCTTTTGGGTGTAACAGGTTCCGGAAAGACATTTACGATGGCCAATGTAATTGAAAATATCCAAAGACCAACCCTTGTTATCAGCCACAATAAAACGCTGGTAGCTCAACTGTATGGCGAGTTCAGACACTTTTTCCCAAAAAACGCGGTAGAGTATTTTGTCAGCTATTACGATTACTATCAACCCGAAGCCTTCATCCCGAGTTCAAATACTTATATCGAAAAGGACCTCAATATAAATGAGGAGATTGAAAAATTCCGGTTGAGAACCACATCGGCACTTTTATCTGGCAGAAGAGATGTTATTGTGGTAGCTTCGGTGTCCTGTATTTATGGAGCAGGAAATCCAATGGATTATGAAAGCAGCATCATTCGGATCACCAAAGGTCAAAAAATCAGCCGAAACACTTTGCTCTACTCGCTCGTGGACAGCTTGTATTCCAGAACAACAGTAGATTTTAAACGCGGAACATTCAGAGTAAGGGGAGACAATGTTGATGTTTTTCTGGCTTATGAGGATGTGGCCATGAGGGTGACATTTTTCGGAAATGAAATAGAAGAAATATTTCTGATTGATACGGTTTCCGGTTCTGCCATTGAAGAAATGGAGAATGCTGCTATTTTCCCTGCCAACATTTATGTAACACCAAAAGAAAGACTGAATAGTGCCATACATGAGATACAGGACGACATGATGGCCCAGATAGAATATTTCAAGCAAACCGAAAGGCCTCAGGAAGCAAAAAGAATTGAAGACCGTACGACTTTCGATCTGGAAATGATGCGGGAACTTGGATACTGCAGTGGGATAGAAAATTACAGCCGCTATATGGACAAAAGAAAGGCCGGTGACAGACCTTTTTGTCTGCTCGATTATTTTCCTGAGGATTATCTGACGGTGATAGACGAAAGTCATGTAACGATTCCTCAACTCAGGGCTATGTATGCGGGTGATCGGTCCAGAAAACAAAACCTCGTGGAGTATGGGTTTCGGCTTCCTGCGGCCCTTGACAACAGACCATTAAAGTTCGAGGAATTTCACGAAATAACACCACAACTGGTTTATGTGAGTGCTACCCCAACGGATTTTGAAATCAACGAATCTGAAGGTATGGTGATAGAGCAGGTTATAAGACCCACCGGCTTGTTAGACCCTTTGATTGAAATAAGGCCCGGGACCAATCAGGTGGATGACTTACTTGAAGAAATTGATGAAACCGTCAAAACGGGTGATCGGGTTTTGGTTACCACCTTAACCAAACGAATGGCCGAAGAACTCGACAAATACCTCAAGCGATTGAATATAAAATCCGCTTACATCCATTCCGAAGTGAAGACCCTTGACAGGGTTGAGATTCTGAGGGATTTAAGATTGGGGGTTTATGATGTGCTGATCGGTGTCAACCTTTTGAGAGAAGGATTGGATTTACCGGAGGTTTCCTTTGTGGCAATTCTGGATGCCGACAAAGAAGGTTTTTTAAGATCCGTTCGATCCTTGGTTCAAACCATAGGCCGGGCAGCCAGGAATGAAAACGGAAGGGTAATCATGTACGCCGATAAAATCACTGACTCCATGCAAAAGACAATTGATGAAACCAATCGGAGAAGGGAAAAGCAAATGGCTTACAACAAACTTCATGGAATTACTCCGGCCGGTATCAAGAAGAGCAGGGAAGATATTTTTGAACAAACTTCAGTGGCAGATTCTTTAAAGCCGCGTGAGGTTAAGGCTTATGAGGAACAGCAATCTGCAAGTCTGGCAGCAGACCCTATACTTCAATACATGTCAACCGATCAATTGAAGAAAACCATTGATGCCACGAAAAAGGCCATGAAAAAAGCGGCAAAGGATTTGGATTTTATGGATGCCGCCCGTTTTCGAGATGAACTGGCGTCTCTTGAAATTCTTTTAGATCAGAAAAAATAAAAGCTCCGCGTTAACGGAGCTTTCTAAATATTTTAAAGAGAAATACAGCTATTTTCTATAGTATAATTTCAAATCAACTCTGCGATTCAAAGCTTTACCTTCCTCTGTATCATTCTTGGCAATTGGCTGTGTTTCGCCATAACCTTTTGAAGTTAAACGAGCATCTTCAATTTGCTTGCTTACCAAATATGCTTTAACTGCATCTGCCCTTTGCTGAGATAAGGTCATGTTTGCGGCATCATCTCCAACATCATCTGTATGACCTTCAATCAAAGCATTCAAGGTCGGATAGTCCAAAAGAATTTCAACGATTGAGTCAATATCAGTATAAGACGTAGGAATAATAGTTGCCGAAGCTGTTTCAAAAAGTATTCTCTTACTCAGCAAGTTCACCCTTGCAATAACTTCTTTAGGCACCTCATCTTTATCTCTGCCAAAGCGATAAATTCCTTCATTATCACCAAAATTATAAGTAAATCCTATTGAATGGTATAAAAAGGCATCATGCAAAGCGTTAAGTCTTACGCGGCTCAATGAAAATGGAAGTCCGTCATAATTGTCATCAAAACTATAGTTGTACAAAGACTGCAAGCTCATATCAAGGTAATCTGTCAAACCAAATTTTACACCAACTCCGGCCGACCATTGAGCTGCAAACCAAGTACGGTTATTTTGATAGTTCTCAGCGTAACCATCTGTGTTGTGCAAAATTTTTGAAACAGATTGCATTCCGCCCCAACCTGCCTGCAGGTAAGGCCGAATTTTTGATTGATCGCTCATGATGTAATTATTGGCAAACTTATATCGCAGACCAATCACAAGATCGGTAATACTTGCAGTAAACCCAAGTGCCCTTGGTTTAGAAAAATCGCGTTGTCCTAATGTTCCTGATGAGCCATAGACTGTTGCATCAAAGGATGGATTTACATTATAACTAAAAGCTATGCCAATAGCCTGATAGTCTGGACGACGGGCGAAAAAGTAACGCGTTCCACGATCACCTCCGTATTCCCTTATGCCTCCGTTTATTTCAAAGCCGTATTTGGTTGAAGGGTTTTGAGCCCCTGTAAAAGTAGGGATTGCTACGCTTAAAATCCCTAATGAAGTGGTTAGAAGTACTCTGATATTCATATGGCTGGTATTAACTGTTGTTAATTGAAAGTAAAATTTCTGTCATTATTGAGCAATTATAGGGTATCAAGTACAAAAAATGAAATTATTCAAATAAAAATTTCTGAATCAGGGAATGAGTGTTATCATTCTTTAAGTAACGCAGACCGAATTTAGTTCAAAACACCTGTTCCCTCCGTACAGTTACGGCAGATTTCAACATTTTTTCGGGATTGCAATATTTGACTTCTGAAATGCGAATATTTTTCTCCCTTCCAAATTTGCCGGAAAAAATTTTGGCTCAGATTCCCCATTTCTTTTTTGGCGTCTTTATCGAAACAACAAGGCACCACTTTTCCATCCCAGGTAAAAACACAACCCTGCCACATTTTCCAACAATGATTGAGCAATTTGTTCTTAATTTTCATTACCCCGTTGACGTGAAAATATCGAGAGTGCTTATCTGTAGTTGGTATCAATAAGTTACCATATTCAAAATCATAAACCTGTGCGGTTTTCAATTCCAATTTATCGACCCCAATTTCCAACGATAATTTTTCTATCTCCTCCAGTTCATTTTCGTTGTGACTGAAAATGATGAATTGCCAAACGATAAATGGGGTTCTGCTTTTTTCCTTCTTTTTTGCCTCCACCATATTTTGACTTCCCTCAATTACCCTTGCAAGACTTCCTCCAATTCTGTATTTTCCATATGACTTCTGTGTAGTTCCGTCTATTGATATAATGATTTTAGACAAACCGCTGTCAATGACTTTTTTGCAGTTCTGAGGGCTAAGATAATGGGCATTTGTAGAAGTACAGGTAAATATTTTATGCTGAGTAGCGTAGATAACCATGTTTGTAAAATCAGGATTTAAAAAAGGTTCTCCCTGAAAGTAGTATGTGATATAGGCCAACTGGGGTGATAGTTCGTCAATAATTTTTCTGTTTAGTGCCTCATCAATCATTCCTGTCGGCCGGCTGAAAGACCTTATTCCGCTGGGACATTGCGGACAACGGAGGTTGCAGGACGTGGTTGGCTCAATAGAAACAGAAAACGGCATACCCCAATGAACAGGCCTTTTTATCAGTCTTGACAAATAATAACTGCCAAGTAGTTTTGTTACATTGATTGCTCTGGCAAAGCTAAAGGCACGGGCATACTGCCACATTAAATTTGTATTGGCCGACATGCTTCGAATTTAAGTAAACTCCTGTAAAAAAAGGTTTATTGGGCCCGTCATATTGGAAAAATTAGGATAGAGAGAAACGACGGCACTTTTTGGGAATTGATAAACTACAATGTGAAACAATAAAGAAATTCAACCATTATGAAAAAAATAATCATCATCCTTTCGTTGGCCTTTTTTTCCATTAGTTTCTTGGATAGAGAAAATAGAGGCTTTTATTCAGATTTCATCTCAGGCGAAGATACCATTTTGGACGGCTCTTTGACTATCAAGGCATATGTCATGTTTTTAGACAGTCTCGAACTGCTCAATGACATTAATTATAATCTTCCGTCTGGATGGTCATTTGTAGCATATACCTACACCCAGGATACGTGCAACAATGATTTTTTTGAAGCCGGAAACATGACACCTACGCATGACGATTTTAGTCATGATTTGATGCGATACATGGCTAAAGCCAGTTCCATCTATCAATTGCATTTACCAGCCTAAAGGCTGGTTTTAATAAATGGGCTCTAATTAAAATTGTCAGAGGTTGGAGGTAATAAAAGCGTTACTCAATAATAAACCCCTTTGCTGACGTCGAGTCAAGGCTAGGATTCATAAAAACGCTCTCCAGCGAAAATCTTCTATTGTACATCAGTGGTCTGGTTTTCCAATACTTTCACAGCCCCATCCGAAATGCTCAACCGAACCAACCTGTTAATGGCTTCTTTCACATCTTCAACACCCTCGCAGATCAGCATCAGTTGATGGCGGTTTTGCTTCAGAGCATAAGAACGGGGATGCTGCTGTATGACCTGAATGATATGAGAAAAAGCTTCTGATTTAAAGAACGAATCATCCGTAATAAATGTCCCGGCCAGTTTGTAGTTCTTGAAATTGATTTTCTCAAAGCCGGTCTGTTCACCCATCCATTTTAACTTTACAGAATCCAGCAAACGCTCCACTTGTCTGGGCAATGGGCCAAACCGGTCCCGGAGTCCGATCTTAAACTCCACCAATTGCTCGGGCGTTTTCAGTCGGGCCAACTCGCTGTATAGACTCAGTCGCTCGCTGATGTTTCGCACGAATTCATCCGGAATCATGGCATCGAGGTCGGTCTCCAACAGGCATTCCCGCTGTTTTTTATAGGTTTGATCGTCGGTAAACACCTCTTTGAATTCTTCGAGTTTCAGTTCCTCAATGGCTTCATCCAGAATTTTATGGTACATGTCAAAACCGATCTCGGCGATGAAACCGCTCTGTTCGCCCCCCAAAAGATTACCTGCTCCGCGAATATCGAGATCACGCATGGCCACATTGAATCCGGACCCGAGTTCTGAAAACTCTTCAATAGCTACCAGCCTTCTTCGGGCGTCCTCCGACAAAGTATGAAGCGACGGACAAAAAAGGTAACAATACGCTTTCTTGTTGCTGCGACCAACTCTTCCCCTCATTTGGTGCAGATCGCTCAACCCAAAATAATGGGCATTGTTGATGATAATGGTATTGGCATTGGGGATGTCCAGGCCCGATTCAATGATGGTTGTAGCCACCAACACATCGTACTCTCCTTCAACAAAACCAATCATCACATTTTCCAGTTCATCACCGTGCATCTGCCCATGGGCAATGGCCACTCTGGCATCCGGACAAACGGACCTGATGTCTCCGGCCAGGGCCGCGATGTCTTTCACCCTGTTGTGCACCACGAATACTTGTCCGCCTCGTTTCAATTCATAGTCTATGGCGTTCTTCAGCATGTCCTTATCAAAGACATGCAATTCTGTTTTCACCGGTTGGCGGTTTTGTGGCGGTGTATTGATAATTGACAAGTCCCTGGCTCCCATCAAAGAGAAATGCAGTGTTCTGGGAATGGGTGTAGCAGTCAAAGTGAGGGTGTCCACATTTACCTTAAAAGCCTTTAACTTTTCCTTGGACGCTACGCCAAACTTCTGTTCCTCGTCAATAATTAATAGTCCCAGATTATTGAATTCCACGTCTTTTCCCAACAAACGGTGGGTGCCGATGATGATATCCACTTTGCCTTCTTTGAGGTTTTTCAGTGTTTGCTTTTGTTGTTTAGCACTTCGAAACCGGTTGATATAATCAACGGTGCAGGGAAAACCCTCCAATCTCGATTTGAAGGTACGGTAATGTTGTTGGGCCAGAATCGTTGTAGGCACCAAAATGGCGACCTGCTTGCTGTCAGTTACCGCTTTGAACGCCGCCCTGATAGCTACCTCTGTTTTGCCAAACCCCACATCACCACAAATCAGCCTGTCCATGGGATGCGGACGTTCCATGTCATTTTTTACATCTTCCGTTGACTTGCTTTGGTCGGGCGTATCTTCATAAAAGAAACTTGCCTCCAGTTCCAGTTGCAGATAGGAGTCAGGCGAAAACTGAAAACCCGGTTGTGCTTTGCGTTTCGCATAGAGTTTTATCAAATCGCGGGCAATGTCTTTAACCTGTTTTTTGGTTTTGTTTTTCAGGTTTTGCCAGGCATCCGATCCCAGCTTGTTGAGCTTGGGTTCAGTTCCTTCCTTGCCGGTGTATTTTGAAATTTTGTGCAGCGAGCTTATGTTGACATAAAGCAGATCGTCGTTTTTGTATAGAATCCGAACAGCCTCCTGTTTTCTTCCACCCATCTCAATTTTTTGCAAGCCCTGAAATTTTCCGATGCCATGATCTACATGCACAATGAAATCGCCGGGTTGCAGGTCATTCAGCTCCTTTAGGGTGATCGCCTGATTTTTGGTGTAACGGGTTTTGCTCCGGTACTGAAAATGTCTTCCGAAAAGTTCGTGTTCCGTATAGACCGCCATGCTGAGTGTCCGATCCATGAAACCGGCACTGAGACCGCGATAGACAGGCTCAAAGTTTACCTCGTGTTTCAGGTCTTCGAAAATGGTGTAGAGCCTTTCAATCTGTTTGCTCGTTTCCGAGAAAATAAGATTGACACCATTGATCTTTGTGTTCGCATCCAAATGCTCCATGATCAGGTTGAACTGTCGGTTGAAAGAAGGTTGCGGAACCGTGTTGAACGTCAATAGCTCCTTTGGTTTCAACACCGGATGACCGGATATTTCAATCACCCTGTGCCCTTTTACATGTGTCAAAAGTTCATCGCCTGTTTCAAATATCTCATGAACGATTTCGGGATTTTCCGCCTTGGATACGGTCTTTTCAAACAGGTCCTGATAAGTCGGCATGGCCCTTTCCGCATTGAGCAGGGCCACTGCCATTTCCTTTGAAAAATATTCAAAAAAACTCTGCCTTTTACCGCCCACCTGCTTGTTCTGAACATTGGGGACTATGGCGGCAAAACGGGCTTCCTTCAAAGAAAGCTGCGTCATGGGATCGAATATCCTGATAGATTCTATCGTCCTTCCATCCAGTTCAAAGCGATAGGGCAATTCATTCGAAAAAGAATAAATATCAATTATCCCGCCCCGAATGGAATACTGACCGGGTTCATACACGAAGTCTTCTCTTGAAAAATGGTATTCATTGAGCATCTCAATCAGAAAATCCAGATCAAGTGCTTCGCCACTGTTCAGGTCAAACCGACTTTTATCCAGAGAAACGGAATCGGCCGTTTTCTCAGCGAGAGCCGCCGGATACGAAACGATGATATGAGGAGGCTTGCCTCTGGTCAGATCATAAAGCAAACTCGCCCTTTCCTGAGCGATGCCAGTGTCCTCCGTTTCCGTTTGTAATGGTTTTTTGAAAGAGGTCCGCAAAAGGTGAGAAGCCTCGTCACCCAGCAAGGCATCCAGATCGTTTTTCATAAACGCCGCCGACTCCTCATCTTCGCAAATGGCCAGCAACGGAAATTGCCCGACAACCAATGCCAATGCAAAGGCCGGGGCAGACCCCGACAATCCACCAAGGGCAACGACGCCCTTTTTGTTATTTTCTAAAAACGCATTCAACCCAACAGCAGCAGCCTGATTGGCAAACCTGTCGAGAATTTCACGGGTATTCATTAAAGTGCAAAGGTAGGGGGAAATGGGGACTTAGTATTCGATGGGAATTCGATGAGATAAATATGGATATTTGTGCGGAAATATCTCTAACAGGACAGATAGAACAAGAGAAAATTCCTAAGCCATTTTAATGAACGCTGATAACCCGATATTAAATAGCCCGTACGATGAGCCATTGCTGCATTATTCTACAGACCCGGATGGATCATTAAATTATAATGACATACGCAAAGGAAGAAGGGTTTTTACACCTGATGTTCAGGCTATCCCAAATAGACAGGGGCCTCAGGCAACTATGTTTGATGTAAATGAATATGAAGAATATGGTACCCATTTAATAAATCTCTGCCGAAAAGAAATGGGCAAGTGGAGATCAGAAAAATATCCCAACACCACAAGAGTTACAAAAGAACTCTTGCAGTTTTGGTTTGACAATCCCGAAAGACATTCAGTTAAGAAATTATTTTTTGCTCAACAAGAAGCAATTGAAACCGCCATTTGGTTGAATGAAGTGGCAGAGAAATCAAACGCCGGACAAAACATCTTAAACATAATACGCAATGGACAGCAAACAGTCAGCAATGATGCTGTTGACCAGTTGCCGAGAATTGCTTTTAAGATGGCAACAGGTTCTGGCAAGACGGTAGTCATGGGTTGTTTCATTCTCTATCATTATTTCAACCGACAGGAATATCGCAGCGACACACGGTTTGCTGATTACTTTTTAATCGTAGCCCCAGGTGTTACAATCAAAAGCAGATTAGGAGTTTTGTTTGTTGACACAAAAAATCAGCATATCAAATCCGACTATTATTATGAGAGAGGATTAGTGCCGAAGAAATTAGAACAACGTTTAGAAAATTTGAATGCACGATTGGTAATTACAAACTACCATACTTTTGAGCCAAAGATTTTGCAAGGCAACAAACGCAGTCCGTTTGATGGTAAAATAAATTTAAGGGGTGAAAAGATTGAAACTGATAACAAAGAAGATTTTTCACAAGTAGTGAAACGGATGTTGGGCAAATTCAAAACAGGAAGTCGTTTACTAATCATGAATGACGAAGCACACCATTGTTATTTGCCAAAATCAAAAAGTAAAACAACCGACAACGAAGAAGCAGACGAGAATGCCAGAGCAGCAGTTTGGTTCAGTGGTCTGAAACAAATTTCGCAGCGTTTCAAACTGCAGAATGTGTATGACCTTTCGGCAACGCCTTATTACTTGCAGGGTTCGGGCTACACACCTTATAATTTGTTTCCGTGGGTGGTTTCTGATTTCGGTTTGATTGAAGCGATTGAAAGCGGATTGGTAAAAATTCCATTCTTGCCCGAAACAGATAACACGCAGAGTTTGTCTGACGGAAAAGTAAAGCTGTCGCTTGCTGTGCTTCGGGATTTATATAGAAAAATAGTGGAGCAAGACCCGAATGCCTTCCCAAGAAAAGGACAACGCAGACAAAGAAGAGATGCTATTGAAGAAGGAACTAAACTAAAAGAAGAACCACCTGTATTGCGTGATTGGGTCAAAGGTGCGTTAGATCAATTTTACAATCACCATCTTGAGTATGATAAAGGTGTTAGAAGGCATAATGAGGAAAGAATTAATATTTTTTCGCCACCTCCTGTATTTATTGTGGTTTGCAACAACACAGCTGTTTCAAAAGAAGTTTACAAATACATTGCTGGCTATGAGTATGATGACGAAGGAAAGCTGATCACAAGGGCAGGGGCAAAAGATTTGTTCAGCAATTACGATCCTGTAACAATGCAACCATTAAAGCGACCGCCGACCCTCCTAATTGATAGCGATGCATTGGACAATGGAGAACAAATCAACGAAGAGTTCAAAAAGATTTTCGTTTCTGAGATTGAAGAATTCAAAAAGGATTACATAAGGATTCACGGTCAGGGAAGTGCAGAACGGATTACCGATGCAGAAATTCTTCGTGAGGTGGTGAACTCAGTTGGCAAACAAGGCAAGTTGGGTTCACATATTCGCTGTGTAGTGAGTGTTAGTATGCTAACCGAAGGATGGGATGCAAACACTGTTACACATATCATGGGACTGCGGGCATTTGGTTCGCAGTTGTTATGTGAGCAAGTTGCCGGCAGAGCTTTGCGGCGAGTTAATTATTATTTGCAAGGTTATGATAAAGACGGAAACCCAACGGACGATAAGCGGAAAATTGTTATTGAAAAATTTCCGCCGGAATATGCTCATATCATTGGGGTTCCTTTCAAAATGTTTAAAGGCGGTAAATCAGAATTACCACCTCCACCAGTGGACTTGATACACATCTCGGCTTTACCCGAAAGACAAAAGGAAATGGAAATTGATTTTCCGAATGTGGTTGGTTACAGGCTTGAAAATATCAGTAGAGAAATAAAATTTGATTTCAGCAAAATAGAAAACTATGAAATAGTCGGTTCGCAATTCCCACATACGACTATTATGGCCAGTGCATTTTCACCAAAGGAAGAAAAAATGACAGTGCAATCAGTTTTTGAAAAACGTGAACAAGAGATAATATTCAGGCTCACCAAGGAACTCATCAAAGTGCATTATGCCGATGAAAGTGGTAAAGATCCGCAGTTCTATCTTTTTAACAGGTTGATGGCTGTTGTAAATTACTGGTATCATAACAAAATAATTTTGATTGGAGAAAGTGATCTGAAATACAAAAAACTAATCTTTTTCAAACAATCAAAAGAAGTGGTCGATCACATACGGAGAGGGATTAACCCGGAACAAAACACAAAAGAATTTATTCGCCCGGTTTTTAGTTACCACAATAAGTTCAACAGTACAAAGTATGTGAATGGCAATACAGTGAAAGAAGTTTACCGTACTATGAAAAGTCATGTGAACTATGTAGTGCTCGATAGCAATTGGGAAGCCATTGCTGCCAAGACAATGGAAGAACTACCTCAGGTGAAAAGTTATGTGAAGAATCAGTTTTTAGGTTTGACAGTTCCTTATGTGAAGGATGGTAAAGACAAAAATTATTTTCCTGACTTCATTGCACAATGCAAAGGCAAAGACGGAACGATAAAAAACTTGATGATTGAAATTACTGGCATGAGCAAAGAGAAGGAAGAAAAAAAATGGTTTGTAGAAAACCGCTGGTTGCCTGCTGTAAATGCTCTCAAAGAAAAATACGAATATCCCGAATGGCATTTCATTGAAATTGCGAACGACATTCGCAACATCAAAAATCAGTTGGCAGAGAAAATAAGTTCAATCTGATGAAGTATCGCATATATATAGATGAAGTTGGCAATAGCGATTTGGAAAGTTCTGACGATCCCAATCATCGTTTTTTAAGTCTGACAGGCGTTGTGCTTGGGTTAGATTATATCAAAGACACACTCACTCCTGATGTTGAAAATTTAAAACGAAAATATTTCGATACCCATCCTGATGACCCCATAATTTTTCACCGCAAGGAATTAGTAAATAAGAAATTTCCGTTTCAGGCATTAAAGGAACCCAGTGTAGAAAGTGCCTTTAATGCTGAGTACCTTTCGTTGCTTGAGAAATGGCAATACAAAATAATCACGGTGCTCATTGACAAAAAGGAACTTAAGTCAAAATACGAAACCTGGAGATACGACCCCTATCATTATTGTATGGCCATAATATTTGAAAGGTTTCATTTGCGGCTGAAAGAAATATCCGTTGAGGGTGATATGATGTTTGAATCGAGAGGGGGAAAAGAAGATATGCGTTTGAAAGAAAGTTACAAGAGGATTTTTACTGGTGGTACCGATTACATTAATCCCGCTGATATTGATGAAACTTTAACAAGTAAGGAATTAAAAATAAAACCAAAGTCTGCAAACATTAGTGGTTTACAGTTAGCTGATTTGGTAGCCTATCCGGCCAGAAGATTTGCCATGAAGCACTACGGATTGTTACAAGATGAAAAAGTGACTTTCAATGAACAAATCATTGAAGTGATTAAGCCCAAATTTTTTAAGAAAGGGAATAAGATAGACGGATATGGACTCAAATTATTGCCATAAAAAAACCCCGCTTACGCGGGGCAAAGGCTCATGTGTCCTTCCACCTCCAGAGGTATGGATTGGCACAAATATAAAGACATTACTTTACAGTTTGAAATTTCAAACTTCCAATTATTCACACTATGCCTAAAAAAATCGATTCGATCAAGCATCCTGCCGACAAACGGGTTCATATCCCTTCTAAAGAAGAAGCAGGATATGAAGATGCAAACCCCAAAGTGCAGCAGGGAAAAAAGGTAATTGAGTTACCAAAAAATCCTGTGGTGCATCGTGGGCAAGACCCCGAATTATTTTGGCTCAACAAATACGGCAACGATGACCGTGATGATTTGCTTCGTGTGGACATACGCAGTTTATACCGCCACGAACACATTGCACCCGAAACGCTGATTGAAAATCTTTACACCGTTACCGAAAGAAAAAGTCCGCAGGGTGATTTGTTCAACGAACTTTTTGGAAATGCTTTGGAGAAAGATGAGTTGGAAAAAGTAAGTGATTATTACGAACATCAGGACGGATGGACAAACCGCCTCATACAAGGCGACAGCCATTTGGTAATGGCAAGTTTGCTTGAGAGAGAAGGAATGGCAGGACAAGTTCAGACCATTTATTTTGACCCACCTTATGGAATTAAATACGGCAGCAACTGGCAGATAAAACTAAACAACCGCGATGTTAAAGACGGCAGCGATGAAGCATTGACTGGTGAACCGGAAATGATAAAAGCATTTCGTGATACTTGGGAATTAGGAGTTCATTCTTATCTCTCTTATTTGAGGGACCGTTTAATTATTGCAAGAGAATTATTGACAGAAAGCGGAAGTTGTTTCATTCAAATCAGTGATGAAAATGTTCACCTTGTTCGCAGCATTATGGATGAAGTTTTCGGGAGTGAAAATTTTGTGAGTTTGATTACAGTGAAAAAAACTGCTGGGCTTGGAACTGATTTACTTCCTTCCGTTTCTGACTATATCATTTGGTATGCAAAGGATAAATCCAAACTTAAATTCAGAACACTTTATTTAGATAAACAACTTGAGGGGGATGCAGCTTATTCTATGGTTGAAGAAGCAAATGGAGAAAGAAGAAGAATGACAGCAGAAGAAAAGGAAAATCATTTACTACTTCCTAAGAACTCAAAAGTTTTTCGTAATCAAATTTTGCTTTCAGCAGGAAGCACACCAAGTTGTATTTATCCGATAAAATTTGATGGGGAAACTTTTCAACCAACAGCAGGAAGAAGTTGGGCAACCAATCCTGTTGGAATGGAAAAACTAATCAAGAAAAAAAGAGTAGCAAAAACAGGAACAACACTTTCATACATCAGATATGCAAATGATTTTCCAGTAAATCCACTTTTAAATTTTTGGGATGATACAGCATCAGGCTCTGGTATGAATAAAAAGTATGTTGTGCAAACAAATGAAAAAGTAATTCTTCGTTGTTTGTTAATGACAACCGACCCAGGCGATTTAATTCTTGACCCAACTTGCGGAAGCGGAACAACTGCATTTCTTGCAGAGCAATTCGGAAGAAGATGGATTACGATTGACACAAGCAGAATTGCATTAAATATTGCCAAGCAAAGATTAATGACAGCAACATTTCCGTATTACAAATTGTATGATGAAAGTAATGGAGACATCAGGCAGGGTTTTCTTTACAAAACAGTTCCGCACATCACACTTAAAAGTTTAGCGAATGATGAACCACCGTCAACAGAAACTTTGTATGACAAACCTGAAGTTGACAACAAACGATTAAGAGTAAGTGGTCCGTTCACAGTAGAAACCTTGCAAAACTTTGAACCCATTTCTCCCGAAGAATTAGACAACGAAATAAAAACAGGTGAAGATGATGGAGCATTTGAAGAAGTAATCAAACAACATTTGGTAAGTGCAGGAATTAAGAACGGCAGAAAAAATGAAATGGTAATTTTTACAATAGTTGAATTACTTACCAATGAAAATCTTCATGCCGAAGGTTTCTACCTGTCTGCCGACAAGGCAGGCATGAATGGAAAAGGCGAAAAGAAAACTTACTTTTTTATCGGACCAAAATTCGGAACAGTAAGCAAGAAACAAGTGAACGATGCAATCAAAGAATGTAGAAACAGAGGCGATGCACAATGGTTGGTGATATTAGGTTTCAGTTTTGAAAGCGATATTGAAGGCAGCACACAAACCACCAGCATGGGAACTTTTGAAGTTACCAAAGCAAGAATCCATGATGATTTGTTACAGGAAGGCTTAAAGAAAAAGCCAAGCAAGAGTGCAGCAAGTTTTGTAACAATCGGTGAACCCGATATTGCAGTAAACAAAAAAGGAAAAGAAGTTACAATAGAAATTCAGGGATTGGATATTTACGACCCAATCAAAGATGAAGTGAAAGCCCGTAATGTTTCCGACATTGCTTACTGGATGGTTGATGATGATTATGACGGCAGCAACTTTTTGTGAAACAAGTTTTCTTTTGCGGAGGCGACAAATCAGAATTTGACCAATGGAAAAAGGGTTTGAGTGACATTGCCAAACAAGACACCAAACGCAAAGCAGAAAAAACTTTGAAAGTAGAAATAGACGATGAAGCATTTGACCGCCTCTACGGACACATCAGCCACCCGATTGAAATAAAAAAGAAGGTACAAAAAATTGCAGTGAGAGTTATCAGTCAGTTTGTAGAGGAGACAATGAAGGTTCTGAATGTTTGATTCAATGGCGGAAACCGCTCTACATAAAAAAGCAAAAGCCGAATTTCTAAAAGCCTTTAACCGCTATGCCGCCCTGAAGTTTAAGCATTACGGTATCGTGCACGAACAACCTGTTCTCTATTACTCAGAAGAACTGGCCCTAAAAAGCCTGCCACAACCGCAAACCGCACATTACCTGAAAGAAGCAGAGCGAATAGAGAAGCGGTTTGCTACGGTTGACGGGCGAAAAGATACACATGATAAAAAGTAAATTTGCAGCATGAGAGCGGAAATACATGTGAATGCAAACATGCTTACCTGGGCTATCACCCGGGCAGGGTTTGAATTGAATGAATTTTCAGCCAGGTTTCCGAAAGTAAAAGTACAAGAATGGTTAAACGGAACAAAAAAACCAACGGTTAAACAATTAGAGGGCTTTTCTAAGAAAGTGCATTTGCCTTTTGGCTATTTTTTTCTACCAGAACCACCCAAAGAAAAAATACCCATCCCTTTTTTCAGAACCAATAGTACACGGGCAACGGCTGTGAGCCTGAATGTTTATGACACCATTTTGTTGATTCAACAGAGGCAGGACTGGTTGAAAGATTATTTGAAAGACAATGACTTTGATATATTGCCTTTCGTAAGCCGATTCCAGCACCGACACAATGTTAGCGAAATTGTGGCCGACATTAGGAAAACCCTCGACCTTCCAGAAAATTGGGCCAATAAATTCCCAACATGGCAGGATGCTCAGGACCATTTGATAAAGCATATCGAGGACAAAGGGATCATTGCTGTTTTCAACGGAGTAGTTGAAAACAATACCTCTCGCCCAATACCTGTTGATGAATGCCGTGGATTTGTATTGGTTGACGAAAGGGCCCCCATTATGTTCATTAATAATGCTGACTATAAGTCTGCTCAAGTGTTTACCATCGTTCATGAACTGGCCCATATCTGGACAGGCTACAGTGCTGGGTTTGATTTCAGAAAACTGCTACCCGCTGATGACCCTATAGAATTGCTTTGTGATAAAGTGGCGGCAGAATTTTTAGTTCCCGAAAAGACATTTAATGAAGTTTGGGAAACGCACCCAGACTTCAAATATGTGTCCCGATATTTTAAGGTCAGTGAAATTGTAATTGCCAGAAGGGCATTAGACACAGGCAAAATAAACAAGAAGGCTTTCTTCGCCTTTTACGAACAATATTCCAATCGTGAATTTGCCCGAAAGGAGAATCAGGGTTCCGGAGGAAATTTCTATGCAACAACTGCAAAAAGGGTCAGCAGAGCTTTTGCTTCGCACATAAATAGTGCTGTAAAATCCGGCAAACTGCTCTATCGGGATGCCTATAAACTTACTGGTTTGAAAGGGGATACTTTTCAGACCTTTTTTGCTGAATACATGTAAGCATTATGGGCGTTTTTGTAGTTGACAGCAATTTTTTTATCGAAGCCCATCGAAACAGCTATCCATTAGACATAGCCTTCAGTTTTTGGAATAAAGTGAAACAGCTTGCCGAAGATGGCAAGATCATCAGTATTGATAAAGTAAGGGGAGAGATTTATGACAAAAATGATGCTTTGGAAGCATGGTGCATAGTCAATCTACCAGAAGACTTCTTCAAAGATTCTTCGCACGTCATGGCTGAATATGGGCAGGTATCTGCCTGGGCCATATCTAAAAGTGATCACTATCTTCCAAATGCTTTGAATGAGTTTTTGGATGCAGAGGAAGCAGATGCTTTTATTGTTGCTTATGCATTATCCGATCTTGCTAACCGAGTGATTGTCACCCACGAAAAAAGTGAACCCAACAGAAGAAACAAAGTCAAGATTCCAGAAGCTTGTAATGCCTTTAATGTTCTATTTGTCAATACAATTGAGATGTTTCGACAATTGGGTGAAACGTTTTAAAACCAAGGAAAGAAAATATCGAACTATAGCATCGAAAACGCCTTCAAATTCAAATAACACACACATTTCTCACAAACCGGATTTTTGTTGGTGTCCAGTTGTTTCCTAAAACTAATCGATTCCGGTTTGTTCAAAATATCTTCCAATTTGTCCTGATAAATATTCCCCATGGCCTGATGAAAAAAGCAATGACGTACGGTTCCATCGGCTTCAATAACGGTCGATACCCATGGAGCATTGCAGGCTTTTATTGGGAATTGTCCAATAACAAATCCCCTGTAGTATTGAAGTATCTTTCTCAGTTTTGCTGGAGATTCTGCGATAAAACCTGAGTCGAATAAGGGCTGGTAGTCTTTTATGAGCCGCTCCGTGATTTGCCCCAGTTCATCACATTCATCAGGGCTTAACAGAATGTCACTTTGCTTTTCTGTTTCCCATTTGTTGGGATGGTTAAAAGCGGAGGTTGAAACATCGGCAGGCAGAAAACTGCATTGTTGAATGCCGAGAGAAAGAACGGTTTCTATGATTTCGGGCCAATGTCGAAAATTCTCCTTTTGTATTACCGTGCGGGTTGTAATTCTGTAGTTTGGATTCGCTTGATGAAGTTTATTTACTCCTTCGGCCAAACGCACAAAGGCAGTGGGGATATTCCTGATGCGATTGTGAACTTCCGGCGGGCCATCCAGCGAAAGAATCAATTCATCCGTATGGCTTAGAAGTGTTTCGGTTGATTTACTGACGGTCATTCCGGTTGACAAAATGCTCAATTTCATTTTTGCATTTTTTATCAGGCGGCATATCGCGTCAATGTGTGGATGTATCAAAGGTTCGCCACCTGAAAGCGTTACCCATTTGGTATTCAATTTTCGAAACGACTGAATCAGTTCTGCAATAGTTTCCAGTGAAAGTGTGCGGACATTTTTATTTTCTTTCCAAATATTGCACATCAGGCAACGACAATTGCAGCCGCTGTATGGCATCAACACCACAACAGGAAGGCCTGATATTTCTGAGGTGATTAAAGTCTTGCATCTCTTGATGAAGTTGATCATTTAAGAATTCAGTATTATGTCATCTGAAGGTTCCCAAGGAATGAGCTTCAATCTCCGGTTATTATTAACGGGCTCGTTTTAATTGAACCATTCTCGAACTCAATTTCTAATATGTAAAAGCCATTAATAAGGTTTTCAAGAAGTATCTTTTTTGATTCCAATCTAAGAGGAAACTTTATCCCGAAGGTGTTGGTGCAAAGAACGTTTTTGGGTTTAAGTTCACTAAGAATAATCAGAAATTCCGCTGCCGGATTTGGAAAAAGAGTCACAATTTCTGGTTTATTTAATTCCACAATACCTACCGAAGAATCGGGCAGACAAGAAGTTGCAAGATTTTTTCGGTTTCGACCGAAAGCTTTGTTTAATTCATTAATTGTTGACAAGGGTTTACTTTTAAAAACACTGTCAAGATAAAAAGATTTTACAAAGAGTGATGATGTGCCTGGAGGAATAACAGTACCCTTTACCACATTGCCATATTCCAGATGATCCGTACCCGTTAGAATATAAAAACCTTTGAAAGTTTCGGTTGAGGTAATCTCATTGCCTATAAAATTCTGACCAGCGGAAACAGATGCATCGTTCATAAAAAGTCCGTATTTCTCTGCTTTGTTTCTAAAGTAGGTGTTCAATGGTCCGTTGAATCCATGTGAATTATCAATCACAATATTTTGAACGATATTCCCTTCAAAAAGATTGAGATAGGGGTAATTGCCGTGAAGCACCAAATCACCGGCAGCGTCAGAAGGTAAACTTGTTTCCTGCCAAAATGGATTTATTGAATAATTGTAGGAAATCACATTGCCATTGACACCCGCCTGCAGGAGAATGGAATGACGCAGGCGATCGAAAATATTATGGCTGATAAGGCATTCAGAAGTATTGTATTGCATCGCCACTCCATAACCTTGTCCACCATCACCATAAGCAAATGCTTCTTTGAATCTGCATCCTGAAATGTTGACGCGATAACTGTTGTTCAAGGATATATGGGAGAAATTTCCGTTGACACTTTGGATACAGGAAACATTTGTAAAAGCAGCATTCTCAATAAAAAGGTTGGATGTTTGAGTGGTTGTACTTTTCGTATTCAGGAGGTCCAGATTTTCCAACCCTGAATGAATATTGGGCAGAATGTTGGTAAAAGTAACCGAATTAACAGAATCATAATTCCGCCTCATTTCACTTTCAAAAAAAGCAGTATCACCTTTGACATTGTTGATTTCAACTATCTGACCTGTTGATTTCAAGGCCCATGAAGAGAAGACAAGCTTACTGTCGTCATCATTGATTTTAACCAGATCACCCTTTTTCAGATTATGACCGGATTCTAAGATCCAAATTTTTGTTCCTTTAACAACAGGAAATTTTAATTTGCCACTCAATACTTGTGCATTCCCCTTGATTTCTATCCCGTTTACTTCCTTTGAAATGTCAAAAATAAGCTGCGTTTTGAGTTCCCCGCTTCCTTTAATGATAACTCCCGATGGCAAACTAATGGTATTGGTGAATCGGAATTTGCCGCTATCTATTTGAATAACAATGGCCAAACCCTGATTGACCGAAAGTAAATTATTCAAAGCTTCGTCATTGGCGGTAATACCATCACCTACGGCAAAATAGTCAGAAAATGGAATGACCGTTCTCTGGGGTTGGGCAGGTGTTATCCGAACTACTTCCCAATTGGTTATTCTATCCAAGGGTATTAGCTGGCCGAAAACCGAGTGAAATGAAACAAACACACCGATCAGACAATGAAAACAGCTTGTAAGTCGTAAGGTTATATAATAAGTTAATTTACAATTCATCGGCAATTTGTTCGGTCTTTCAAAATACGACTTTTAATTCGGTTAATTCAAGACCTTCAAAAGCAGAAGGAAGAAAAAATGTAAACGCCAATGCTGAAAATCTGGTATCCATATTATCTCAGCCCCTGATAAATCTGAGAATCTGGTATATACCGGCTGCAAAAACAGCAAAGCCTCCTGTCTGATGCAATACCGCTGACCAAAAAGGCACACTGTAAATCAAAGTATATATTCCGAGGATGGCCTGAATCGAGATCAAATAAAAAGAAAGACTGACCGATGATTTTTGGTTTTCATTCAGGTTCAAGAGGATATTATTTCTCTTTAACCATAGAAATATGGCTATGCAAAAGATCAGAATGGCTATGGTTCTGTGAATAAATTGAACCGTTGCCAGATTATCAAATAAACTTTTAATACCGCCCTTTTCGAAACCCATTGACACAGCAGATGCCATCCATTCATTACCCATCATAGGCCAGGTATTGTAGGCATATCCTGCATGAAGTCCGGCAACAAATGCACCGTAAATACTCTGAACAACAATCAGGACAAATGCGAAAATACTGAGTCTTAAAGGGCCTTTCGTAACAACATTTATGCTTTGTACACCGGTATATTTCAAATCCTGAATCACCCAAAACAGGTATCCAAAAGTGATAAATGCCGTCATCAAATGAATGGCCAGCCTATAATGACTCACATAGGGATCGTCAACCAATCCGCTTTTTACCATGTACCAGCCAAGAAAACCTTGAAATGCTCCAAGCAGAAAAACGGCAATAAGCTTAGGCAGCAATTTTCTATCAATCTGTTTCGTGAATAAGAAATAAATGAATGGCAATATGAAAACAATTCCGATCAAGCGACCAAGCAGGCGGTGAATATATTCCCACCGGTAAATGCCTTTGAAGTCTTCGATGCTAAAGCTTGAGTTTAATTTTTGAAACTGGGGTGATTGTTTGTATTTGGCAAATTCCTCTTGCCATTGTAGGTCATTTAACGGGGGGAATGTTCCGGTAACCACTTTCCATTCGGTAATGGATAATCCGGATCCAGTCAAACGGGTGATTCCACCAATAATAACCATTGCATAGATTAAAAAACATCCGGTATAGAGCCAAAAAATAATTGGGCGTGTTGAGTTGATCATTTGGATTGCGGTATCAGAAAAGCAGGCAATAATCGTGAATTGTCATCAATTGAATTTAAGGCTTCGCTTCTATTTTGTATGCTATGGAAAAAGAATTCGCCTTATCGTCAAACTTGCATTCAAACAATGTCGTCAGACGGTAAACCCCGTCCACACGAAATCGTCTGGTATTACACATCTCCAACCAACGGCCTTTCTTCTTGCTAAAAAATTCCACCTGTATCACCCAATATTTGTTGCGACCTGTTCCCTCTCGAACCAATTCGAACTGAACACCTATCTCTACACCGTTCGCCGTTCCCAAGGCGTACATTTCACTCTCTTTTTTGAAAGCCGCGTGGATTTTCACAGGTTCCGGCAGCGAAGAAGAGACGTCATTGTATTTGAACTCCGTTACTTCAAAGTCAACTGTTGATTGAGCAGATAATTCAATGGAGATGATTAAAAAAAACAGCACTGTAAATGTTTTCATAATCCAATTATTTTAGGTTTATCTTGCAAAATTAAGGTAAAGTTAAGGCAAAAAAGCCTATTTTTGCCGCCCCTTAGGGAAAATCAAATGCAGAAAATCCGAAATGTTGCTATTATCGCCCATGTTGACCACGGAAAAACCACGCTAGTAGACAAGATTCTGTACGCTTGCCAAAGCTTTAAGGAACACGAAAAACCCGGTGAGCTTTTTATGGACAGCAACCCATTGGAGCGGGAAAGAGGAATTACAATTCTTTCGAAAAATGTAGCAGTCATGTACAAGGATGTCAAGATCAACATAATTGATACCCCTGGTCACAGTGATTTTGGTGGTGAGGTAGAAAGAATTATGAATATGGCCGACGGGGTGTTGCTTTTGGTTGATGCCTTTGAAGGACCAATGCCGCAAACCCGTTTTGTATTGCAAAAAGCTTTAGAGGCTGGCTTGGAACCTGTGGTTGTTGTAAATAAGGTTGACAAACAAAATTGCCGTCCCGGAGAAGTGCATGAACAGGTTTTTGACCTGATGTACAGCCTTGATGCGAACGAAGAACAACTGGATTTTGCCACCTTGTATGGTTCTGCTAAACAGGGCTGGATGAGTACGGATTGGGAAAAACCAACCGATAATTTCTTTCCGCTTTTGGATGCTATTATAGAACACGTTCCGGCCCCAAAGAAGCTCAACGGAACTACCCAAATGATGATCACCTCTTTGGATTACAGTACTTATACCGGGCGTATTGCGGTTGGGAAACTTTTCAGAGGCGTGTTAAAACCCGGAATGAATGTTTCGCTCGTAAAGCGAGATCAAAGTACGATCAAAACAAAAATAAAAGAATTGTTCGTTTTTGACGGGGTTGCCAAAGTGAAGGCGGATTTTGTCGAGGCCGGAGAAATCTGTGCCATCACAGGGATGGAAGGCTTTGAGATTGGTGATACAGTTGCCGATATTGAGAACCCGGAATCGCTGGAGTCCATCAATATTGACGAACCAACCATCAGCATGCTTTTTACCATTAACGATTCACCATTTTATGGCAAGGAAGGTAAATTTGTAACCAGTCGCCACCTTCGCGACAGGCTGCATAAAGAGTTGGAAAAAAATCTGGCCATGCGTTTAGATGATATAGGTTTGGCAGATTCTCACATGGTCTATGGCCGGGGTGTCCTGCATTTATCAATTCTGATTGAAACCATGAGACGTGAGGGATTTGAATTTCAGATCGGTCAACCCAAGGTTATTATAAAAGATATTGACGGGGTAAAACACGAACCTGTTGAGGAACTAACCATAGACCTTCCGGATGAAGTCTCCGGGAAGGCCATAGAAATTGTAACCCAAAGACGAGGTATGCTGCTTCACATGAATGCCAAAGGAGACCGCATGCATCTTGAATTTGAAATACCATCAAGAGGAATCATCGGACTGAGGAACCTGATGCTCACAGCGACCGCAGGAGAGGCCATCATAGCCCACAGATTTAAAGAATTTCAACCGTACCGGGGCGATATCCCTCAAAGGATAAATGGTTCATTGATTAGTATGGAAAACGGAACCGCCATTCCTTATAGTTTGCACAATCTTCAGGACAGGGGCCGGTTTTTTATTGATCCGGGTGAAGAAATATATGAAGGTCAGGTAGTTGGCGAAAACAACCGTCAGGGAGATTTGGTGCTGAACATCACCAAAACCAAAAAGCTGAGCAATGTGAGGGCGGCAGGTAACGATGAGAAAATGCGAATCGCTCCTGCCGTGAAATTTTCACTGGAAGAGGCTTTGGAATATATTCAGGGCGATGAATATGTAGAAGTTACCCCACAAAGCATCCGTCTCAGGAAGATTTATCTGAAAGAACACGAGCGGAAACGGGCGAAATAGGAATCATTCTTCATTTCCCCATCAATCTCAAGTGCCTTTCATCACAGGTTTTCTCGGCCACAGACAAACAGGCATCCTCAAATAGTTTCAGGTAAACCTCACTGTGTTTGTCAGACTTCTGGGTTTGAAGGTTGGAATGAATAAAGTTGCTCCAAAGCAATGATTTGAGCTGAGTTTTTATTTCGTCATACATCCGCATCTCAACCAGTATATCCCTTTCAGAATATGCAATCATCTGAGTTTCTGTAAGCACCGTCTCCATCAGAAAGGCCGGTTTATAATGAATGCAATTTTGCTGGATTTCACCACCCAACTCAGGCGGGTTTTTTGAACGATTTTATAGATATTCAAATTGTAGTTTTCAATTAATTGATCCTCCCTGTCATTCATAAAATAATCAGAATAACCACCATTGTTCAAATGGTTGAAAGGGTCGCAATCCTGAAAGCGGATGGTTTTCAGGCTACTAAGTATTTTTACTTTAGTGCTCATTAGTGTTGCTTCTATTGATACTGTAAAGGTGATGAAATAAAAATTCTGTCAATCATTTCGATGGATGTGGAATTACCTTTCATCGAATATTGAAATATTTATAGTACCATGTGTTGCATAGTACTATAAAAATACTTTAGTTTGTGCCATCATAAAAGGCAAATGAATCTCGACAACACACAAACACAAATGAGACGGGGCATTCTCGAGTACTGCATACTATCTATCATTAGTCGCGGCGAGATATATGCCTCGGATATTATCACCGAACTGAAAGAAGCCAAACTGTTAGTAGTTGAAGGGACTTTGTATCCCCTGCTGACCAGACTAAAAAATGCGGGGTTGCTCACCTATACCTGGAAGGAATCACTTCAAGGCCCGCCAAGAAAATATTTCACACTTACCCAAAACGGAACATTATTTCTGAACGAACTGAATAAAACCTGGAATGAACTCAGTTTCAGTGTTGCCAAAACTACAAAACCTAATTAATCCGACATGAACAAGATCATCACCATTAATCTGGGCGGGATCGCCCTACAAATCGAAGAAGATGCTTACGATGTCCTACGCAATTACATCCACAAACTTGAGAGTCATTTTAAGAGTGCACAAAACGGGGGTGAAATTATTGACGACATAGAAGCCAGAATGGCAGAAATGCTCTTTGAGAAATTGAAAAAGGGCAAACTATCTATTAACAGAGAGGATATTAACGAAGTCATTAAAATAATGGGTGAACCGAGTGACTTCGATAAAGAAGATACTTCCGAAACATTGCAGAATAATGCCGGTCGCCGCAGATTGTACCGCGATGCTGATAGCAAAGTGATAGGCGGGGTTTGTTCCGGTTTGTCCAAATACCTCGGAATTGATGTGGTTGTAGTTCGCATTATCTGGCTCATACTATTCTTCATTTTTGGTTCGGGGTTACTGCTTTATATTATTCTTTGGGTGATCATTCCCAAGGCGGTTACGGCATCAGAGAAATTGGAGATGATGGGCGAAATGCCCAATATTGACAATATCCGCAGAACAGTTTCAGAAGAGGCGGGCAAAGCTGTTTATTCCATCAGGGAACATGTCAGATCGGCTAAAGTAAGAGAAGGTCTTAATGAGGCTGCTTCATTGATTTCAAGAGTTTTCAGGGCGGTTTTTAGTTTTGTGGCGGGAATTATCTCTCTTGTTTTTCTGGCGATCATAGTAGTGGTAGTCATGTATCTGCTTTTCGGGCAGGGAACTATAGGTTTTGGCGACGATGCATTCAGCATTAACGACATTCCGCGTATTTATCAGAATCAATCATTATTTTGGACAGCCAGAGTCTTATTAAATCTGTTGCTCATACTTCCGGCGTTAGCATTAGTGCTGCGTTTGGCAGAGTTCATCTTCAATGTTCGCACCCGCAACAAACCGGTATATCAGATTCTTGGTGGATTTTGGCTCCTTGTTTTCCTTGCCTGTACTGCTATCACTATCTATACTGTTCGCGGGTTTCAGGCAGATGCACGCAGTTTTGAGGAAATTCCCCTGATCATAGCCTCAGACACCTTGAAAATCGGTGTGATGGATGGTATTTCGTCTGAATCCTCAGGATTCATCAATGGTATGGTGAAAGTCCATATTGAGCCTGCTTTGGGAAAATCGGCCGAATTGAGAATCAGGAAATTTTCAAGAGGAACCAATACGGAAGAGGCATTAGACAGAGCAAAGAAATTAAAGTCAGAATTTTCACTGATAAATAACCAACTCAATATTTCAGAATTTCTGCATTTAGGTTCTGATGTTTACAGGGCTCAGAAAATTATTTACGATCTGAGGATTCCTGTTGGTACCGTCATAAGGATCAATCCGAACCTCGAACGAATCATGAGTGAATCCGATAACGATCAGAATTTTTACAGAACCGAATTGGCCGGACATACCTACATTATGACCATTACCGGATTAAGTTGTCTGGATTGTTCAGCCTCGGGAGAAGAAACAGGTTACAAAAAACTGGAAAGCTTCAATATGGTTAAGGTTAACGATGCATTCACGGTTCATATCCGCAAAGCCGGCATTCATGGCATAAAGGTAGAAGGCACGGATGAATTCATAGAACACACCCGTTATGACTGCCAAGACGGTGAACTGAAAATTTGGTTCGACAACGATTGGGGCAAGCTTAAAAACTGGGTGAGCGGCGATGAAAATTATATCTCCATCAATATGCCCGATTTGAGAAGGCTGGAGATAAACGGGGCCAGTCATCTTACCATAGAAAATATGAACCTCGATATACTGGACGCGGAACTCAACGGGGCATCCCATTTAGAATTGAACGACCTTACAGCCCAGACCATGAAGTTTGAACTAAAAGGCGGCAGCAAGGTAGAGGCCAGCGGAGAAACCGAAAATCTCAACATCGAATCTAACGGTGCCGGAAGTTTTGATGCATTTGAATTGTTGTCGCAACGTGCAAAACTGGATTTGAGCGGGGCCAGTAAATGCAACCTGAATGTAGCTGAATATATCAGAGGTAAGATAAGAGGTGCCGCCAGTCTGCAATATAAAGGCGATGCAAGGATTGAAACCGAATCTAACGGTTTGGTGAGTATTGAGAAGGTGGATTAGTGAAATTTGTGATGCGAGTGGCAATCGCTCAAACCCTTTTTCTAAGGCGTAGGGCCTGATAATATTAAATCTGAAGCCCCTGGTGCCTGCTGTCGGAAGTGTGGTGTTTGTCCAAGATGCCAACGGAACATGGGGTAGCTGGTGTTCGAGTTGTGTAGTGAAGATGAAGGAAATGAATGAAAGGCTCAGCAATTTTTTGTTGGGGATTGCAGTCCATTATTATCATCCGGAAAACATCCTCAACTTTTTTTTTGATCACCGAAGCACCAATCCATACGCAGATACTTTTAACTCCAATATAAAAGGCTTTAGAGCCAATTTAAGAGGAGTAACCGATGTGCCTTTCTTCCTCTTCAGATTCGAAAAATTGTTCGCCTAAAATTCATTACTCCCCAGAAAACAACATTGACCTTGTTAGGGATCATAAATCAATATATCCTTTTTGCCCGATGTTGGTGTTTTTCACCAACATCTGTAATGGAACAAAAATTACGGGTTATCGTCCTATTAGTTGAAGTGGTTGGAGAAAAACTCCAACCTAAGGCACAAATAACAAAAAAGGAACAAAGACATTCTTCATCTCACTCTCCCCTGATCAAGGTGATAGTTCCATTTATCTTAATTCTCTTGGCATTCGGGTTGCAGCGGTGGTCGGTTTCGAAGATATAGAAATAGGCACCTTCGGGTAATTTTACCGTTCCGTTTCGGTACATGCCATTCCAGTTCAGATCGTTGGCTGTGGTTCCGTCTTCTGAACTTTCATAGACTATTTCGCCCCAACGGTTGTAGATGCTCAGATGGTAGTAATTCTGGTTTTTTATGTTGATGTCATACACATCATTAATACCATCACCGTTCGGTGTAAACACATTTGCCAGTTCATATTTCAGAGCAATGTCGTTAAGTTTTACAGAATCTAACCGTTCACTCACACATCCGAAACTATCTTTTACGACTAATCGCAGGGTTACCATTCCCTGATAGGCGTTCAGGTTTAACCTCGGACTTCGGATGGTGTCAGTTCCAATGGCATTTGAAGCAATGGTATAGGCCCATAAATAGTTTTGTGCCTGTTGCGAAGCATCTGTCAATGAGAGTCCGTTGCAAATGCTATCCAATTGATAGGTAAAATCGGCCAAAATACCCGATACATAAATTTCCTTAAAAGCTGAATCGAAACAAACAGCTTCATAATCTCCCCATTTGGCGTAGGTTGGTCTTAGCTTGACGATAATTTTACCGGAGTCGGCAACGAAATCCACCATAGTATCGCTCTGATAACTGGTAATATTTGTTCCATTAACATTCCAGTTGAAGACGTCATAGATGGAGTCTGAGCTACTCCTGAGCCTGAGTTGCTTGTCTCTGCACAAAAAATCCGGAATGTCAATTCCCACAAGTGGATCGGGTAGCACTATCACCCTCCTGACCGGAGCCAGTTTACTTGAAGTATCAGGAAAAAGGGCACTGCAGTATTTTATTTTTCCCGAGTTGTCAGGGATTACCACACTGTCACTCCCCAGGAGGTAAATGTAATAGATTCCGGGCTTAGTAAAAGAAAATGCGACATTCGTATCGAGGTTTGTCGAAAGTGTTGTAAACAGGGGATCGCCAAAATACCAGATGTACTTGGAACTACGCTGAGAAAGGTTGTCAAATGTCACTTTCAGCGGAGCACAGCCAATAGAATCCTGTATGATAAATTTTGGAAGAGGACCCTCTATTGAAATTTGGGTCGTAACAGTGTCTATACAACCAACCAATGACCTGATGGAATGGGTGATGGTGTAGGTTCCAAAACTTGAATAATAGTGAAATGGGTTTTCCAAATAGGAAGGTGTCTTTCCATCTCCAAAATCCCAATATTGCTCCACAATGGAATCCAATCTTGTTGAGATCGGGATTTTAGATGAATCAAAAAGTTGGATGATATCATCACACAAAAGTTTCTTGGTAATTTTTTTCATCCCGGCAGTTGCACCGCTTACCGACACTGTTTTTTGTAAAGTGTCGGAACAATTCCGGCTGTTCTTTGTAATCATTGTTATGGTGTAAGTGCCGGCTTTATCATAGGTAATAGTAGGGGTTGGCTCATCTAATTTTCCTTTTATCAAACGCCCTCCACCGAGATCCCATTTAATGGTTTCCTTACCCGCATCGCGTCTTGATTTCATTCGCCACCAGGCAATCTTACAAGCACCGGGGGGGGGGGCACATGGTGGTGGATCAATCGGATCCATATCCCAATATCTTATGGAATCAACGAGTCTGATTTCTGCTCCCGGACAAGAAGCATCTAAAATATTGAAATTGGCAAAATGTCCTAAGGGCAACCTCACCTGATAAGTTCCGGTACATCCGCTGTCAGATTCAAGCAAAAGGTTTATGTAATAATCGCCTGACTTCCGGAAGTAGTGACTAAATGGTCCAATGGAATCAATCCGTCCGTCAAGCGTAAAGGTGTCAAGGAGGCTTCCGTCATCCCAATAGGCCGCTCCTTTTCGAACCAAAGATTGATTTTTAAAAGTAGGCACGATGGTCACCACACTGGGTGGACAGGTATCCTGAAGCAGTGTAAATGCAGCATCGGGAGCTTCCATCAACCGGAACCAGCGGTGCTTCCAAATATTATAAATGCATATACGGCCCGGATCAATATAATAGTCGTCTGTGTCATTTGACCGATAGACGGTATCATCTCCGCTTCGGAACCGGAATCCAACGGTAATCCAGCGACTTGGGTCACAGAATAAACTGTAGCTCCATTTGTCCTTGAAATCAATAAAAACATCTTTATTGCAGGCCGAATCATAATTCACCATCGTTGAATCTACACATTCAGGAACTTTAAACGTAAATATATTGTCGGGATTAGTACCGGCACAGGGTTTTTTTACCTCATAACTGATTTGGCTGGTGTCAGGCGTGTTTACCCGAATATAGCCTACCAAACTATCAGAGCATCCGTTTTTCAGGTCCCTTACTTTAAACCAGATATTATAGCAACCCATGGAATCATACTTGTGCTTGGCAAATTGTTTCATGGAAAGGCCGCAGGAGGTGTATGACTCATTAACAAGTGTTGTACAATTAGGAGCGTACCTGTCTCCAAAATTCCATATTTGTTCTACACTGTCGGTTCCGTACATCGTGTAATAGACATTGAAATAAACCGTATCCCTGTTATCACACTGGTTTCGGTTGAGAATTTTGATTTCTGATAAAACGCCCACCACCTCAATCGAATCAAAATATTCAGAGAGGCAACTGCCAATAAGTGCACGGAATTCTACGTAGTACTTTCCGGGCATTTTCAACGCACCCGAATAGACATTTCCTTTCCGGGCATCAACAATCAGGTCGCGGGAATCCTTAATAATCCAATCATAACTGACACCAGGTTTTTGGCTTTGGATAAATAGGAAATTCTCGTTTGGGCACTTTGTCTTATCCCCCATGCTTGGGCTAATTGTGGTGCTAAGCAATTGCAAAAGTTCCCGTTTGGTGAAAGTAGAAATACAGCCATTTGCATGTTCTGCCACCAAAGAAATATCATAAAAATTGGTGATATAACCTCCGTGGCATATGGTGTCTTCATAGCCTTCAAATCGGTGTCCATCGCCCCAAAGCCAGGTCATTCTTTTAAGAACGGGAGGAAGCAAAGGGGGATCATAAAGCGAGTCGTTGGCAAAACAAAGTGCAATGGAGTCACATTCGATGGTTCTTTGAAAGATATGATATGAGGGCTGATAATAGGGCAATATTTCTATATCAAGAGTGGTTGATGAGACACAGCCGTCAACATTTGTTACTGAAATATCAAGCGTGAATTTGCCGTCACGGAGATATTTATGAGAAACGACCGAATTAATATTCGGATAATTATTCAGGGTTCTGTCTCCATCGCCCCATAAGATCAGCCTCGATTCGATGCGGCTGGAGGTACTTCCCGGATTGGAATTGTCCGTCAGCACAATCAGGTTGCTGTCGAGGCAATAATTGCTCTTAGGAGAAAGTGAAAATTTTGGAACCGGCTTGTCGTGGATAAATATCTTCTTTTCAACAGTACAGGGCCCCCCTGTGAGGGTAAGGGTTAGTTTTACGGTCATTTCTCCGGTGGTGTTGTACTTGTAAAATGGATTTGTTTGAGTGGAACTGCTGCCATCGCCAAAATCCCATGAAACAGATGTTGCGGTCGTTGAAGAGGTGAAAGAAAAAGATATAAGTTCATATATGCAACCTTTGTCGGGAGCAACGATGGTGCATTGTGTGTATCCAATCATTGTCTGAACAGAGAGCAAAAAGAACAAAAACAAGTATCTGGTTAGCCGCATTCTTGGTTTTCAATAAAATAAACACGGCCAATTTATATAAAAAAACCCGACTGCATCAAATGCGGTTAGAATATTTACAAAACTGTGAAATTTCAGCTTGAAATGAAGTCACTTTTTATTTTTGGGGCATTTTATAATGGTCACTAAAATGCTTTTTTTTCCTCCGGTTGTGTTAAGTTCCGGTTATTGTGTGAATTAAGTTTGACAAATCTTTTTGCAACTTGCAGACAATCACTATTTTTGGCCATCGTCAAAAATATCTAATGTCGAACCTTAAAATGGATATCACGCATTACTTCAAGGGAAGAAGAGTCATTCTTCCTGTGATTATAGGTTTGGCGGTCACTTTGTTTATTGTATTCTGGAATTTTGATGGTAAAGCATATCAAAGTATTAACTGGAGCATTTATTCTTCACTCTGGTTGGCTCTTTCGGTTTTGATGATGGTTTTAAGGGATTTGGGTTATATGATCAGGCTTCGGTTACTAAGTGACAAAGAACTCAACTGGAGACAATGTTTCGAGATTGCCATACTATGGGAGTTTTCCTCCGCCATTTCGCCTAGTGCTGTCGGAGGAACTGCTGTTGCTTTGGTGATCATGGCACAGGAAAAAATGAAAACGGGAAGAACTACGGCAATAGTTCTTGTTACTTCTCTTCTGGACGAAATATTTTTTATTCTGATGGTACCGGTTGTTTTCATGGTCATCGGGTTCGATAATGCCTTTCCTGCTTTTGATATTTCAAGGCTTGAGAGGGTCTTCAACGCCGCTAACCTCAAGGTTTTCTTTTGGACCGGTTACAGCATCTTGCTTGGCTACACTTTGTTTTTATTGATTGTTTTACTCTTGAGACCGCAAATTACTCAGCGGTTGATTATCTGGATATTTTCTTTGCCACTTTTGCGAAAGTGGCGGTGGAATTCAAGAGAATGGGCGAGGGATTTGGTCGTTTCTGCAAAAGAATTCAGAGATAAGAATTTCAATTTTTGGTTGAAGGCTTTTGGTGCTACATTTCTTTCGTGGACGGCGAGATACCTGATGGTTAACTGCCTGATGCTTGCTTTCGGTCCGGTTTCAGATCATTTAATTGTCTATGGACGACAATTGGTGATGTGGATTATTCTGATGGTTGCCGTAACCCCCGGAGGAAGCGGGGTAGCAGAAATTATTTTTCCGGCATTCCTCGGAGAATTTTTACCGGAAAAAGAAATTTCAGGGGGTGTGGCTTTCTTATGGCGGATACTGAGTTATTACCCTTATTTAATTGCGGGTAGTATCATATTACCGATCTGGCTCAGGCGAATCAGAAAAAGAAATGCTACAAAAGGGCTTTGATTCGTTCTACTTTTAAGGGCTTTTCCAATAAAAAAGCCATTGGTTCAAAACTCTGGGCACGCTTCAAATCGCCCTGATGGATGGTAGAGGAAAGCAGAAAGACTTTTGAAGGGCAATTTTCCGGGAACATTTTCTTTAGCTCTTCCAAAAACTCGAAACCGTTCATGATGGGCATCTGAATATCAAGAATGATTACCTGCGGAAGTCTTTTGCCTTCATTAATATGACTTTGAATATATGCAACAGCCTCTGATGCCAGAGGGAAGGTAATAAATTCTGATTGAAAGCCGCCTACTTCTAGTAGCCGCTGATTCAAAAACAAATCAATCGAATTGTCATCTATAAGCATTGTCAGCATATCATTGTTCTTTTTGGTTTGGTATCATTACCGTGAACTTGGAACCCTTTCCAAATTCAGACTCGACATTTACTGTTCCATTCAATTTGTGAATGGCATCTTTCACTATATACAATCCAATCCCCGATCCAGATTCTTGATTGGTGGCCCTGTAAAACATTTCGAAAAGGCTGTTTAACGATCCAGCTTTGATGCCGATTCCGTTGTCTTCAACACTTATTACTAACGAATCGGCATCTGCTTTTATGGTTACAAAAATCTTTTTGTTGGTTTCATCTTTTCTCTGATACTTGATGGCATTGGAAACTAAATTGTTTAAGATCACCCGTAGCCTGAATTCATCGCAGACAATCGGACTTTGAATGTCAATTTCCGTTTCGCGTTTTATGCCTTCTCTTTGTCTGTAAAATTCAAGTGCTTCAAAGACTTCATTTAAAATGGCTTCAATATCAACAATAGTTGGTTTGTTGCTCCGTTCCTTGTTTTGATAATAGTCAACGATGTTTTTCACAAATACATCCAATTTCATGATGCTCTGTTCTATGAGTGGCATATAGGCATCGTCTTTTGGAAATGCAGGATCTTGTTTTGCCAGATGTATGAGTCCCATTACAGAAACCAAAGGAGCACGAAGGTCATGCGAGGCACTATAAACAAAGCGACTCAACTCGGCATAGGCATTTTCTAATTCTTCGCGGTTCTTTTTAAGCTGAGCTCTTGTCTGGAACAATTCTACCGCTGATGCGAGAGTACCGGCAAGATCGGCCTCATTCCATGGTTTGTTCAGAAACCGGTAAACGCTGGCTTTGTTAATAGCGTCTCTGGTTGATTCTAAATCTGCATATCCTGTCAATACAATTCGAATCATTTCCGGATACAGGTTCTTAAGGTCTTCCAGAAACTCAACACCGGTTTTAACCGGCATTTTGTGGTCAGAAACCACCACACAGATATCGGGTTCTTCTAATAAAATGTTAAAACCTTCTTCGGCAGATTGGGCAGTATATACATTGTATATGCGACGGAAAGTAGCTTTGAAGGACTGCAGGTTTGGCAACTCATCATCTACAATTAGTATTTTATTCCTTTCACCGTCGGTCATCACTGGTTAGTATGATGTTTAATTGGCAGTTCTATGATAAATCTGGTTCCTTCCCCAATAACAGTTTCAGGCCAAATTTTTCCCATATGATTTTCAATAATACCGTATGTTATCGAAAGCCCCAAACCTGTACCCATGCCTACATCCTTAGTGGTAAAAAACGGTTCAAATATTTTGTTGATAACGTGTTCCGGAATACCCTTTCCATTGTCACCTATCTCAATTCTTACTTTGTCTCCACTCAGTTTTGTCCGGAGTGTAAGAATTCCTTTTTCAGTATTCCCCCACCGGTCCTTTATGGCATGCAGAGCGTTATCAATTATGTTCATGAATACCTGATTGAGTTTGCTTGGATAGCAATCTATTTCCGGTAGGTCTTCAAACTCCCTCACGACACTAATTTTCCCGATACTGTTCTTTAAAATGGTTAAGGTGGATAAAATTCCATCATTAACACTGGCTCCGGTAAGGCTATGGTCTTCGGTTCTGGCAAATAATCTGAGACTGTTTACGATTTCTGTTGTTCGATGGGCACCAACTTTTATGCCTTCCATCAACTGGTCAATTTCACCTAAGGTGTAAGGCAGGTCTATATCACGTTCAAAATTCTTAATGGATTTCAAACTTTCTTCTGATAGGGTAGCCTCCTGACTCTTTTCCTTGTATAGGTTAAGCAACTCAATAATATCGGCAATATCTGCTTTTAAAGGTTCGATATTGGACGAAACAAAATTGATAGGGTTGTTAATCTCATGAGCTATGCCTGCAGTTAACTGTCCCAATGAGGCCATCTTTTCAGATTCGACGAGTTGTTTTTGAGCTGCTTTAAGGTTTTCAAGGGTTTGGTTCAATTCAAAAGTCCTTTCAGTAACTTTTTGCTCCAGCATCATATTTTGCTCTTTTATCAGCTTTTCATTTTTCTGCATTTCTTCCAGGGTCCTTGCCTGAGACTCCTCCTTTTCGCGTTTTAAAGTATTTATTCGGTCGGCAAGAGCAAGTGAAAGAATAATGGTTACCAGTGCCGACCCAATGGGCATGGTGTAATTTGTCAGAAAATTATATTGCAACAATCCAAAGTCTTTGAAAATATATAACATCACCCCGAAAATGAAAATCCCCCAGGCAATCAAAAAGAACTTTGCCGGTCTGAAACCTTTTGTTAATATATGTATAGCTATTCCTACTGCCACCATTGAAAGCAACGTGGCATTAACCGATATGACGTTGTAAGCAAATGGTACATAATCAATGCTCAGAAAAGAAATAACCAATGCAACAATATAAACCAGATGAAATAGATTGAGGCCTCTGTTTAATCGCGGCACAAACTCTTTAGTTTGGTTGAAGGCCCGAAAAAACTCAAGGGAGGCAATTCCTACCAATGCCGTAAACAAATTGACACTTTGTTCGTTTAGCCAAACATTTCCGGGCCAGACAAATTTAGTTGAATATCCGAATATCGAAAGTTGGGTGAACAGAACGGCAAGTATATAAATGATGTAAAGAAAATAGGTTTTATCTTTGGTGAAAACAAAAAGGAAGAAATTGTAAAGAATCATGACAACCATGATACCGGCATAAAAGGCAAACAATATTTCAATAGTGTGTTCGCGATCCAGAAGTTGTTCGTTACGCCCAAAGTAGAATGGCACATGCAAGGGAAATTTGTTAGAAGCAAATACAATAAAAGTGTCCGTACTATTTTCAGATGAAGGAAGTTTGAGGAAATAATTGACCGTTTGAGAACCTTTGTCTTTAAGACTATTGATCTCACGTATCAGCATAAGTTGATCCCCGGATTTCTTAAAAAGCCGCAGTGTGTCAATTCTGGGAGTATTTATAATCAGACCAAAATCCCCATTGCGTTTAGGGAGTTTGAATTGATAATAATTCGAATAAAAATTTCCTTTTAGTGCTATACTGTTTTGTCCCGAGTTGATTTTGAAGTCAGGTAGCGTTAGCATTTCACCTGAAATATTTACAATAGCGTTGGCATGTGATTTAGCTTCAACCCTTGAGTTGATCAAAAGGAGATTGACCAACAACAAAATCCATATAATGTACGGATACCTCATTTTATGATTTTCAGATCGTAATGAACCATTATTGGAGCATCTGCCTCGTGTTCAATTATTTGCAAATTGAGGTTCTCCCGCAAAGCCATCATTTTGTTCCTGTCCTCAGGTCTTGCAAATCTCAGGTCCTCGATATATTCGTTCAAATAAACATTGGCAATAAAATATTCATTCGGGTAATGGTAGTCTCCGTTGAAACCCAAAGAAGTTTGTCGTAAAAACCCCATTCGTAAAATAATGTAACTGGTATATTTGGCCAAAAAGGCCATTATTCTCGTAATTTCAATTTGAGAAGAAACTGCTGTTGCGGCCCGAACAAGGAGAACACTAATCCGCTTTCCGGATACTGACTTGGCATTCCACAGCCCACAGCCCTCGGCAATTCCGTCATCTATGTATTTTTCAACAAATGGAATAATTTTCGGGTCAATTTTTTTAAGAGCCTTCACAGTAGGAAGTTCATAGTCTTTGGTTGCTTTTTCCAATCGCACACCTCCCACTAATTCACCGGTTTCCATATTTTCAGCAACTAAAACCATGACATTGGGATTGTAGAACCAGTTCTCCGTATTTGTTTTTAAATGCGTAAAACCGTGATCTTCCAATACCTGCTTATGGCCCTGAAAGTATCTTTTGCAAGTTTCTTCATCATCAATTGCTCTGAATGCTCTTATTTTTACGTTCATGAAGCTATTGAGTTAATAAACCAAACATTAAATGATAAAAGATTGACCAAATTAATTGGAGACAAACCATAATCAGCATGAATTGAAATTTGTTTAATAGATAGTTTGTTTAGCCATTTTCTTGAATAATGTCGAGGACTCAAGAAATCCAAAATATTGGATATCCACAATTGTAGTAGTAACAAAACACCCATGAAATATACCTGAGAAAGCGAAACCATGGCTTCAAATAAAAGTAAGGTATGTGTGATGGTATTAAATCCATGCTTCTTCGGCAACACCTGATATCCAATAAATATGCCACAGAATTGCTCCTTCAGAGGTACTTTTCCAAGGCGTTCAGTCTGGCTGACGTTGACATACAAGTTATTGCAATTTAGCCTGTTATAAAATAAATGGGTATAGAACATTATCTTTGATCTACGGTAACTTCATCGAATTAAATTGGTAATAGTAGTAATCCGCAATTAACAAAAAATAAATCAATGTTCAGTTCATTGTTATTGCTTCATATTGAGTTCAATTTCGAGATTTTTTTTTGTTTGTATGGAATTTTTATTAACTTTGAATTCAAATTACTATACAACTACAATTACAACTAAACTACATTAATGATGGAAGCTCTGAAAATCAACGTCTTATATCTGGACGATGAACAACAGAATCTCCAATCTTTCAATGCCGCATTCAGAAAACACTTTAATGTTTTCATTGCGAGTTCGACTGCTGAGGCAGAAGAAATTTTGGAAGAAAATGAGATTCATGTGGCCATTTCTGACCACAAAATGCCCGGTGCTACGGGTGTCGATTTTTTTGAATCACTGATTGAGAAAAACCCCGACGTTATCCGTATTCTTGTTACGGCCTACACCGACCTCGACATTGTGATAGAAGCAATTAACAGGGGGCAAGTGTATCGGTACTTTACTAAACCCTGGGAACGTGATGAAATCCTGGGTACGGTATATGGTGCCTTTAAAATTTACAAGGACCGTCAGGATGCCGCACGTCTGAGCGAACAACTCAAAGAAACGAACGAACAACTTGAGTTCATGCTTCGTCAAAGACTTATTTCGTAAGACAATTCCTTTTGTCAGAACAAATTTTCGCCAAACAAGGAATTTGATTTTTCAGGTGAAGTCTTTAGGTGCATATTTGTAAAAAAAATAGATGCCTGAGAAAACCTTTCTGGGAATAACTTCCGGAGACATCAATGGAGTGGGAATAGAACTGGTGCTAAAGACCTTTAGTGATACCCGTATGTTTGAGTATTGCTCGCCAGTGCTATACTGCAATTCAGAAGTTTTCAAATATTACAAATCACTTCTTCAATTGGAGGAACCCTTTTATAAAATCATTAACAGCACCAAAGATTTTGAAAAAGGTAAACTCAACATACGTGTTTGTTCAACGGAAAGCATAGAGATTAAACCCGGTGAAGCATCTGAAGCCGCCGGCAAATTTGCCCTTTCATCAATTCAAATGGCGATTGATGATATAAAGAAAGGAGAAATTCATAACCTTCTTACCTGCCCCATTGACAAGCATTCAATCCAGGGCGATCAATTCCGATTTAACGGGCATACGGAATTTTTGGCAAATGCCTTTGAAACGGATGATTTTATGATGCTTTTGACCAGTGATGAATTAATGGTAGGACTTGTAACCGGTCATATCCCGGTTGACAAAGTTTCTTCCAGCCTGAACAAGGACTTAATCCTTGGCAAACTGGAAATTTTGCATGATTCTCTGATTTGTGATTTCGGAATTGAAAAGCCGCAAATTGCGGTGTTAGGCCTAAATCCGCATTCAGGCGACAACGGGGTGATAGGGAAAGAAGAAATTGAGCATATTAAACCGGCCATTAAAGAAGCCTCGGAACGCGGGATGATGATTTTTGGCCCATATCCTGCCGATGGATTTTTTGGAAACGCCCTTTATCTTAAGTTTGACGCTGTTTTAGCTATGTATCACGATCAGGGATTAATACCGTTTAAACATATTGCATTTCACAACGGAGTCAACTATACAGCAGGATTGCCGATTGTAAGAACGTCACCCGATCACGGAACAGCATTCGATATTGCAGGTAAAGGTATTGCAGATATTTCTTCTTTCGTGAACGCCATTTTTGTAAATAACCGAATTTACAATCAAAGAATGGAGCACATGAATTTAATAAAAAACCCCTTGTCATTCACAAAGCACAGACGAGAGAAATTCAGTATCGGAGTACCGATTCTTAAATAATGAAACACAGACTTCCTTTTTTCGCTTTTTACGGTTAAATTTGCCGACCATTTTTTGAAAGCGGTTAGTGATGCGGCGTGACTATATCATACCATTTGTTCAGCTCAAATTGGGAGAACATTCATTTGATTATAGTTTAGACAAGACTTTTTTTGATATGCGAGAGGGAGGGCTTATTGAAAATGGTAAAGTTGACGTTCTATTGAATTTCTATAAGTTGGATAATTTATTTACCCTGACTTTTAGTTGGCTTGGCTATATAAATTGCCAATGCGACAACTGTTTGGATGAAATTCAGTATCCGGTTAATGGATCAACAGTGGTTACCGTAAAAATTAAAGATGAACCTGAAGAAGACGAGTTTGACCTGATCTGTTTGGGCAGAAATGCTCAGGAACTTGATGTATATGATATGATCTATGACTTCATCTATCTTGATTTACCCATGCGAAGACTGTGTGAAGGTTCATTGAAGACAGAAAGTAAGTGCAATGAAGCAGTGACAAGTTTTATAACTGCTAAAGAAGAAAATATAAATGATCCCAGATGGGATAAATTGAGAAACCTATTTAAAAAATAAGATAATGGCTCATCCAAAGCGAAAAATTTCGAAAACCAGAAGGGACAAGCGTAGAACCCATTATAAATTGGGTAACAAGCAATTATTTACTGACCCACAAACGGGCGATATTTCTGTTTATCATAGACTTAACCTTGAAACCGGGATGTACCGTGGTGTAAAGGTGATACCCGGCAGGGACGATCAATAAAGTCATTATTAATCGTTGTAATTAAAGATGAAGATTGGTTTAGACGCCATGGGTGGAGATTTTGCACCTTTTGAAGTTTTAAAAGGAGCTATTGAATCTGCCCAGGATCCCGAATTATCAAATATAGAAATTGTACTGATCGGTCAGGAAGATGTTATTCAAAAAGCGTTAAATGATCTGGCCACTGATGAAAAATTTACAATAATCAATGCACCCGAGATAATCGGGATGGCTGAACATCCTACTAAGGCAGTTTCTCAAAAAAGACATTCAAGCATCAATATTGGGCTGAAGATGTTGCACGAAGGAGAACTTGACGCTTTTGCCGGAGCCGGAAATACCGGAGCAATGATGGTTTCGTCTCTATACACAGTCAGGGCGATAGAAGGTATCATCAGACCATCACTATCCACAGTATTGCCAAAAATTGATGGCTCTACAGGCGTGATGTTGGATGTGGGTGCAAATTCTGACGTAAAACCTGAAACCTTGAAACAATTTGCGGTTCTGGGATCTTTATACGTTCAACATGTTTTGAAAATTGAAAACCCAAAAGTAGGATTATTGAGTATTGGGGAGGAGAAGGAAAAGGGAAACCTCTTAACACAAGCGGCGTATCCATTGCTCGAACAACTTCGAAATATTCATTTTATTGGCAATGTTGAAGGACGTGATTTGTTTAATGAAAAAGCAGACGTGGTGGTATGTGACGGTTTCACCGGAAATATTGTGCTGAAAGCGTGTGAGGGTTTCTTCTATAATTTGATAAAACGTGGATTAAGAGACGACTATCTCATGCGTTTCAACTTTGAGAATTATGGCGGGACCCCAATCCTTGGAATCAATAAACCGGTGATTATAGGTCATGGTATTTCCAAGCATAACACTATTGTAAATATGGTGAAATTGGCCAGAGAAGTGGTTTTAACCGGGTTGATTGACAAAATAAAAGCCTCTTTGTAATTATTGATATATTTGCCCGCTTAAAAAAGCCTGATGAGTAAAATTACTGCGGCGATAACATGTGTAAACGGATACGTTCCGGAAACAGTTCTAACCAATAAGGAACTGGAACAAATGGTTGATACCAATGATGAATGGATCAGATCTAGAACCGGCATAGTTGAAAGGCGAATCCAAAAGGAAACCGGCAAAGCGACTTCTGACATGGCTGTAGAAGCCGTGAAAGGTCTTTTGGAGAAAAGAGGATTAGGGGCAGATGAACTTGATGTAGTCATCTTTAGCACCATTACAGGAGACCTTATTTTCCCTGCAACTGCCAATATTTTATGCGATAAAATTGGAGCTGTTAATGCCTGGGGTTTTGATCTGGCTGCGGCATGTTCGGGTTTTTTATTTGGTCTCGAAACCGGTGCCAACTTCATAGAATCAGGTCATTATAAGAAGGTACTGGTTGTTGGTGGAGATAAAATGTCATCAATCATTGACTATACCGACCGCAATACCTGTATCATTTTTGGTGATGGTGTTGGGGCAGTTCTACTTGAACCAAATACCGAGGGCTTCGGGATTATGGATCGGATTTTAAAAACCGATGGTTCGGGCAGAGAATTTTTACACCAGAAAGCCGGTGGTTCTTTGATGCCCCCGACACATGAGACCGTTGAAAAACGTATGCACTTTGTTTATCAGGAAGGAAAAACTGTCTATAAATTTGCGGTTATCAATATGGCAGAAGTAAGTCATCAGATTATGTTGAGAAATGGACTGACTTCCGATGATGTTGATTGGTTGGTGGCCCATCAGGCAAACAAAAGAATCATTGATGCTACTGCTGAAAGAATGGGAATTGGCTCAGAAAAAGTGCTGATCAATATTGACAGATACGGAAATACAACAAACGGAACCCTGCCTTTATTGCTTTGGGATTTTGAGAAAAAATTCAAGAAAGGCGATGATTTAATACTCTCGACCTTTGGCGGCGGGTTCACGTGGGGAGCCATTTATATTAAATGGGCTTATAATTCTTGATATAGCATATCCATAATTCTCATAAATTCACTTAAAATTGAAGCCATGGAACTAAAAGATATTCAAACCCTCATTAAATTCATTTCCACCTCAGGTGTAGATGAAGTGAGTATTGAGCAGAAGGATTTTAAGATATCCATTAAAAAAACGCAGAGAAGTGCTGAAGCTGTGGCTTACCAGCCTCAATTGGTGCAGGCAGTTCAGGCCATTACTCCGGCTTCGGTACCACAGGCTGCAACAGTAAATCAGACCTCTGAAACGTCTGTAAAGGTTGCCGATGAGGCTTCCAATCAGGCCAAAACGGTTGAAATTAAATCACCCATGATTGGGACCTTCTACCGCTCTGCCTCGCCAGACAAGCCTGCTTTTGTGAATGTTGGAGACATGATCTCTAAGGGAGACGTGCTTTGCATTGTTGAGGCTATGAAACTTTTCAACGAAATAGAATCTGAAATTGAAGGACGCATAGTGAAAGTACTTATTGACGATGCAAATCCGGTAGAATATGACCAACCTTTATTTTTGGTTGAAGTTAAGTAGTCATCTTTAATCCGAAATTTCATGTTCAAAAAGATACTTATAGCCAACAGAGGCGAAATTGCCTTGCGAATAATCAGAACTTGCAAGGAAATGGGGATCAAAACGGTGGCCGTTTACTCAACTGCCGACCGGGAAAGTCTTCATGTACGCTTTGCAGATGAAGCGGTTTGCATAGGTCCGCCACCGAGCCAGTTGTCCTATTTGAATATGCCGGGTATTTTGGCAGCAGCAGAAATAACCAATGCTGATGCTATTCATCCGGGGTATGGGTTTCTGTCGGAGAATGCAAAGTTCTCGGGACTTTGTCGAGATCATGGTGTAAAGTTCATAGGAGCTTCTGCCGAGATGATAAACTCGATGGGAGATAAATCGAACGCCAAGGATACGATGAAGAAGGCCGGGGTTCCGACCATTCCGGGGTCTGACGGTTTATTGAAGTCATTACAGGAAGGTATTTCACTTGCCAAAGAAATCATGTACCCGGTTATCATAAAGGCAACGGCGGGAGGCGGAGGACGCGGAATGCGAATTATTTGGGAGGAAAGCGAATTTGAACATGCCTGGGATTCGGCCAGAACGGAAGCCAAAGCCGCCTTTGGCAATGACGGTATGTATCTGGAAAAATACATAGAAGAACCGCGACACATAGAAATTCAAATTGCGGGTGACCAATATGGTAAGGCCTGTCACTTATCCGAAAGAGATTGCTCTATTCAGCGTCGCCATCAAAAACTGTTAGAGGAAGCCCCCTCGCCATTTATTACCGAAGAATTGCGAAACAGAATGGGCGAAGCTGCGGTGGCTGCTGCCGCCAGTATCAGTTATGAGGGCGTGGGAACCATTGAATTTTTAGTTGATAAGTACCGGAATTTTTATTTCATGGAGATGAACACCCGTATTCAGGTGGAGCATCCGGTAACGGAAGAAGTGATAAACTTTGACCTGATAAAGGAACAGATACTCATTGCCGCCGGGGTACCAATTTCAGGAAAGAACTATTACCCTTTGAAACATTCCATGGAATGCCGAATAAATGCCGAAGACCCATACAATAACTTCATGCCTAATCCGGGTAAAATAACCCATTTACACAAGCCCGGCGGGCACGGAATAAGAGTTGACACGCATATCTATGCCGGGTACACCATACCCCCCAATTATGATAGCATGATAGCCAAACTAATTGTATCCGCCCAAACACGTGAAGAGGTGATTGTGAAAATGGAAAGAGCTTTGGGTGAGTTCGTTATTGACGGAATAAAAACCACTATTCCGCTCCATCTTAAAATTATGCAAAATGAAGATTTCAGGAATGGAAACTTCACCACCAAATTTATGGAAAGTTTTGATATTAATGCGTGATTGTTGTGCATAACCTTGTATTTAAAATTCTCCCTTCTCAATTATTTTTGTCAAATGGGTGTCGTTTTATTGAACGATTTGGACGAATGGATTGAAGAGCATTTTGTCAATGATCTTGGTATTGAACGCGTTGTCCCAATTTCCGGTGGTGATATAAATCGTTGTTTCAAACTTGAGTCGTATGCTTCCGATTATTTCTTAAAGGTTAACCAGAAAGAGAGTCAAAAGGATTTTCTTGAAAAAGAAGCCCTGAGTCTAAAACTTATAAACAAAACAGGTGGGCTGAAAGTCCCCAAAGTATTATCAGTTGGCAAAGAGGGGAAGTATCCATACATGTTGCTGGAATGGATTGAACGGGCAGAGCCTGATAAACCTTTCTGGGAAAATTTCGGTGCAGGGTTGGCCCAAATGCATCAAACCACCTATCCTTTTCATGGTTTTGTAACCGACAATTACATCGGAACATTGAAACAGGACAATATAGGATGTAACACATGGAGTGATTTTTTCGTTAATCACCGCCTTGTTCCGCTGGTGAAAAGTGCCAGAGACAAAGGTATTATAGATGAAAAAACCGTTGAAAGGTTTGACAGTTTATACATTAGAATACCCGAAGTTTTTGAGGAGGAAAAACCAAGTCTTTTACATGGAGATTTTTGGTATGGTAATTATATGTGTGACTCTGCCGGAGATGCCGTGATTTTTGATCCAGCTTCATATTTTGGAAACCGGATTATGGATATAGCCATGAGCAAGCTGTTTGGCGGCTTCCCTGATAACTTTTATCATGCCTATAATACCGTCTGGCATTTGCCTTTTGGTTGGCAGAAGGCTGTAGAGGTTGCCAATTTTTATCCGCTTTTGGTTCATGCAAATCTTTTTGGGGGCAGTTATGCCGAAATGGTAAAACAGAGTTTAGCCAGATACTAATCTCTTTATTGCCACGAATTTGCTTCTTTCTCTAAAGATTTGGTACCGATCTTTCTAAATTCGCAGCCCAAAGTTTAATTTAATTTTTAAAACCATGCAATTGACAACCGTTGAAACAGCTGTTCAACTGGGACTGCTCCCTGAAGAGTTTGACAAGATTTGTGAGATACTCGGCAGAGTACCCAACTTTACCGAACTGAGCATTTATGCAGTAATGTGGAGTGAGCATTGCTCATACAAAAACTCGATTATGTGGCTAAAAACGTTGCCAAAACAAGGACCTATGATGTTGGTAGAAGCCGGGGAGGAGAATGCCGGATTGGTGGATATTGGAGATGGTTTGGCTTGCTGTTTTAAAATTGAATCGCATAATCACCCTTCTGCAATCGAACCTTATCAGGGAGCGGCAACCGGAGTTGGCGGCATTAACCGAGATATATTTTCCATGGGAGCAAGACCCATAGCCCAACTCAATTCTTTGCGTTTTGGAAATTTAAAAACAGACAGAACCAAGTGGTTGCTGAAAGGCGTGGTAAAAGGGATCGGGGATTACGGCAATGCCTTTGGGATACCTACAGTCGGAGGAGAGGTGTATTTCGATGATTGTTACGAGACCAATATTTTGGTTAATGCCATGAGTGTGGGTTTGGTAGAGGTCGGGAAAACCGTATCGGCAGTGGCCGAAGGAATTGGAAATCCGGTTTACATCTTTGGCAGTCGGACAGGGAAAGATGGTATCCATGGGGCTGCCTTTGCCTCAAAAGATATTTCGGAAAATTCCATGCAGGACCTCCCTGCCGTGCAAGTCGGAGATCCGTTTTGGGAGAAATTGATTCTGGAAGCGAGCATGGAAATTATTGAGACCGGGGCAGTCGTTGGGATGCAGGACATGGGTGCTGCGGGTATCACATGCTCCACGTCAGAAATGAGTGCCAAGAGCGGTACCGGAATGAAAATACATCTGGATAAAGTCCCTCTCAGGCAGGAGAATATGAAGGCCTGGGAAATCCTTCTTTCAGAATCTCAGGAGCGTATGCTCGTGGTTGTCAAAAAAGGTCATGAACAAGATGTTGAAAGGATATTTAATCGTTGGGATTTGTTATTCGCCAATATAGGTGAGGTGACGGACAGCGGCAGGGTTCAGTATTATATGAATGATATTTTAGAGGCCGATTTGCCAGCCGTTTCTCTGGCTCTTGGCGGAGGAACGCCTGTTTACGAAAGGTTATATGAGGAGCCAGCTTATATCAAAAACATCGCCTCTTTCGATTTATCAGATATTGAAGAGCCACGCCATTTAAACAAGGTAGCAAGACTTTTAGCCGGTCTTCCAAATATTGCATCCAAAAAGTGGATTTTCAGACAATATGATTCTATGGTGGGAACTGTCAATCAAAGCACCAATCAGGTCTCGGATGCAGCTATCGTGAGAATCAAAGGAAGCAAAAAGTCTTTGGCACTTACAGTAGATTGCAATTCCCGATACATTTATGCCGACCCCGAAAAAGGAACAGCAATCGCGGTTGCCGAGGCAGCCAGAAATATTGTCTGTGCTGGTGGCGTCCCTTCGGCAATTACCAATTGTCTCAACTTTGGCAACCCATACGATAAGGGTGTTTACTGGCAGTTTGTGCATTGTATCAAAGGCATGAAAACAGCCTGTGAGAAATTTCAAACACCGGTCACCGGTGGCAATGTCAGTTTCTACAATCAAAGTGGCGATGGAACTGCAATTTTTCCAACACCGACCATCGGAATGATAGGAATTGTGGAGGAAAAATCACACATCACCACTATCGCTTTCAAAAACCTTGGTGACGTTATTATTCTCATTGGCCCTTCTCATGAGGACATCGGCAGTTCACAGTATCTGTTGAGGTATCACAAGGTAAAAGATTCTCCTTGTCCGTGGTTCGATTTGGAAGTGGAGTACAAAGTCCAGCAATCAGTTACAAGCCTCATTCGAAAAGGTTTGGTTAAATCCTGCCACGATGTTTCAGAAGGAGGTCTTTTCATAACGCTTTTGGAATCTGCCATGAGTTCAGGCTTTGGGTTCGATATTCACACCGGGATTATGACACGCAAGGATGCTTTTCTCTTTGGTGAATCACAGTGCCGGGTGGCCATTACGGTTGATCCTGAAAATGAAAAATCTGTACTTTCTTTTCTGAATGAAAACCATGTTCATTGCGAAAAGCTGGGTTTTGTAGAAGGGCACGAGATATTTGTGAACGATGCTGACTTTGGTACTGTGAAGTCATACATGGAGATTTATGATCATGCGATAGAAAAGGTTTTGGAGGTTTGAGAATAAAACTGTTCCTGATGTCCTGCAAAAGATTTGGAACCATAGATACATCAGGTCCAGGCTATCGGATTAAATCCGGCAGATCTGATATTCTGGATTGCTTTAAAATTCAGAACTATCGCTTCTTTTGCAAAATTTGTTTCTGGTGGAGAGTTGATTTTTGATCAACGTATTGCTTCAATTGCTCAAAGGTCATGTCATGAGTTTCTATACCAATTCTATCACGGATCATAAAATCAGACGCCGAAAAATGGCTCAAAAAATACACCGGCACATAAGTGAAAACCGAGTCCACCAGACTATCGTGTTTCGAGCCACCTATATAAGAACCCATGTCGAAGGTTATGTTTAAAAAACTCAATCGGGTCGAAAATATTTTGTCTGCCCATTTCGTTGATTCGAAATCATTAATCCGATCGTTTCGAAGAAGTAGCTTGGAAAGGGTCAATTTAGAACCATAAGTATCAACTCTTTTATTGCGTCAATTTATTTATTGTCAGATAGTTACGATGAGGTGTTAATTGAAAAGGCTGCGGTTAACCACAGCCTTTCAACCCAGGTAGCCTCGACGAGAATCGAACTCATATCAAAAGTTTAGGAAACTTCTATTCTATCCATTGAACTACGAGGCCGGAGGGGTACAAATTTAAGGCCTTTTTCAGATTAATGGCCCAGAAACTCAAATTCCAAGCCACAAGTTTCAAGCTCTAAAGATGATGGATGATGAAACATTTGTTTTTTCCTTGAGATTTGGAGCTTGGAATATGAGACATGAAACTTAATAAACCTATTTCACGATGGCACCCGCAAGAATGGCCGCAACGGGACTGACAAATTCCAGATTCCCGTCGGGTGTTTCGGCCATCAGTATCATGCCCTGAGATACAATGCCCCTGAGCTTTCTGGGAGCCAGATTAGCCAAAATACAAACCTGTTTGCCAACAATTAGGTTTGGGTTGAAATATTCAGCAATGCCGCTGACGACGGTGCGTTTGTCGAGGCCGGTGTCAATGGTCAGTTGCAGTAGTTTATCGGCTTTGGGTACCTTCACGGCTTCGAGAATCGTACCGACCCTGATGTCCATTCTCGCAAAATCCTCATAAGTAATTTCTTCTTTTTGGGGTACAAGACTTGCATGCGGTGGGGCTTCTTTCGAAGAATTCAGTTTTTTCAATTGCTTGTCAATTTCTTCATCTTCTATTTTTTTGAAAAGAATGGCCGGCTCGCCCAATTGATGATTGGCGGGTAATTCATCCAAAGCTTCCGCGTTTAACATTTTGAGTATTCTTGCTGCAGTGTTCGGCAAAAAAGGTTCTGCGGTTTTGGCAAACTGCATGAGCAATTGCAGACTCAGGTTCAAAATTTCTCCAACCGCCTTTTCATCCGTTTTTATTAAGTGCCAGGGCTCTGTTTCGGCCAAAAGTTTGTTTCCCATTCTGGCTATGTTCATCAACTCGTTCTGTGCTTCACGGAACTGATAATTCTCGGTCAGTTGTTCGATGATGTTGATTGTTCGCTCGAGTTCCTTCCAATCAAAACGCGGGTCTCTCTTATAGTCAGCATGTGGCTGAACGATCCCGTTAAAATACTTTTGACTTAAAACCAAAATCCTGTTCACCAGATTTCCGAGGATAGCTCCGAGTTCGTTGTTCACCCTTGCCTGATAATCTTTCCATGTGAAATCAGAGTCTTTGGTTTCGGGGGCAATAGAGCTTAGCACATATCGCAGTTCATCCTGTCTGTCTGGGAAATCGGCGAGATACTCGTGCAGCCAAATGGCATGATTGCGGCTGGTCGAAATTTTTTGTCCTTCCAGATTTAAAAACTCGTTGGCCGGAACATCCGTCGGCATGATGTAGCCGCCATATTCATGCATCATGGCCGGAAAGATGATGCAGTGAAAAACGATATTATCCTTGCCGATGAAATGCACCAACTTGGTTTCTTCGTCCATCCACCACTTTTCCCAATCGGCTCTTTTCAATTCCTTGGTGGCACTGATATAACCAATGGGAGCATCGAACCAAACATACAGCACCTTTCCAACGGCTTCGGTAATCGGAACCGGAACGCCCCAATCCAGATCTCGGGTCATGGCTCTGGGTTTTAGTCCTTCGTTCAGCCAGCTTTTGCACTGACCATAGACGGTAGATCGCCAATGTTTTTTGCTTTCAATAAAGTCATTCAGAAATTCAGCCTGAATTTTGTCGAGGGGCAAATACCAGTTTTTGGTTTCCCGCAAAACGGGTTTGTTTCCGGACAGGGTTGACCTGGGGTTGATAAGGTCTGATGGGTTTAAAGTACTGCCACAATTTTCGCATTGATCGCCATAGGCCTTATCAAACGAACATCGCGGACAGGTGCCTGTGATGTAGCGATCGGCCAGAAACTGTTTGGCATCTTCGTCGTAATATTGTTCTGTAATGTCTTCTTTGAAAACACCTTTGTCGTAAAGCACTTTGAAAAAGTCGGATGCCGTTTCGTGGTGAACTTTATTGCTTGTTCTCGAAAATATATCGAACGAAATACCAAATGTTTTAAAGGCATCAGCCATTTGCCTGTGATAAAAATCCACAACTTCCTGCGGTGTTTTACCTTCACTTTTCGCTTTGATGGTGATGGGAACTCCGTGTTCATCGGTGCCGCAAACGAAAATAACTTCCTGTCCCTTTGCCCTCAGATAACGCACATAAATATCAGCAGGCAAAAAGCATCCTGCTAAATGACCTATGTGCAAAGGCCCGTTGGCATAAGGCAATGCAGCGGTGATGGTATATCTTTTGGGTTCCGTCATAGGGTTCGCAAATTTAAGCAGAAACCGCTTTGCGGCGTTCGTCCCATTTCACAATCAGGGGATGACATAAAACGGCGGCCAGAATAATAACGGTTCCAAGGTAGAATTTCAAGTTCAGTTGTTTGTCTTCATTCAGCAGAACAATGGCCAGTATGATTCCGTAAACAGGTTCGAGGTTTATAGACAAGTTGGCGATATAGGCACTCAAATGTTTCAATGATTCGAGCGACAAGACAAAAGCCAGACTGGTGCAAAGCAGTCCAAGAAGGATGAGGTAAATCCAATCGTTCGGGCTTGGTTGCATGGTATTCCAATCCCAGTTGCCCAATACAAAAAATATGACAAGATTGAGAAATACCCAACCGGTTCCGAGTTCAACCACTGTTACCGACAGGCTATTCTGTGAGCCGATATATTTCTTGTTCAACACCGAAAAAAGTGCTGCAAAAAAAGCTGAAATCAAACCCACGACGATAGCCGGATAATAAAAGGACCCGACCTGAGCTACGAATCCAATTCCCACTATTACAAAAAGGCCCAGCAAAATTTCAATCTTATTGAAACGCGTTTTCATGATCATAGGTTCGAGAAAGGCAGTATATATGGTGGTGGTAGAAAACGTTGCCAGAGTTATAGATGCACTATTCCCCATTTTGATGGAACCGTAAAAGGTCAGCCAGTGAATGATGACCAAACAACCAATGCCTGAAAAACGAAGCAAATCTGCAGGGCTCATCTTTCTGATACTATTAATGGTACCCGGAATTAGGATTAGACCAGCAACACTAATCCAAAGTCGATGCCATACAAGGGGACTTTCACCAAGTACAATGAGCTTGCCCAATATGGCGGTGAGCCCAAACAGGAAAATGGCAATATGCATTTGGATATAGGCTTTGCTGCGGGCGGCTTCCATAGATGGCGAAAATAATGCAGGGCTTGGAAATTAAAGCCAAAACATTAATTCTACATTAAGCCCACTATTAACAACTCGACATTATTTAGTGCTGAAAATTGAGTAATTAATAGTTATCTAACATTGATAACGTATTCATAAATCGAATTATAGAATAAATGCCAAGACAAAAAACGAATCGTTCAATTTGTCGCCCATCTTTTGATAAATTGCAGACCAATGTAGTTGTTTCTCCATTTAACTACCCCTCGTTTTTTTTCATTACCCATAATGAATTCGTAAGTTCCCTTTCCAATAATATTTGGTTGGTAATTGCACATTAAATTGATCTCCCAACTATTCTGCTTTCTATTGTATTTGGTTATGCCGATTTTAGCTGAATAACTTAACAAACCATAAGCTATAGCCTGTCCCTGTTCAATCGGGTCGTTCAAATTTAATTCAAAAATTTTGTATGAACTGTCTTTGACTTGTCCGTGTAAGTCATAGTAATTGCTATATCCTACAAAAAAAGTTGGGAAGAAATTAAGATCAATTCCAATCACATTGTTCAGGAATACATTGTTTCGAATTTTAGTTTGTTTCGAAACATGGAAGCCCGCATTTAACACCATATTTTCCAGGTAATAGCTTTTGTCCTCAACAGTTTTGATATTGTTATATGTGTAAAGCGGATGATCTGGGTTTAATTGGATTTCGTATTTAAAAAAAACTGGAACTATTGATAATCCAAGAGCAGCATCGAAATAATAAGTTTGATAAAGCCTTTGTCTATATGCAAACTCAATTTTAGCAGTTGGGGAAATACCTGATTTTAACAAATTATCATTACCAATAGGCGTTATTTTTATAGACTGATAAGCTAATGAATAAATTGAAACTGATAAGTCTCTTTTGGGAAGGATCGAATCATTATTGGCTTGGCAAACAGACAAACAAAAACAAGTCAGGAATAAAATAATCATTCTTAACATATTTGGAACCAATGAATGATTCTTCACCAGACTACGGTATGACTCTTTTGAATTCCACCAGCTCCATTGAAGTCTCCCTTCACTTTACCCGGCAAAGATGCTGCATATCCATTATAAACTCCCACGGATTTGAGTTTTCTTCTTTTTTTAGATTCCGTGTTATCAAATACATGATCTACACAAAAAGTATCAACCATAGCCCCCCAGCATCTTACAGAACAATCTGTTCTATATTTTTTCCATCTGTTTTTCTTTTTCTTTTGGTTTTTAATTTTTGCCACGGCATTCTTCCCCCAAGCGTAATTGCTAATTCTTAAACGCCATTTAATTCTGCGAGTTCCGTCTGTCTCCTTACCTTTCGCCTTTTTCATAGATTCTGGAGTACAACCTACAGGTGGATTCGGCGTTCCCCAAGAATAAATAATAATTCCAAGAGTTTGTTTTTGAGGCCCGCTTAATGTGTAAATGTTTAACTCGCCACTATTAATTTGACCAACTACAGCTAAACTTGAATCTAAAGTTCCACCACTATGCACTGAAATATACATGTCATCATAGAGTTTAAAAACAGTATCGCCAACAATTAGCTGGGCCTTTGCATTAAGAACTGTTCGATATTCATCATCCATAATAAAATGCTCGTCAGGATCAATACCCAATTCAAAGGTATCATTTTCAGAATACCATTCCTCGGAGTCATGCAAAACCTTTCTAAGCGACGTAAATCCATAATAATTTTCGAAAACAACTGCCGGATACTCATCATCAAATTGGATGGAATCTTCAATTGCATCTAAAGAATCTTCTCCAATTCCCTGATAATAATTCAAAAAACTATCGTTCCATGAATTGTACTGTATTTCTAAATCGTCTATAGTTTCGATAACATCCTGATGTGAACTAAACCTAAGATGTCCCTGATAGAGTGAGATATTAGAATAACTTATGTTAGAAGGTGGAAGATCAAATCCATAACTTGTTGTAGCAATTTTTTCCTCTCGATTAATTTCGTCACTTTGCCATGCTACAAATACGACCAACAGTGTTGGCAGAATAATTTTTTCTAACTTCATTATATATAATTTAAGACCACAATTCATTCGAATTCTTAAGCAAACTTCGATAAAAAGATACAGGGGGGTATTTTTACCCACAACTTTTCAACAATTACTTTTCTTGTGCTCGACTATCCCCCTGTCGTTGCCCATCTACCAAAAGCAACAAACCCGACAACATGATCAAAGACACCACAAAAAGAGTCGGATTTGCCCAGTGAACATGCTGGTACGAAATGGAAAGAATTCCCTGTATCATCAGCAATATTTCGTTGAGTAAAACCCCAAAAACAAAAAGAATTAATCCAATCAAAGGCCATCTTTTTTCTACTTTAAAAGCTCCACTTTGAATAAAAAAGCCAATAAGAAACAGCGTGACAAAACCCAACAAAACCAAATGAATATAACCAATAACAATAGGTCTGTAAGCAAATGCATATTTCTCAAGAGATGGTATGGCCGACAATAGTTGAAGCAAAAATTTTATACTCAATGCAGTAGCCGACAATCCCCACAACCATCTTACGGGCCTCATAAATAGTTTTGCATTTCTCGTAATTATTTTAAAAGAAACCATGAGTTGTAAGAAAGCCACAAATTGAAGTATATCGGCAGCTATGGCAATAACCCTTATTAACAATGGCGGTTGCATCCACAAAACAGATAGGAAAAAAGCCGGGATACATGAAATAGCTAATAATATGACAGCTGTTTTTACCCGCCTTTGATTGAAATCAATACCCATTCTTTCTAATTGATTGATGAATAAAGCCAATATGCCGAACAAAAACCAGCCGTTATAGTTGAAATGCAGGTACAAATAAACACTTGCCAGATACCAATTGGTTCCGGCCTGTTTGGCAATCATCAGGTAACTCAGCATGACAGGGCCCGCAGCAGATAACACATAAAAAATCAGGGCAAAAACGCCGGTCAGAACAGACAAATCGGTAAACAGCTTTCCCTTAATGTCCTTGAAAATGCTAATTGAAAACCAAAAAGAAACGAGAATTGAAAGGGTGGAAAATGCTATTGAAACCGGTCCATAACCCTGAAATGGGAATGACAACAGCATCCCGAATGCACTCAAAAGAAACAGCCAGAATTGTAATTTATAGACTTTGTCATACGACGGGGATTTTGGAAACAGGTAAAATACGAAGGCTATGAATATCGCCAGACTGACCCATCCTGAAAATGCAAAGTGCGAATGTCCGTGCATGGTTTGCCTGTGATCTAAAATAGGAAATGAAAAAGCGATTTTATAACGCATTAATGCTCCCAACAGGGCCACCATGCATAAATTGGCTAAACTTAACAGTGACCAATTCCTATAAGTTGTTTCTTCCATTAATAAAATATCTTGCTGTTAACAATGCTCAGAGTCCCCTGTCCTTCCATTTTTTTAATGCTTCTAATAACGGTCTCCACTCTTAAGCCTGTCATATCAGCAATTTCCTGCCTTGTGAGATCAATTCTCGACTTTAGTTTTTCTGTCCTCTTCAATTGCACTTTATAATCCACTAACACCTGACAAATTTTGGCCTCCGTTTCATTGCACGCAATATTCTTTAATTGAAGTGATTTTCTTCTTAAACGATTGGCAAACAAAACAACGAACTTCATTGCCAACTCTTTATGCTCAGACATTAATGCAATAAACGATTCTTTGGGAAGTCTAAGCATAATTGTATCTATGGTTGCCAATGCTGTTGCCGGATAAAGCCCATTATAAAACAAAGGAGGCTCACCAAAACTATCTCCCTCATAATAAAAACCCTGAATAATTTCTTTTGACTGATCCACAGTGTTGATCATTTTTACTCTGCCAGTCAATATCTGATGGAAATAAATGGCAGGATCGTCTTCATAGAAAATGATTTGCTTTCTTCTAATCTTTTTATGGGTGGCACCCCATGTTATTAGCAAATCCTGATCAATCATTTTTTAATGAAAAAGCAAAAAGTTTTTTACGAAAAGGCTACAAAAATGGCCCTCTTGTTCTATCTCCAAAGAATTTTTCATTGGCTAATAATGTTAAACCATAAAGAAAGTTCAATATTAATGGCAGTTTTCAATTACTGTACAGAGTTATCTCATTTCGAATTTATGACATAAATCATACTATATATATAAGTCATAGGTCTAATATTGCAGTGAAAAAATTTTACCGGTCTTATGAAAAAAATCCTCACCATTTTCACTTTAGTCTTTATTCTAAACTCCTGCTCACAAACGGGAGACAATCAAGGAAATCAAAACAGTTCAAGCGAAACGCAATCGATGATTGACCAGGCAAAAGAAGCTTCACCTGATGGTGTCGGTAAATTTAAGAATGTCGAATTACCTGTTGCCCTCGATATAACAATGGCAGATGCCGGCCAAATAATTTACGACGTCAAATGTGCAGCCTGCCACAAACTCAATGAAGAAAAGCTTGTCGGACCGGGTTGGAAGGGTGTCACCACTAGACGCAGACCTGCATGGATTATGAATTTTGCTACCAATACAGAAGAAATGCTCGATAAAGATCCTGCAGCCCAGGCCCAGTTGGAAATATGTCTCGTAAGAATGCCGAATCAAAGTCTGACCGATGATGATGCCAGAAATGTTTTGGAATTCATGCGAAAGAATGACGGCGTCAAATAATCATCCACTTTAAAAAACAATAAAATGAAATCCAGAATCAAAAACTTACTGCCGCTGATGCTGATAGCATCCGTTGCATTTTTTATCGGCTGCCGGCCAAAAAACGTCGGAACAGCACTGAGCGGCGATGCCGCATCTAAATCTTATGTCCCACCGGGGAAACACGATGAATTTTACAACTTTGTTTCAGGCGGATTTAGTGGTCAGCTGGCTACCTATGGTTTGCCTTCGGGAAGGCTGCTAAGGGTAATCCCTGTTTTTTCGGTTGACCCAGAAAAGGGTTACGGTTACAGCGAAGAAACCAAGCCCATGTTGATGACCTCACATGGCTTTGTCCCTTGGGATGATTCTCACCACCCTGAGCTTTCTCAAACTGATGGTGAGGTTGATGGCAGGTGGTGTTTTATCAATGGAAATAATACCCCGAGAGTGGCACGTATTGATTTGAAGACATTTCGAACAGCAGAAATTATTGAATTACCTAATAGCGGTGGTAACCACTCTTCTCCTTTTATAACTCAAAATACAGAGTATGTGGTTGCAGGCACGAGATTCAGCGTTCCGGTAGAAGGCAACAGTGATGTACCTATTTCATCCTATAAAGAAAATTTCAAAGGAACGATCAGCTTTATTAAGGTAGATAAAGCAACGGGTGCCATGAACATAGCGTTTCAACTTCAATTGCCAGGTGTCAATTTTGACCTGAGCCATGCCGGAAAAGGCCCAAGTCATGGATGGTTCTTCTTCAGCTGCTACAATTCCGAACAAGCCAATTCGCTTCTCGAAGTAAACGCTTCGCAAAGAGACAAAGACTTTGTCCTGGCCGTCAACTGGAAAAAAGCTGAGGAATACATTGCCGCAGGCAAAGGAACCCAAACCACCAATGTGAAATATGCCCATAACGTTTATAGCGATATTACGCACAGTGCCACTTCCGAAATTCTGACCTCTGTACTTACTCTTGACCCTGCAGTGCTTAAAGATATCTGTTATTTCATGCCTTGCCCTAAATCTCCTCATGGTTGCGATGTTGACCCAACTGGTGAATATATAGTAGGAAGTGGTAAACTGGCCGCCTTGATTCCCGTTTTCTCTTTTACCAAAATGCTTAAAGCCATTTCTGATAAAGCCATTGATGGTGAGTTCGGAGGTATTCCCGTTTTGAAATATGAGTCTGTGTTGCACGGGGAAGTTAAGAAACCAGGATTAGGACCTTTACATACAGAATTTGACGGGAAAGGCAACGCTTACACCTCTTTCTTTGTGTCTTCAGAAGTCGTTAAATGGAATATTAAGGACTTACAAGTTTTAGACAGAGTTCCTACATTTTATTCGATCGGTCACCTTTGTGTACCGGGTGGCGACAGTAAAAAACCAAATGCCAAATACCTGATTGCCTATAACAAAATTACCAAAGACCGATATTTACCCACTGGACCAGAGCTTGCACAAAGTGCTCAATTGTATGATATTTCTGGCGAAAAAATGCAGTTGATTCTGGATTTTCCAACCATAGGTGAACCGCACTATGCACAGGCTCTTTCTGCAGATTTGGTCAAACCCAACTCACTCAAAATATTCAAAATTGAAGACAACAAGCACCCCTATGTAACCAAAGGGGAAAAAGAAAGCAAAGTTGTAAGAGATGGGAATAAAGTGCATGTCTATATGACCATGATCCGTTCACATTTCTCACCTGACAACATTGAGGGTATCAAAGTGGGTGATGAGGTGTATTTCCACATTACTAATCTGGAACAGGACTGGGATGTACCGCATGGTTTTGCCATAAAAGGAGCTAAAACAGCAGAATTGCTGATTATGCCCGGGGAGACTCAGACACTTAAATGGACTGCTGAAAAAGCCGGCATGTGGCCATTCTATTGCACCGACTTTTGCAGTGCTCTTCATCAGGAAATGTCGGGTTATTTAAGGGTTTCGCCTGCCGGAAGCAATGTTCCCCTTTCATTTTCTTTAGGCAAGGTTAACTAAATTGAAAAAAGAAAAATAACAATTCTCAAAGCGGTTTGAGGCCCCATTTGTTTGTTCCGATTTTTTCTGATAAGTCAGGCCGGAATGAAGCAAACTGAGAATTCAAACCGCTTTTTTATTTTATAAAATAGTACTTGTCATGAAATTGTCGTTCGTTTCCAGAATTCTTTTTCTTATCGCATCATTAGCCTTGTTGGCGGTTTTATATTTACCGATTTGGCGTATAGAGCTTGATGCACCACAATATCCTGAAGGACTGGTACTCCAGATATATGCCGATAAACTGGCAGGCGATGTTGATGTTGTCAACGGGCTGAATCATTATATAGGCATGAGAACATTACATGCTGACGATTTTATTGAGTTCACTATTCTGCCGTATATCTTTATTTTTTTCGCAGGTCTGGGTGTTTTATTTGTTTTGATCAACAGGCGTTCATTGCTTTATACTTGGCTAATTCTGTTCCTTGTTTTTTCCATTTTGGCATTTATAGATTTTTGGAGATGGGAATATGACTACGGACACAACCTCGACCCAAAAGCGGCCATACAGGTTCCGGGCATGTCTTATCAACCACCCCTGATTGGGTTCAAACAACTTCTTAATTTTGGTGCATTCTCAATCCCAGACAAAGGCGGATGGATTTTTATTGTTACGGCAGCCGTAGTTTTGTTTCTCGGAATATTTGAAATGAAAAAATCAAAATCTGATCAAAAGAAAAAATCCAAACTCTATACTGTTATCACATTGCTTGGCATAGTAGGTGTACAGGCGTGCAACAATGGGCCGGTTCCAATTAAATATGGAGCCGATGCTTGTGCATTTTGCAAAATGACCATCACCGATATCCGCTTTGGTTGTGAAATTGAAACAGTCAAAGGAAAAGTTTTCAAATTCGATGATATCAGTTGCCTGTTGGCATTTTCGAATTCCGACAAGGTCAAAGGTCAGGAAATAGCCTGTCGTTATCTGATTGATTTTATTAAACCAAGGCATTTTATAAAATCAGAAGAGGCATTCATTTTAAGAAGTGACCGACTCCGAACACCTATGAACAGCGAACTGGCCGCCTTCTCATCAAAAGTAGAGGCAGAAGATCATCAGAAAAAGTATCCCGGAGAAATGTTGCGTTGGCAAGACATTAAAACGCCCTAAAGTGAAGTTCAGAATTTTAGTCCCTCTGATTTTCGGGTTCTCGACCTTGGCATTCGCACGTTCATGGAGTGTTAAACCGGAAGTAGGCAAAACCGTTCTACAATCCGCTTTTGATAAGGCAGCAAATGGAGACACCATATTCATTAGCCCGGGAACCTTTTATGAAACCGACCTTAAAATTTCCAAAAAATTAGTTGTCATAGGGGTTCAATTTCCCGTTATTGATGGAAAACAAAAAGGAGAACTTTTGACTATAACGGGAGCAGGCACTTTGATTGCGGGTTTAATCTTTCAAAATTCGGGGTATTCCGGTTATCTCGATATTGCGGCTATCCGAATACTCAATACCAGAAATGTCAGAATCAAAAATTGCCGGTTGAAAAGAAACTTTTTCGCAATTTACTGTCAGCGTTCTTCACTTTGTACCATCTCAGGAAACATCATCGAATCAGACGCTTCGGGTGAAGTGCTTTCTGCCAATGGTATCCACTGTTGGAAAAGTGACAGTCTTAAAATTATCAACAACAAAATAAGCGGACACCGCGATGGGATTTATTTCGAGTTTGTTGCTGCCTCTCTCGTTCAGGGAAACGTCAGCTCCAAAAACATTCGATATGGATTGCATTTCATGTTTTCGCATAACGATACCTATCTGAACAATACCTTTAGAAACAATGAAGCAGGGGTGGCGGTGATGTATTCAAAGGAGGTGAAAATGTTCAATAACCATTTTATTGATAATTGGGGCAGTTCATCTTATGGCTTGTTGCTTAAAGATATCTCCGACAGCCATATACAGGGCAATAAATTCAGCAAAAATACAATTGGGGTTTATCTTGAAGGCAGCAATAGAATTATAATGGAACGAAACGAGTTTTCATCAAATGGATGGGCTATAAAAATTCAGGCCAGTTGCTATGACAACACGATTACCGGAAATAATTTCCTGGACAATTCTTTCGAAGTAGCAACTAATGGCGATCTGGTGATGAATAAAATCAGCAAGAACTACTGGAGCCATTATACCGGATATGACCTGAACCGCAATGGCATCGGGGATATTCCGCACAGGCCGGTCAGCATGTATTCAAGAATAGTAGAAAATAACCCTACTGCCCTGATGTTATTCAGAAGTGTAATGGTTGACCTGTTGGACCAGGCAGAAAAGGTCATTCCGGGCTTTACACCTGAAAATCTGAAGGATGATGCCCCTATAATGAAACCCCTAAAATTATGATCAGGGCAGAAAAAGTGACAAAGAGATTCGGGAAACTGATTGCCCTCGATAAGATTTCTGTTGAGTGCGAACAGGGACAGAGCATTTCGTTGATTGGCCCCAACGGATCGGGCAAAACAACCTTTATCAAAAGTATATTGGGAATGGTTGTGCCCGACAGCGGAACCATCCTCTTTGACAATAAAGACATCCGTAACAATTGGAATTACAGGAGAACCATCGGTTATATGCCCCAAATCGGTCAATACCCGCAAAACATGACTATTGCTCAACTCTTTCGGATGATGAAAGACATCAGAAAGAGCGAACACATATCCTATGATGAAGAACTCCTCGAATTGTTCGAAATTCCGGAGATCATGGGCAAACGGATGCGGACATTATCGGGTGGAACCCGTCAGAAAGTGAGTGCCTCACTGGCTTTTCTTTTCAATCCCGATGTGCTGATTCTCGATGAACCAACGGCCGGGCTTGATCCGTTGGCCACCGAAATTCTCAAAGAGAAAATAAGAAAGGAAAAAACAAAAGGCAAACTCATACTCATCACCTCTCATATACTCAGCGATCTGGATGACATTGTGAGTGAAGTCATTTATATGCAGGATGGCATGATTCAATTCAATAAATCTCTAAAACAATTGAAAGCCGATACAGGAGAAGAGAATCTTGCAAAAGCTATCGCTAATGTTATGAGAAACAGCTAAGCCACAGAAATGAACAAAATGGTTAAATATGTGATGATTGATATTCTGAGAAACAAGATGGTGTTAGGCTATACGTTGTTATTGCTCATTGTTTCATTAAGCGTTTTTAGTTTGGACGACAATCCATCAAGGGGAACCATCAGTTTACTAAACCTCATTTTGATAATTGTCCCGATGGTGAGTCTGCTTTTTTCAACCATCTATGTTTACAACTCTACGGAGTTCATCGAATTGCTCGTAACCCAGCCCATCAAAAGATCAAACATCTGGACCAGCATATTGGCGGGACTCATGTCTTCTTTGTGCATTGCATTTTTTGTCGGTGTAGGGTTGCCGGTACTGTTTTTTGGCAATTCACAAACAGGCATTGCACTCATAGTTGCAGGCCTAATACTTACCTGTATATTTGTTTCATTGGCCATGTTGGCGTCAGTAAGCACACGTGACAAAGCCAAAGGAATTGGACTTGCTATATTACTCTGGTTTTATTTTACCATTATCTATGACGGTATCGTCCTATTTACTTTGTTCCAGTTCTCTGACTTTCCGATGGAACGCCCTATGATCCTTTTCACGGCATTGAATCCCATTGATTTGGCCCGAATAATGATTTTATTAAAACTCGATATTTCGGCACTGATGGGTTATACCGGTGCGGTGCTTAAAGATTTTTTTGGTACGACATGGGGTTTCGGAGTGACCCTTTCGGCCATGTTAATTTGGGCATTTGTGCCGGCATGGATATCACTCCGCAGATTTAAAAGTAAAGATTTATAGCTATGGACACAACCAAAAAAGACATCAGTAACAAGGAGGATATTAAACTGTTGGTTGACGCCTTTTACAAACGGGTTGTCGATGATCCGGTCATCGGTCTTTTGTTCACTGAAACCTTTAAGGTAAATTGGGAAAGACATCTGCCGAAAATGTATGATTTCTGGGAAAATGTATTGTTTATGAGTGGTGGTTATTCCGGCAACCCAATGGAAGTTCACACCCGCTTACACAACACAGCTCATTTCGGAAAAGAGCATTTTGATCGCTGGAAAAGACTATGGGTTCTGTCGGTCAACAAACATTTTAAAGGCGAAACAGCTGAATTAGCAAAAAGAAAGGCCACCTCAATTGCTGCCATTATGCAGTTCAAATTACTGAATGAGTTTGATCCGAAGTTTATGAAGTTGTAAACATCTAAAATAGTCAACCCTCAAAAACTCACAAGACTAATGACAAGTTGGGACTTGGTTGAATGAATGTGCTTAACGGATTGCAAAGATTGGTGGAATCTTGAGAAAAACCTGCAAATAGAGACGATTAACGAAACATCAAAATACCGGACAACTGAATTTTTTGATGCCGGAATTGGCAGATCAGTTTCAAAGTAATCACCCGATCTACCGACTCTCAATGGCAACTGACCGGGCTTACTTCGATAAAGTGCTTTCGGTTCATAATCACAACGATTCCGGGCATCCGGACTTACCGATCAGGCTGATGGTTTCGCTGTTGATCATACAGCAGAAACCGATAGAACTATTAAAAACATAACACATCGGTTCGTGATGTTAACAGGGAATGGCAGGCCCATCATCAGTTTATCAAGGAAATTTGAATAAACGAGAATGCCGCCATTACGCCAAACCACTTGTGCCTGTTGCACAACAGTTCATCCAAAATCACAGATTCAAAAGTAAGTGTATAAGTGGAAAAGAAAAAGGGGTAAAAGAGGGATGCCATATCGAGCTTTGTTACATGCAAGGACGGAAGCAATATCAGGAGAAACTGTTTGTCCAATTC
>JAGVMN010000047.1 GCA_020053795.1 Bacteroidia bacterium | reverse complement strand
TAGCGTCCAGAGAGAAAATGGCCGCCAACGAAAGAAGCCTGAACGAGTTCAAATCGAGGATCGAAAGTGAAAAAGAAGAAGTGAAAGTGACTAATAGCTTGGATTTTATTCATCAAAGTCAATACTGTATTTGACAAGTTCAAAATCATAAACTTTGAATCTCAAAAGGCCTTTCTTTTTACCTGTATCTATATTTAAGACAGAATAATAATATAGGCCATACCAAGGTTGAAATATTGTAGTGCCATCTGATGACTCCGTTGGAATATTTTTTGGCAATAGAATTACATCATTCTCTTTTAATTCATTATCAGAAAAAGAATTTGAAAATAGCTTTTCAGAGATTTGGCTATATACGATCTTTTTCCCGAGTTTGACTTGAGTAATAATTAGACCTGGAGCATTACTGTGTGGTTGAGATTTTATTGGAATGCAAAACTCATTTTCAATTTCACCGGATTCATCAATTTGCAGAATAACCGCGTGTGTATGTATATATTCTGTTCTCGTTCTTGTTCCTTTTTCAGTCTGATATTCATATTGATGTTGATATGAACAATCTGCCGCTAAAACAAAATGACCATCCAATTGCTGTACAGGGTGGACTCTGGCAAAATAGTTACTGGTTTTCCCATCTCCATCCGGAAGGCATTTGTAAAAATCATCTATTGATTTGAACTCATAATAGTTCATAAATTCTTGTTCCAATCTAACATACTTGGATAAATAGAATCCACTTTCAATTCGTGAATTCTTTTCTCGATAAGTTCCCCCAATTGCAAATTGATCCTCGGTTAATTCTGAAATAGTGAAGGAAGAAATTATTTTGCCCTCATTCTCAAAGATTTTATCTTTTAGAACCTTCCCTTCGTCATCTAATATAGCGATATTCGTTCTTTTTATATTATCTACAGTTTCTGAATAATATACGGCTAGAGACTTTGAATTGATGCGACATAATTCTAAAATATTCCGTGAATTCCAGGCTTCTGAATACAGTATCGGTGTTACTAACCCCGTTTTCAGATCAACTGTTCCTAATGTATTGTTTTTTTTAACAACGGTTATTAGAAAGACGTTTTTATCCACTCTATATAGTTTTGTGCGAATTTTCATGTACGCTTTCCCCTTTGAATACTTCAAATGGACATATGAAACTTTGTTGGTTTTAGGTGAGATTAGGCTGATTCGCCGGTGCGAATTTGCCCTGCTTCCTGAAACAATGACAAAATTATCTAACAAAGAATCATAATATGAGGTTGATACCCATTTATCACTTATAAAAAAAAGCGTCCACCATTTGGGTTGCTTGCCTATAGAATATTCAACTGTTCCTTTATTTACTAAATTACGGTCGTAGAATGTAAGCTTATTGCCAATTTCCGACTCAATAGCGAGGCCATCTTCATAAAGATTTTGGATACTTGGATCAGAATACCCACTACCAATGTTGACTTGTTTAGCTTTGGAAATCTGACCAAATATTTCACTGCAAAAAACAAACATGAATAATAAGACAATTGTTTTTTTCATAGGTTCAATTTTAGTTGTTTTAAACCCTAAAGTAAATCTGCTTTCAAACAAACGAAACCCTTACAGCATTTGCAAGGAAAATATCTTTAATCCTTCGCTGTTTGAGCTATGATTAATTTGATTCATATGATTGATTAGCCACATTCTCTTTCGCTGTTTAGCGATATTTGCTTAGTAGAAAAACATCAACCGCAGAAGAAATTTAAAGAAGACTTGATATAGACTATTCGCAAGACTTAATGAGTATGTGGCTTGTACTTCACAAATTTTCAAATTAGACTTCTGTCCAAAACTCCCATTATCAAATCTCTCGTACTGAGCGTAGTCGATGTGTCAAATTCCTGAATTGTTAATACCTGTCCCGCAATTGTTTCGGGATTATCGCCTTGTCCAAAACTTGTTGGTATTTTCGTCAATATAATTGCCACAAAACGGGGCTTTGGTATTACTTTTACCGCTTACAATAAAAACCCATAATGGATCATTCAAACGAGAAAATTATTCCAATAAACATTGAGGACGAAATGAAAACTGCCTACATTGATTATTCAATGTCGGTTATCGTTTCAAGGGCTTTGCCCGATGTTAGAGATGGCTTGAAACCCGTTCATCGTCGGGTGCTTTATGGCATGACTGAACTGGGATTGGCCAGCAACCGTCCTTATAAAAAATCGGCCAGAATAGTAGGGGAGGTGTTGGGAAAATACCATCCGCATGGCGATCAGAGTGTTTACGACGCCATGGTTCGTTTGGCCCAGGAATGGAGTGTCAGGTATATGATGGTTGACGGTCAGGGAAACTTCGGGTCTATAGATGGAGATCCACCGGCTGCCATGCGTTACACAGAAGCCAGATTGCGGAAGATGGCAGAGGAGATGATGACTGATTTGGACAAAGACACGGTTGATTTCACCCCAAACTTTGACGATTCTCTTACTGAACCATCAGTGATGCCTGCCAAGATTCCAAACTTATTGGTAAACGGAGCATCCGGAATTGCAGTAGGTATGGCAACCAATATGCCGCCGCACAATTTAACTGAGGTGGTAGATGGTATCCTGGCTTATATAGACAACAGGGACATTTCCATCGAAGAATTAATGCACCATGTAAAAGCCCCTGACTTCCCAACCGGTGGAATTATTTATGGTTACGAAGGCGTAAAAGATGCTTTCGAGACAGGCCGCGGTAGAATTGTTTTAAGGGGAAAAGCTATTTTTGAAACACAACCCAATGGCCGTGAATTCATAATTGTTACTGAAGTACCCTATCAGATCACGCCATCTCAAATAATTGTTAAGGCTGTTGATCTGATAAACGAAAAAGTCATTGACGGAATTTCCGATTTACGAGATGAATCGGGCAGAGATGGATTGCGTTTGGTATTCGAACTTAAACGCGATGCTATTCCCAACATTGTCCTGAACCAACTCTATAAATTCACCCCGCTTCAAACGTCTTTTTCTGTGAACAATATTGCCCTGGTTAAGGGCAAGCCGGAAATGCTGAATCTTAAAAGTCTTATGGTTCACTTTGTTGAACATCGGCATGAGGTTGTTGTCCGCAGGGCTCAATACGAGTTGAATGAAGCCCGCAAAAAGGCCCATATTTTAGAAGGATTGCTTATTGCACTTGATAATCTGGATGAGGTAATTAAATTAATCAGAGCATCTGTAACACCTGATGAAGCAAAGTTTGGCCTGATGAACAATTTCGGTTTATCAGAAATTCAGGCCAAAGCAATTTTGGATCTGCGTCTGCAGAAGCTTACAGGACTTGAAAGAGATAAAATCCGCGGGGAACATCGAGAAATTATGGAGACTATTGCTTATCTTGAAGATATTTTATCTAACGAAGGTTTGAGAATGGACCTGATCAAAAAGGAATTAGCTGAAATCAAAGATAAATTTGGCGATGCCAGAAAGACAAGGATAGAATTTGACAGCAGTGAAATCAATATTGAAGACCTTATTCCAGATGACGATGTAGTGGTTACCATCTCCAAGATGGGCTATATCAAACGGACGTTACTCACAGAATACAGAACCCAGGGACGCGGAGGAGTTGGGAACAGGGGCGTTACCCATCGTGATGAGGACTTTACTGAACACATGTTCATTGCTTCCAATCACAACTATTTATTATTCTTTACAGACCACGGAAGATGCTTCTGGATGAAGGTGTACGAAATTCCGGAAGGGTCCAAAGCATCAAAAGGCAGGGCCATACAAAACCTGATAAATATACCCAAAGAAGATAATGTCCAAGCGTATATAAACGTCAAAACACTTAAAGACGCTGAATATATTAACAGCAATTTCATCATCATGTGTACCAAAAACGGCATTATCAAGAAAACGACTTTAGAAGCATATTCAAGACCTAGGGCAAACGGAATTATCGCCATCAATGTCAGAGAAGGTGATGAATTGCTAGAATCGAAACTCACCACTGGTTCTATGGAAATGATTATGGCCAAAAAATCCGGAAAGGCCATCAGATTCAATGAAAGTAAAGTACGACCAATGGGGCGGAATGCCTCTGGGGTCAAAGGAGTGAAGCTGGAAAGTACCACAGACGAAGTCATTGGGATGATATGCGTTGACCCAACGGAGAAAAATACTACCATTATGGTTGTTTCTGAAAAAGGATACGGAAAACGTTCACCACTCGAGGATTACAGGGTAACAGGCAGGGGAGGTAAAGGGGTTAAAACCTTGAATATAACTGACAAAACAGGTAATCTGGTATCCATTAAAGACGTTACCGACGAGGATGATCTGATGATTACCAATAAATCAGGGGTGATGATCCGGATGTCAATTGCTCAGATTAGAACCATGGGCCGAGCCACACAAGGTGTTCGGCTGATCAGAATGAAAGAAACCGATGTGATAGCATCAGTAGCTAAGGTTGAACGTGAGGAAGTTACAGAAATTGACCTTGAGCCCAAAGAAGGTATGAATGCTGCAATCGAGAATCTTGAAAACCTTAATGCTCCGGAAAAAGAGAATGAAGATACACAGGATTAATTTGAACTAAAAACGAAACAGAACCTATGAAAAGATTTGCTTTAATTACAATTGTATTTGGCTTTATCACAACCAATTTATTTGCTCAATTTTCAAAAGTTGAATCAGTGAAGATGGAACTTGAAGACCCGAATATTGCTGAAAAGGATTTACGAGAATGCAAAGCCAATATTGATGCAGCCAAAGAAAATCCCAAAACCGCTAACGACCCCAAAATGTGGTATTACCGCGGATTGACTTATTATTCGATTTATGCATCGGCCGATGCGGCTTTGAAATCAGAAAACCCAACATCTATTGACATTGCCACGGAATCTTTCTTTGAATCGAAAAAGACCGACGCAAAGGCTAAGTACACTGAAAACGCCGATTTCTACCTGCTTTACTGTGCTATGGGTCTTTATAATAACGCCATCAATTCCTTTAATGCCAAGGAATACAAAAAGGCTGTTGAAATCTATAAAAAAATACTTCAAATAACACCGTTGGATCAGAAAGGTGATTTAAAACGCAATAGCGGGGGAGAAGTAACCGAAGAGAAAATCACACAACTCATGTATTATGCTGCACAGGCTGAAGGCAATTACACCGATGCCAAAACCTACATCAACAAGTTGATTTCATTGAATTTCCGCGATCCAAGGATTTACGCAGACATGGCTACCATTCTCCTAATGGAAAAGGATACTGCCGCAGCCCTGAGTTACGTCGAAAAAGGAAGGGCGATAAAAGAAGATGATAAGAACCTAATCAATATGGAACTTGATATCTATTTGAAGCAAGGTAAACTTCAACTACTGCTGGATAAATTGAATGTGGCCATTGAAGGCGATCCGGAGAACAAGATATATTATTTTGCCAGAGCAGTGAGTTATGAGGGACTGGGTAACACGGAAAAGGCCGAAGCAGACTATAAAAAGGCGACTGAAGTGGATCCAGACTATTACGATGCATTTTATAATGTGGGAGTGATGTATGTTAATAAATGCAATCCGTTGATCGAGCAATACCAAAAGACCTACAAACAAAGCGATATCGATACCCTTGAAGCCACCATGGATAAATACTACAAAATTGCTATTGTGAATTTCGAAAAGGCATTTGAGAATCCGATGATGAGTACTGCTGAAAAAGTTGATCTGGCCGGAACGATGAAAAGAATTTATAAGAAAATTGCTAATACCGCTAAAGAAGGAGAAATGAAAGCCTTTATAGAATCTAATAAGGGAAAATAATTATAAGTCAAAGCTTAAATGGGAAGGACCTTTAATGAGGTCTTTTCTTATGTCTTGAATATTAGTTAACATAATATTAATTATATAACAATAAAATATCTTCCAATTCTTATCAAATTCGTAAATTTTACAGCGGTTAACCCTTAATCTCCATAGTACCGTCAGCGTGCAAAGCAAAACGACTTTTGTTGCGATCGTGAACCTGATCGCTCTTTGGCCAGGGCCATCCGCCGAATTGCGTTTTGTGATAATCTTCAAATGCCTGATTAATTTCTTCCTTGGTATTCATCACAAATGGTCCGTACTGAATGACAGGCTCACCAATTGGTTTTCCCTGTAATACGAGCAACCGCGATTCATGATGGCCATTATTAATAACTATGTCCTGATCCGGCTTTACTTCTGCCGCACTGTACCTGGGCAATTTGGTGTCGGCCATTTCAATAGATTCTCCAATATAGAAATAGATCGTCCGGTTAATCCCGGCCAATGTTTTCGGAACCGTCCAGATAGCGTCAGCATCCATTTTGATATTCCATATAGCAACTTGATTTTCAGAGACTGAAGCCCATGAATCAGGCGGTGGCGATGGTGCCTTTAGGTCGCCTAATGTCCCGGCTATAACTTCAATTTCCGTTTTCTTTCCATTGGCGTCAGTATGCACATATTTTGGAATACTGTCAGCCCAAAGCATTTTGAAATGAGCATCCACCATTTTATTCTTTTTGGGCAGATTCAGCCAAATCTGAAATAGCTCCATCGGGTTTTCTTTGTCTTTATCAATCAATGGAAACATTTCGGAATGTTGAACCCCTTTTCCTGCCGTCATCCACTGCACATCACCATCTCCATATCTTCAGGAGGCCCCCAAAGAGTCAGCATGATCCACAATTCCCTCTCTAACAACGGTTATGGTTTCAAATCCCCGGTGCGGATGGCCGGGAAAACCTGGTACCGTTTTGCCGTGATACATTCTGAACCCGTCTTTGATAATGAAATCATCACCCAAATGCCTCCCTTCCATTGATGTGACGGGACCCATAACATCATTCCCCCTCGGAAATTTATCTTCGTGGTGTACACAAAACAAAAATGGATCAGCAGTTTCCCACTGAAAACCCAATGGTTTTACCCTGAGTACAGGACTTTCATTTTCATTCATATCTTTCAAGTTGTTATCTTCTTTTAGAGCTTTGGCCACTGTCACCAAGGGCAAAGCCATTAATGACGAGAGTCCGAGCGACAATCTGCCAAGAAACCCTCTTCTGTGAAATTTATCCGTCATGTTTCATTTGATTAACAAGTCTGACTAAATACTGTTCGAATTTAGGGAAATTTCAAGAATAGCATTTCAACGACAAATTTGCCTTGATGCGGTAACATTCAATTAAACATCAAAAATTACCTTTATAGATTCTCGATAAAATAATTGCTGATCATCTCCATCAGGTGCAAACGATCCTTACCCCTGACATTGTGCGGGTGTTGCGGATATACGAAATACTCCACCTGCTTGCCTTTCTTTATGGCTTCCTGCTGATACCAAAGGGTGTGTTGCCAAAGAACCACATCGTCCTGAGCCCCATGGATGATAAGTAGTTTGCCCTTTAGGTTGTCAATATGATTGATCAGATTTGAGGTTTTATATCCTTCGGGATTCTCTTCGGGCGTGTCCATATACCTTTCCGTGTACATGATTTCGTAAAGTCCCCAGTCTATCACTGGTCCACCCGCAACACCGGCTTTAAAAACTCCGGGAGCCCTGGTCATCATGCTGGTGGTCATAAACCCGCCATAACTCCAGCCATGTATTCCCATTCGGGTGCTGTCAACCCAAGGTTGCTGTTTTAACCAATTCGCACCAACCAGTTGATCGCGTATTTCCAGAGTTCCCATTTGGCGATGAACGGCGTTTTCGAAAGCGAGTCCACGGTTTGAGGAACCTCTTCCGTCCAATATAAAAACAACGAAACCTTTTTGAGCCATATAATGATACCAGAGGTTTCCCCCACCCTGCCAGTTATTGGTCACCAATTGCAAGTGCGGTCCATTATAAAGGTAAACTACGACAGGATATTTCTTATTAGCGTCGAAATTGATGGGTTTATAAATGCGATAATACAAATCTGTTCCGTCATCAGCTTTCAAGTTTCCGGTGTTTGTTTCCCCTAATTGATAATCTTTCAGGGTACTTTCCGGTTGTGCGAGTATTTGCAGCAAACTGCCATCATCATCTATCAATTGCACCTTTCTTGGCAGGGCGGCGTTGTTGAAATCGTCATAAAAGAATTTACATGCATCGTTTGCTCTGATGTTGTGTAATCCGGCTTCCTGTGTAAGTTTAACCATCGGATATATATCGGATTTTCGACTCTTTATCTTTATACAATAAAGATGTCGTTCCAGTGGACTCTCGGCTGTGGTCATCACAAATAATTCTTCGTCATTGTCACCGGTTCCAACCAAAGAAGTCACGACCCATGGCCCTTTAGTTACTTGTTTAATGAGTTTTCCGGTAAGGTCATAAAGATAGAGATGATTATATCCGTCTCTTTCACTAAACCAAAGAAACTGATCGGGTTTTGATTTCAGAAATATCATTCCGTTTTCCGGTTCCACATATTTGGGATGCGTTTCCTCAAAAAGCGTTTTAACAAAAGCTCCTGTTTCTGCATCGTATTGGTTCAGCCACATGTGGTTTTGTGCCCTATTGACAATGGCAATGAAAACATGTTTCTCATCCGGACTCCAAGAAATATTGGTCAGATATTGCTCTTTGGGTTCTCCTGTCTGCAGATAAATGGTTTTGTTAGTGGCAACATTATGAACACCAACCGTTACATGATGGCTCTTTGACCCTGCAATCGGGTAGCGAATCATCGTTACAGTGGCAGGTCTGTCTTCCAGTTTGTAAAGCGGATATTCGCTCACCATCGTTTCATCCATTCTGTAAAAAGCCAGTTTATTTCCCACAGGGGACCAAAATAATCCCTTTTCTATCCCGAACTCGTTGCGATGTACGGCTTGTCCGTAAACGATTCCTTTGCCGCCATCCTGAGTCAATTGTCTTGTTTCAGGGTATTGCAGATTGAGATGCAAGTTGTCGCCCTTTACGTATGCCGTTTTAAAATTAGTGGCTTCAATTTCCGCATGTTCCATTTCTTTTGGGTTGTAGTAGCACAAAAATCTCGCTTTTTTATCTCCGTAGTTATAGGCAAACCAAACACTATCATGCAGAAATCTAAACGTATAAGCGTCCATCCAAATAACGGGCGGCAATACTTCAAGAGGCTTATGAGGCAATTTGCGGTCTATTCGCCAAAGGACTACCTCCTGCAATTCCTGAAGTGTGACTACCCGAATCAATCCATTCTTTGTAGATTCCATCTCCAATATCTGCAACTTTTTCTCTCCGGAGTCGCTGACGACCATAGAGAATTTATTGCTTTTGGGTATCCATTGAAACTGCTCTACTCCCTTTGGTGCAAGGGTTGTAAAACCTCCGCTGACGGCTTCCTGCAGGGTTAACAGTTTTTGCTGGGCGAACGAGATTTGAGATGTAACAAGTAAGGACAGGAAAATGAGGTTTTTCATGGTTGGTCTATTGTTAAAATTCGATTTTCAAATAAAGTCAAGTTAAGGTTTCAAATAACCCCATTTACGGTAAAAGACTTATTTTATTTGATATTAAACTTGCTGCAAGCATCTTTGCACTCTCATAACAGCACATGGACAAAAGACAAGACCTCGTAGAAAAAGCCTGGAACAATAGGGAACTTCTAAAATCCACCGAAACAATTAATATAATTGAAAGTGTCATAGAGGATTTGGATAAAGGCAGGCTAAGGGTTGCGGAACCATCCCCCAAGGGTTGGCAAGTAAACGAATGGGTAAAAAAAGCGGTAATTCTCTATTTCCCCATCAGGAAAATGGAAACCTTTCATGCCGGCCCACTTGAATTTCACGACAAAATGAAACTAAAAACCGGTTATGAGGAATTGGGTATCAGGGTGGTTCCACATGCTGTTGCCCGATATGGGGCCTATATTTCATCGGGCGTAATCCTCATGCCATCCTATGTCAATATCGGAGCATATGTTGACAGCGGGACAATGGTTGATACCTGGGCTACTGTGGGTAGTTGTGCTCAGATCGGAAAGAATGTTCATCTCAGCGGTGGTGTCGGTATCGGCGGTGTATTAGAACCTGTTCAGGCAGCACCCGTTATCATTGAAGATAATTGTTTTATCGGATCCAGAAGCATTATTGTGGAAGGCGTTCGGGTTGAAAGTGAAGCCGTTATTGGTGCCGGTGTCACTTTAACCATGTCAACCAAGATAATAGATGTTTCCAACGGCGATGCCAAAGAATACAAGGGCCTTATTCCTGCGAGGTCTGTGGTCATCCCGGGAAGCATTCAAAAAAGTTTCCCAGCCGGAAATTACGGTGTAAATTGTGCATTGATTATCGGAACAAGGAAGGAGTCAACCGATAAAAAAACTTCACTGAACAATGTCCTTCGGGAATATGATATACCTGTCTAAATCAAACCAATGAACATTGGATTCGATGCAAAACGTTTTTTTCATAACCGAACAGGACTGGGACATTACAGCCGCAGTTTGGTAAAGTTGTTAGTTGAGAAATATCCCGAAAACCAATACCATCTTTATTCACCTAAAGCCGGAGGTTCTTTCGAGAGGGAAGCTAAAACTTTTGATGCTCATATTCATACAAATAAAAGCTCATTTCCTTCTTTTGTTTGGCGAACATTTGGTATTGGCAGAGACCTAAAACGCGACAAGATTGATCTCTTTCATGGGTTGAGTAATGAATTGCCTCTGAATCTGGATAAATGTAAAATACCGGGAATTGTAACCATTCACGATCTGCTTTTCAAACGCCTTCCCGAATATTATAAACCTGCAGATAGATTTATCTACGATCAAAAAACCAGACTGGTTTGCAAGAATGCTTCTAAAATCATAGCAATCTCGAAAGCCACCCGTAAAGATTTGATAAAATTTTATGGTGTTGATGAAAACAAAATTATCGTCATCCCTCCTGTTTCGTCCTTTGAAGTTCAAACAAAAATTCATGGAACTGTACATCGAGATATAAATACAAAACCCTATTTACTTTGCATCAGCGGTTTTGAGAAACGCAAGAACATTGAACGTTTAATTGCAGCTTATAGTCAAAGCTCGAGGTATTGGCAATTGGTTATTGCAGGCAAAAAAGGAAACACTGCGACAGACTGCCTTAAACTTGTTGAAAATCTCAACTTGAAACAAAAAATAACAATTCATTTCAACCCAACAGATGCGGAAATAAGATCATATTATCTGAACGCCTGTGCTTTTATTTACCCTTCGCATTACGAAGGTTTTGGAATACCGGTTTTGGATGCTCTTCAATTTAACTTGCCAATCCTTACTTCTGAATGCACAAGCATGGCCGAAATTGCCGGAGATGCCGCACTCTACTTTTCTTCTTTAAATATCGAATCTATTGCAGAATCTATCGACCGCATTGCTGAAGTGATGAATGATAAGAACCTGTTTGAGAAAATTGCTCTTAGACAGAAATTGTTTTTACCTGAAAGGGTGGCCCAACTTCTTATAAAATCCTATTGTGAACTACATTGATTTGGTAAAATTGTTCTCTTAAAATTCATTGCAACCCAAAAAACAACATTGACTCCAATCATTTTCTACCCAAGTATTTTAATTACTTTATTTTTTAGCTTCAATCCGTTAATGGTAGTTAATAACGAATCTACATTTTTGTCAAATTTTTCCATAAACCGATGAATTTCAATTCCTAAATTTTCAATTTCAATGGTGTTAATCTTTTGAGAACCCTGAAGTATATCGAATTCTGCACCTTCGCAGTCCATCTTTAAGAGCTTTAATCGGCTAATGTTATTTTGAATCAAAATATCGTCCAAAGATATAGTTTCTACTTTGGCAATATGATGAGACTTTTTGATGGTATAACTGCTACTTGCTCCCGAATTTTGACTGTCAAAATAAATATTCATTTGCTTTCCTGTTTCGTTCAGGACTGCCAAATTAAAAGGCGTAACATTTGTGACGCCGTTGGCTTCCATATTTTCCAAAAGATTCTGAAAATTTACGGGATGTGCCTCATAAGACAGAATCCTGATATTGGGAAATTTCTTAGCCAAATATATTGAAATACAACCAATATTTGCACCGATATCCAGTACAATATCATTGTCGAAAAATTCAATATTCTTCAAACCATACTCATCTTCTATCAGGGCTTCATTGATTACCCAATGTAACGTTTCACTTCCTTTAACATCCTTAAAAAAGAACTTCATCCCCTCAATATCGTATTCCCGAGTTTCTCTTACAATCGAATCAAAGTTCGTCTTTCGGGATAGTTTTTTTTTCAACCAAACAACTGAATTCCTAAGCATTACTTCTTTAATTTATGCTGCAAATATAGGATTATCAAATCTTCACAGACTACCACTTGAGTCGTAACGGGTATTCCTTCATTAGAAGGGTTCAGTAAATTAAAATTTGACAATCAAGCCATTACAAAACTTTTTGATTGAAAGACAAAGGTTTAAGAATGGATATGACACGATACTAAGACATAGATGCCCGCCGAACAAAGAAAAATGAAGATATTTTTTACATTTATAAAATCACACTAAGGTTGATAATAAAGGCAAATTCATTATCACTTTATATTATAACCGCTGTTCTGAGCATGATATACAGGCAGTAAAGGGCTTAGAAAATGATCAGGAATTAAACGCTGAAAGTGCATACACGGGTGAGAAACAAGAACAAGCAATAGCAAGATACCTCATAAATAACAAGGTTTAACAGAAAGGCTATAAGAACAAGCCGTTAAAAAATGACCTAAAAATGAGCAACGCCCATACATTTAAAAACAATTAAACGGGTAGAGAATGTGTTTGGTATTATCGAGCAAAGTTTGAAGGGATGCTGTGTTCGGGCAACAGGAATAATCTGAGTACAGGATTAATAAGATTGATAAACTTCAACGAAAATCTCTTTAGATTTAAACAAGACCAAAAACTTGATTGTTTTTATATGAAGCCCATAAACCGATATTTAGAAACGGAAATCATTCTTTTTGAACCGACAATGAATAAATATTGTCGAATTATTTCAGCCAAATTTTCTAACCTTTAACTCGAACGATGGATTTCGTTCTCAAATCCAAATTACTTTTAGAATCGCTCAGTGTAACCCATAAAGTCTCCCCCTATCCAACCCACTAATTCCTTATAAAGTCTGGCAACAGGAAGGCCCATCACATTGTAGAAACATCCTTCAATACGTTCGACTCCGATAAAACCAATCCAGTCCTGAATGCCATACGCACCAGCTTTGTCGTATGGTTTGAAATGCTCCAAATAATAATCAATTTCATTCTCGGTCAGTTTCTTAAATCGCACCAGTGTTTTCTCTGAAAAGATAACTTCTTTTTCTGCTGACCTCAGGCACACCCCTGTGACAACCGTATGATCTCTGCCGGACAATGTTTGTAACATCTGTCTGGCTTCATCTTTATTTTCAGGTTTGTTTATCACCATACCATCAAGGCAAACAGTTGTATCGCAGGTGATCAGAATTTCATCTGTTTTCAATCCGGAATAGGCTTCAGCTTTTTTGCGGGCAAGAAAGGGGGCCACCTCCAAGGCTGCAATAGAGACTGAAAATGACTCGTCAGTGTCCGGTTTCACTACTTTGAAGGCAATTCCGAGACTTTTTAATAACTCATATCTTCGGGGTGAAGCGGATGCCAAAACGACATTAGGCAGATTTAGAATGGGATTGGGCATTAGAAGAACATCATAGAGGCGACACCGGTAGCCATCACATATTTACAGATTTGACTCATGAGATGATAATCCGGCTGTCTGTTGAGCAAGTTCGGCTCCGAGAGCATCCAAAGCAATGGAACCATCAGACACAATATATAGTAAACGTCAAATACCCACAATTCAGGTGTGGGCAGGAATTCTTTAAACATGGACCATGAACTGAACAACAAGGCGAGTATAAAGATCGTCAACCCGGTTACAAAGTATTTCGATCTGGTCATTCCAAGCAATACTGCCAGTGTATGAGCACCAAATTGTTTGTCACCATAAAAATCCTCCATATCTTTGATCATTTCGCGAAGCCAATTAATAAAGAAAGCAAACATGGCGTAAAACATTAGCAATTTCGTATTGATATTTGGATTGACATGCCGAACAACAAGCAATGAAACAGCGACCAAAAATGCGATCAACAAATTCCCAAGCAGCGGAAGGTCTTTCCACTTCCAGGAGTATAAGAACAATAATACGATAAAGGTGCCGAACAGCAGCAGTAATTGAACCGATATGAGAAAGGAGCATAAAAGAGCCACCAGATTCAGTAATGTGTAAGCCGGCCATAGTAGTCTTTTCTTTATCCAAAAACCGATCACAACTTTTTCGGGCTTATTAATGGTATCCCGATCCATGTCGAAAAAATCGTTCACAAGATAACCGGCTGCAGTGGTCATCAGTGTTCCGGTAATCAACAGCCAAACAGAAGGATAAAACAAATGCCCGATATCGGGGGAATTATCCAAGAACAAAAATGCCAGCAACTGGGTTGCTGCCAATAAAAATAAATTGAGAGGTCGAAAAATAGAAAGTCCTATTATCATCAGGTCTTAGGGAATTTCATTTTGTATTCCACCGATACCTTGCCTTTCGAAATGTTGTTGAACCTGCCTTTTAGCAATTGCCTTTTGAATGCTGAGAGGTGGTCAACAAAAAGTATTCCTTCAATATGATCGTATTCATGTTGGATAACCCTGGCATTCAAGTCGTCATATTCTTCAGAATGTTCCATAAATTTTTCATCCAGAAACCGGATTCTGATTTTTTTATTTCTTTCCACATCCTCCCTGACATCAGGTATGCTCAGGCAACCTTCTTCGTAAGACCACCTTTCATCAAACTCCGACTCGATACGGGCATTGATAAAAACTTTTCGGATCCCGAGTGCAGGGTCTTCATACATTCTTGGAGAATCTACGATGAATAAGCGAATGTCTTTGCCCACTTGGGGAGCAGCAAGCCCCACACCCCTTGCGGCCTTCATCGTTTGAAACATGTTTGCAATAAGATCGGAAAGTCCGGGATAGTCTGAACCGATATCCAGACATTTCTTTCGAAGAATTGGGTCTCCAATGGCTCTAATTGGCAATATCATAGGCAGTTTTGAAGGTAATCCTGCAATATTAGAGCGGCACTGGCAGAATCCAATAAACTCTTATCGCGTCGTTGCTTTTTTTTTACACCAGAGGCAATCAGAGAACGCATGGCTTCTTTGCTCGTAAACATCTCATTGACCCTTTCGACCTTCATTACAGGAAATTTTTCACTGAATTTAACAATGAAGTAAAGGATTTCAGTTTCAATCTCAGGGTGACTTCCGTCAAAACGAAAAGGTTGGCCCACAACCACAGTTTCTACCGGTTCTGTTTTAAAATAAGACTCAAGATAATTCATCAAATCAATTGTTTTAACCGTAATAAGTGGTCTGGCAATAAGTTTCAATTGATCTGTAACGGCTATACCGCAACGTTTTCTACCATAATCTATGGCAAGTATTCTGGGCATCTGATTAATAAATATTTGAATTTCGTTTTTTGGTTACAACTTGAAATGGTTATTCCGCCAAAAGGCAAAAGGAATATTGAATAGGTTTAACAATCGGGTTCACAAGCAACCCTCAAATATAACGGGAATGTCATAATAAAAATCACTTTAGAAAAAATGACAAAACATTCTTGCTCAATTTTTACCATGATAATATATTTGACCATGTCGTTTAATCCAAATTGGATATGTCACCTTACCTTAATGAAGCCTCCCGAGGAAACGGGAGGTCTTTTTTCTTTGACGATTTCAGTTATGCAATAGCCCTTCCTCCAGGTTAGGTATGTACAACTTCTATTTTTAATCTATCTAAACAACTGCATATAGGTTTCATTTCATGAAATATCTGGTTTTTCATTTCATCATCTGTCTAAAGCAAAAGTATTTTAAGATGTTAAAAATCAAATATTTAGTTAAGTAGTCCTTGTCGTCCAAAATTACTATTTATCTTATTCCGACCCTTTGCTAAAGAAATTATTTTCTTTCGAAAAAATAGGGAATAACGGACAACAATGTTAAGAACTAATTAAAAAAGATAAAATAATGTCGGTTTCTTTTCGTTGCAGCAACGTATCGCACTAACTTTACTATATCCTGTTTTGGACAACAAAATTATCAGGCCGTTTGATATGCCCGATGAAGAGATGTTAAAACTGGCTCTGAAAAAGCATGCTTGCTTCGTTCATGACCTTGATGACTTTAATTCATTTGCAAGGTATCTCAACAAAGAATTTGCCGACGAATGGATGGAATTAATTCACAAAGCCTATGCCGGACTGAAGACAGAGGAACTCGATAACAGTCTTATTCACGCTCAGTATTTGTACAACCAACTCCAGCTAAAAGCTTATAAAATGGTTGAACATCTGTTGTCAATATCGAACAAGGCATTTGGGCATTACCGGGAAGTTATTGAAGAGTTTGGTTTTGAGAAATTTCAGAGTACAAAGATGCAGATGAAAGGACTTGCTGACCATTTAATGCATTTTTATTTCACCGCAAAGAAGCGTATTGACCTATTATCAGCTAACGGTTACCACGATCGGGATGCCGATGATCTCGGAAATTTATCTGCCGAGCTTAATCTGGCCTTCCACCGAATAAAAGAATTAAAAGAATTAAAGTCATTGAAGTTGACAACATTAAATATTTCAGTTCATGGTGTGTGGAGCAAAACCTGTTTGGTTTGCGAAGCAGGGAATGTCATTTATAAAAAGAATCAAAAGAAGTTGAAGAATTATATTCTAAATGACAAATAGGGCCATCAATTATTTGACTGCCTTGTTAGCACAGTAAGAACTGGCAAATGCATCGGGCTTTGCCTTGAAAGTATAACCCATCCCAAGTATATATCCCATCGCTTCTTTAAGAGCCACATTAGATTTGAAATGAGGATCCGTATTGATGTCCGCATGAACCTCCAATTCCACATTGAATTTGTCGAGCAATGGACAAAGTTCGTATGCCACTTCTATTGAATCTGAAACCTCTTTGATCATTCTTTCTTTTAAGGAGTATTTAATGTTCGACTTGTAATGATTCATAAAAATGAATCCTCCCTTGCCTTCACGTATAAAAACGATAGCCGTTGCAAAATCCGTTACCTCTCCCCTGACTTGAGAATCGGAACCAATACAAACTTTCAAACGATTCTCTCTTTCACGGAGGATGGCCGCCTCCACTTCATAAGTAAGGGAATTGAGCAGTCGTTCACCCGATAGTTTTCGCCAAATTTTCATAAGGTTCGAATATAAACGATTTCAATTCAATTAGTCATTAAAAGAATCTGAATCACTTGTAAACATAGTATAAACTCTTTGAGCGTTCTTTGTGTGCTAAATTCAATGAACCAATTAAAAATACAAAAAGCTTTCGCAAAATTAGGTGAAGAACTAAGTCGCCTGCCGGAAGAGTGGAACGATGTCATATCAATGGCCTCGCACAAAAATGGGTGGTTTACCCCTGATAATTCACGATACGCATTGAAACACTGGTCAGAAATACTAACCGTAAACAATCTTGTGAAATTAGCTCCGAAGAATCATCTGCAAAAATCTCCAAAGAATATTGGAATAGTGATGGCAGGCAATATTCCACTGGTTGGCTTTCATGATTTTGTTTGTGTACTGCTAAGTGGAAACAAAGCGGTCATAAAATTATCGTCAGACGATGAAATTCTGATACAACATCTGTTGAAAAAGCTCCAAACTATTTTACCTGGTATTGATGAATTTTGGGAAATAAAAGAACGACTGAACGATATTGATGCAGTCATTGCAACAGGTTCGAATAACACATCGCGTTATTTTGAATACTATTTCAGAAATATTCCTCACCTGATCAGAAAAAATCGAACGTCAGTAGCTGTTATTCAGCATAAGATTTCGGATAATGACTTAAAACTTTTGGGTGAGGATGTTTTTAGGTATTTTGGACTTGGGTGCAGGAATGTAGGTAAACTTTTTTTACCCACCGGATTTGATCTGACCAGAATCTTGGATCATCTGATGCCATATTCATTTGTGCTTGATCATCATAAATACGCCAATAATTACACCTATCACAGGGCCATTTACCTTTTGAATCAAACACCCCATCTCGATACGGGTTTTCTATTGCTAAAGGAAGACGAAGCCGTCAATTCACCATTGGGTGCCTTATTTTACAGCTTTTATAACTCCCAGGAAGCGTTACAAAAAAGCATCAAAGAAAAGGAGAGCAATATTCAATGCGTCATTGGCAACGTAGATTTATGTCAGGGAGTTGTTCCTTTTGGTTTTTCTCAGAAACCCAAATTAACTGACTTTGCCGATCATATCAATACTTTTACTTTTTTGCAAAATCTTAAATGACAGCCAAAAATCATTTTTTTTGAAATTAATTTTTGAACATAGCATCGTGTAGATTAGATTTGAACCTGCTTGCAGAGAGCGAAAGATAAGGCAACTGACAAAATCATGACAAATATGGATACATTGGTGTCAACCAACTTGTTTTTTAAAAAGCAAAAGGACTTCGCCCGAGGCAAGGTTCGCGATGTTTATAATATTGATGATAAATTTCTTGTATTGGTAGCCAGTGACAGGATTTCGGCGTTTGATCAGGTACTTCCAAAACCAATTCCTTACAAAGGTCAGGTACTCAATCAAATTGCCTCCAGATTCCTCGACGAGACCAGGGATTTGGTACCAAATTGGAAATTGGCAGAGCCAGACCCGCATGTTACCATAGGCATAAAATGTAATCCTATACCTGTGGAAATCGTAGTAAGAGGATATTTGGCCGGACATGCTTGGAGGCTCTATAGCTCGGGTATTAGAACTATTTGTGGTGTCACCCTTCCAGATGGACTCGGAGAAAATGATCAACTTCCGCAACCCATAATAACCCCAACCACAAAAAGCAAGGATGGACACGACTTAGACATTAGTCTAAAAGATATATATGAACAAAAAATCCTAAAAAAACGCCAAGTAGATCAAATAGGGGCTTATGCACTTTCGCTTTTTAATTATGGCAGCAAACGAGCAGCCTCCCGCAATCTGATATTAGTTGATACGAAGTACGAGTTTGGTTTTTTTGAAGAGCAGATTCTTTTGATAGACGAAATTCATACGCCCGATTCCTCGCGGTATTTTTATCGTGATACTTATGAAACAATACAACAGGCAGACAGGCAGCAGCGGCAACTGAGCAAAGAGTTTGTAAGAAAATGGCTGATGGAAAATGGTTTTCAGGGTCGCGAAGGCGAGTTTGTTCCAACAATGACCAATGAATTCGTTGACAGCGTAACTAATCGGTACATTGAACTTTATGAACAAATCATTGGCGAACCATTTATGAGAAGGGATTACCATGACATTTCGGAGACTATTGAACAGTGTGTGAATGATTTTATTTCAAGAAATTTACCATAAATAAATCACTTTTCGCTTAATTTGCTTTTCATTTTTTTAATGCACCTTAATACAATTTGTTTTATGAGAATTTTAACCTTACTTTATACTCTTTTGATTATTAACCTAATCACAATCAAGGCACAAACAGTTACTACTTTTGCAGGTATAGATAACAGTGCTAATCCAACGGCCAACTTCAACAATGATACTGCCAGTCCGCAAAATGCTTATTTCTACCAACCACAGGGTATTGCATGGGATCCAAGTGGTTATATGTATATCACGGAACGCAATAAAATAAGGGTTTTGATTAATGGAAAATTTTATAACCGTTCAGGAAAACTTGGAAATGGGAGCTTTTCTCAAGGGTACAAAGATGGAGCAGGGATTTCGGGTGAATTAGCGGCTCCATCCGATATCATTTCAGATGCCAATGGTAATATGTACATCGTTGATTCAGAAAATCATTCTATTCGAAAACTGGCTGCTTATACAAGTTTAGGTCAGCCTCAATCAATCACTACATTTGCCGGAGCACCACCCCCTACAGCCATTGCCGATTACAAAAATGCAACCGGAACAAATGCAAGGTTTAACACCCCAAAGGGAATTGTAATGGATAAAAACGGAAATTTTTATGTATCGGACTGGTGGAATTTCTGTATAAGAAAAATTTCTTCCGGAGGTGTTGTAACCAATCTGGCAGGCATTCCTGGTACTTTTGGTTCAACAGATGGAACTAATGGCACCAATAGCACTTTTGGGGGACCATGGGGTATGGCCATGATGAATGATAATGAGTTGATAGTGGCAGACCAATATAATTCTAGCATAAGGAAGGTTAACATTTCCTCTGGTAAAACGACCACTATAACAGGTAAAGCTTTAGATTTCAATCCGAAAGACGGAACCTTAGCCGAGGCGAGATTTAAAAGTCCGGAAGGTATCGTTTTTGTTAATGGACTTATTTATGTAAATGATGTAACAGCAATCAGGGTAATTGATATTGCAAAGAATACTGTTTCTACATTTGCCGGGAGCCTGAATGCTACAGGAAATGTTGATGGAACGGGAAGTGATGCAAGATTTGGTAAATTGTCAGGTATGGCTTATGATGGCTTCAATGCTCTTTACGTTACCGATGTTGATTACCACCTAATTAAAAAAATAACCATAAATAACTTAGCACCCTCAAGCGACTTTACGGCATCCAAAGTAAATCTTATGGTAAATGAAGAATCTACCCTTACAGATAATTCAGGAGGTAAACCAGCCACGAGTAGAAAATGGACTGTTACTTCTCAAACTGGAAGCACAGCAAATGTTGATATAGTAAATGGTAATCCAAACAGTGATGCAAGCATTACCGTTAAGTTTTCGGCTGTAGGATTTTATACTGTTAAACTGGATGTAACAAACGAATTTGGCTCTGATTCCAGGACAAAAAATTCTTATTTTAATGTCAGCACTCTTGGTATTAATAATTTGGGTTCATCAAATCTAAATCTCTTGGTTTACCCTAATCCTGCTCATGGTTTCATTATGGTTAATGGCGTAAATTTTACCCTGAGTAATGCCGATATCATTTTGAAAGACATTGCCGGCCGCGAGTTGCTAAGCATATCAAATGCGAGCGGAACTGCTCAATTAAATATTGACAATATTTCAGCCGGGATGTATGTGCTTCAAGTAATACAGGGCGGGGCCATCCTTCAAAGAAGAATTCAGATTCAATAGATCAAAATATTTAAAGCCATAGTTGATCAAGGACTTTTTTATTGCCCTGCCATTCTTTTTCCTTTTTGACTTTCTAAAACCTGTTTTTGTTAACGGATAAAAATCTTATTTTTGCAAAAAAAAATAGAAGATGGCTGTAACAAGATTACAAAGAAAAGAACTATTAAATAAGACCAGAGCCAGAGTGAGGGTTGAGAATCTTAAAATTAACAAAAGCAGACTATATATTAAGTCTCCTTATGCCGCCGAGAGTGGGATCATCCTGGACCATACTGATATAGAAGTAATTACTATGACAGAAAACCCTGCCGAAACGCCACCCTTAATGAAAGCCAAAAAGGTGACGAAGAAGGTTATTTCTGAGATGCCTGCCATTGAGGCTGAAACAATTTCTGAATCTGAAACTTCTATTCCGGAAGAAATGCCCATTGTAAAGCCCGAAGGGTCTGGTCAGGACTCTGTTGATATTGAATAAATCATAGACTTTTGATGGATAAAAAAACCTTCGGAATTCCCGAAGGTTTTTTTTTGTGCCCAGAACAGGATTTGAACCTGCACAGCCAAAGCCACTACCCCCTCAAAGTAGCGTGTCTACCAATTTCACCACCTGGGCATGTTTTTAAGTCGGCAAAGATAAGTCTTGGTCAATTCTTTTTGGCAAACTCCATCAAATAAGATTTGAAAAACTCATTGAGATCGCCATCTAAAACTGCCTGAGCGTTTGAAGTTTCATAACCGGTTCGCAAGTCTTTGGCCAATTTGTATGGATGCAAAACGTAATTTCTGATTTGTGAGCCCCATTCAATCTTCATCTTTGAAGCCTCAACTTTGTCCCGTTCTTCATTTCTTTTTCTCAGTTCAAGTTCAAACAACTGAGATTTCAGCATTTTTAAAGCCTTGTTCTTATTTTCTGCCTGTGACCTCCCCTGCTGACATTCGATAATTATTCCCGAAGGAGCATGTTTCAATCGAACTGCAGTTTCAACTTTATTTACATTTTGCCCGCCTTTGCCACTCGAACGAAAAGTATCCCAGGTTACATCAAGTGCTTCGTTAATTTCAATAGTAATGGTGTCGTCAACCAAGGGATAACAATAAACGGAAGCAAAAGATGTATGTCTTCTCGCGTTTGAATCAAATGGAGAAATCCGCACCAGACGATGAACGCCATTCTCACCTTTCAGGTAACCGTATGCAAACTGACCTAATATTTCTATCGAAACAGATTTAACTCCGGCAACCTCGCCATCCACCATGTCAACAATATTGGTTTGGTATCCGTTTTTCTCAGCCCACAAAATATACATACGCATTAGCATTGATGCCCAGTCATTGCTTTCTGTTCCCCCTGCTCCGGCATTAATTTCTATAATTGCATCGAGAATATCCTCATCGCCGCTTAACATATTCTTGAACTCGAGATTTTCTATCATCTCTAGCGTCTTGAAAAATTGTTCGTCCAACTCCTTGTCAGTCATATCACCGGACTGCTTGAATTCGTAAAATATTTCAAGTTCGGAAACCGAATCATCTATCCGTTGCCAGGCATCTGTCCAAACTTTTTTCTTTTTTATTTCCCTTAGATGAGCCTCCGCTTTTTTGGGGTCGAGCCAAAAATCGGGATCGTGGGTGTGCTGTTCCTCGTCTTCTATCAGGGCAAGCTTCTTCCCGACGTCAAAGAAACCTCCTCAGGGCGTGAGATCTACCCTTTAAATCCTGTAATTGATCGTAAGTCATTTTATTATTTGTAAATTGTTAATACAACTGACCAACCAATAAATTCCTGATTTCCTTAATTTCAGAGCGGTTTGATTCTTTATCAGAATGGATAATCAATTCAATCAGGTAGTCAAAATCGCTCATTTCGAGATCGGCATTTTCTTCATCACTGCTAAGGTATCCGGTATCGAAACCATCGTTGGCAGAAATATATTCTGAAGCCAAACGCAATATTTTGACGATGGCAGGGTCGGCTTCCGCTTTGGCAATTTCTCTTATTTCAAGTAAAGCAGAAGCGATGCTTTCAGAGTCCCATGATTTTTTGCTTGATTTAACCAGATCGGCAAGTTTTTTATTGGCTTTTTCGCTTTTCATATCAACAATTGTGGTCGCGAAATTAAGAGATTCCCAGCTTCCTTTTTTAAGAAATTTTTGAAAACCCTTAAGATTAAATTTAAGTTTATATTTCGGATTAAATTCCAAGAACCGAATTTACGGAACCAAATTCTTAGGAGTCAATTATATAACCCATTGATTATGGTTCTTCTCACATCAAAATTGGTGAACTAATATGAGAGATTGAGTCTTGGAATTTGGAACTTGGCACCTTAATCCTCATGCCCCTTTTGTCATTTTCAAATCTTAAATGTCTAATTTTGAAACATCTTTAAGTACGCCGTTTGACAGCTGAAATAATTACCGTTGGGGATGAAATACTGATTGGTCAGATAGTTGACACTAATTCGGCATGGATGGCTCAAAAACTTAATGCCATCGGGGTTGGTGTCGTTCAGATAACATCTGTTCACGACGATCTTCATGAAATAACCCAGGCTTTTAAACTTGCATCAGAAAGATCCGCTATTGTACTCATAACCGGTGGATTGGGTCCTACCAGAGACGATATCACCAAAAAAGCTCTTTGCCACTATTTTGAAACCGATTTGGTATTGAATATCTCGGTTCTCGATAACGTCTATGCACTTTTAAACAAAAGAAATATTCCCGTTGGAAAATCCAACGAACTACAAGCTTGGGTTCCAAAAAACTGCACAGTCATTCAAAACATCAATGGTACGGCACCCGCTATGTGGTTTGAAAAATCCGGAGTTATTTATGTATCAATGCCGGGCGTTCCATTTGAGATGAAAGGAATCATGGAAGCATTTGTGCTGCCTGAAATTGTCAGAAAATTCTCTCTGCCTTCAATTATACATAAAACGCTGATGGTGGTTAATATTCCTGAATCTATTCTCAGTAACATGCTGAACGATTTTGAGAATAATCTACCACCTCACATCAAATTGGCCTATCTTCCCCATCTGAATACCGTAAGGCTCAGACTTTCAGGGAAAAGTGATCAACAAAAAAAATTAGAGAAAGATTTACGTGAAAAGGTCTTTGAACTGAGGCAAATCGTCAAAGAAAACATTGCATCTGAAGGCGATAAAAATCTGGCAGAAACTATTGGTGAGAACCTTAGAAAGAGAAAGCAAACACTTGCCACCGCCGAGAGTTGCACGGGAGGCTATATCGCCCACCTCATCACTTCCATACCCGGAAGTTCTGAATATTATTTGGGATCTGTGGTGAGTTATGCCAATCAGATAAAAGAAGAACAACTGAAGGTATCCAGATCAATCATTCATAAACACGGAGCCGTAAGTGAAGCGGTTGTTGTTAAAATGGCAGAAGGACTTCGCAAAACATTTAAATCTGATTATGCCATTGCCACATCAGGGATTGCCGGACCCGGTGGCGGAACGTTAAAAAAACCGGTTGGAACTGTTTGGATTTGTGTAGAATCAGAAGGCGGTTCCTTTACGAGAAAGTTTATGTTTCAAGGCAGCCGTCTGCAAATCATTGAAAGATCGGCATTGACAGCACTGGAAATGCTCCGAAGATTGATGAATGATTTTCCGATTGATTAAGCATCTTAGCAAATACAACATGGTGTCATATCAAGTTAATAATGTTAAATAGTCTTTCATAATCTTTCATTTCCTTCATTTGGAGAAAACATTTATTGTCGTTTATCAGGGGTTAAATGGGGATGAACGAATTGGAAGAATAAGTAGAAATATTTTTAAGGACTTAAGTTGCGAACCACCGTTTTTTTAACGGAAAGTACTTTCTGTATAAAATGATATCTTCTGGGAATAGGCAAAAAAGTTGATAATATGGCCTCAGATTCCGCCATGAAATAAAGAAATAAGGAACTACTAAAATGAGATGAAGAAGGTGATCCAATATTTCAGAGCTATTATGTTGATATTGCAAGCATGTCAGTGAATTTGGAAGAAAATGCATTAATAGCATAGCTCACATCACAATGTCCATATTCAATTTTGAGGTATTATTTTCCAAAAGAAGATACAAAGGCTTCCGGCTTTCATTATCCTGAAAGCCTTTACTGTGCTTGTGAACCCGGAGGGATTCGAACCCCCAACCTTCTGATCCGTAGTCAGATACTCTATCCAATTAAGCTACGGGTCCAAATAAATTTGCGAAAATACCATTAGTTTGACGATTATCTGAATGCTCTGACAAAAATGCGATGACTTCTGAATATTTTTGCCGTGTGCGAATGGAACGCCTGTTGGTAATTTTATTGACCTTGAAGCCAATGCTCGGGTTATGTCAATATTCGTACACGATCTCAGGATATGTACATGACAAAAAAACCGGCGAAGCTTTAATGGGTGTTCGTGTTTTCATCGAAGGTTGGCGGGTGGAAAGCTATACAAACAGATATGGCTATTTCAATATATCCTCACCGCCGCAGGACATTGTCTTGTCAATTAATCAGTCAGGATACAGGGCTTTAAGAGATTCATTTTCTATCGAAAACGACCGGTTTCTGAATATTTTTCTGGAACAGGAAGAACACGAGGATTACGACCATAACGACCTGCCGAGAAGCCAGAATGAGGTTACTGATGTTTTGGGAAACAAAATAGATTTACCAATGAAGTTCACCCGTGAAATTCCATATATGTTTGGCGAAACGGATTTGATTAAAGGACTTCAGAACTTGCCAGGGGTGAAATTCGGCAATGAAGGTTTTTCAAATTTGTTTGTCAGAGGCGGGGGTACAGATCAGAACTTGATGCTGATAGATGGCATTCCGGTTTATTACAACTCTCATCTTGGTGGCATGTTCAGCGTTTATAACCCGGAAGCCATTAATAATGTTCAATTGCACAAGGGTGGTTTTGCTCCTCATTATGGCGGCCGGCTTTCTTCGGTTATTGATATTACAACCATTGAAGGAAATTCAAACAAATCTCACGGATCGGTTTCTTTAACACCACTTTCGATTAAACTCGCTCTTACCGGTGGATCAAAAGATACCGCAACCACTTACAGTTTCGGGCTAAGAATGTCTTATTTTGATTTTTTCCTGAAAGGCCTTCTTACGAACCTACTTGGTTTGTCTGCCGTTAAGTACGCTGATTTGAATTTTAAAATGGTTCATAAAATAGATAAAAGAGATAAAATTTATTTTTCGGGATACTTGGGCAGGGACCGCTTGGTATTTAACAATACAATATTTGATTCTTCTCAAATGTCAAATATCAGGTCAGACGCAAATATTGGTTGGGGTAATCTTGCCGGATCAATTAGATGGAACCACATTTACGGTATGAAATTATTCGGCAGCGTTTCATTGATGTTCAGCCAATATGGGGTGAAACAAGCATATACCGAAAGGATTAGTGATTCAACATCGTCCGTCGGTAATTATACTTCAGATTATAAAAGTGGAATAAGAGATGTTTTACTGCACGCAGATTTCGAGTTCAACAAAAGTGCAACACATTTCCTCAGATATGGTTTACAGGCTTCTTTTAGAGGATTTAACACCGGTTACCTCCGACAAGAAGGAAAAAACATCCCATCTACTGACAATTTTGTCAATGAATACGGAAATAAAAAATACCTGCAATCAAATGAAATGGCCTTCTATTTGGAAGATGACATTGCATCCAATGACAGGTGGAAAATTAATCTTGGGCTGCGGGCCGTTGTTTATCTTACTGAGGGATTTCAAAAAGTATATCCTGAGCCGCGAATTAATATGCGATATCGCGTTAGTGATGTATTGTCTTTCAAAGCATCCGCCGGAAGAATGAACCAATTCATGCACCTTTTGACCAATAGCGGTTCTGGCAGCCCTTATATTTATTGGGCACCGGCCACAGAAAAAGTTAAACCGGAATATGCAGATCAGGTAACCATTGGGATGGTGAGAGTACTAAATGACAAATTTCAGCTCTCCGTTGATGCCTATTATAAGAAAATGAACAACCTTGTGGCACTTGACAATAGCTTTTCGAGTTCTGATGTGAAACAGGATTGGCAGAAACTAGTGAATCAAGGCACAGGTGATGCGTATGGTTTAGAAATGCTGATTAAACGGAAAGCAGGGTCTTTTACCGGATGGTTAGGCTATTCTTTTTCTAAAGCCACCCGAACTTTTGAGACCATTAATCTCGGCAATCCTTTTCCTTTCAATTTCGATAGAAGGCATCAGGTGAATTTGTTGTTTCAATTCTGGGTTAATGATGTAACCTCGGCTTCTATAAATTTTGTACTGGGATCGGGAAATCCATTTACATTGCCTGTTGGCAAATATCTGGATATAGATGGGCGACAGGTGCTTGACTATGGTTCCATCAATAATTACAGGGCTCCGCGATATTCACGTTTTGATTTGGGGATAAACAATCATTTTGGTGAATTATCTGATGGAATCTCTCATGAATTGTATTTCTCGGTTTATAATATGTTTTTCAAACGAAATCCATCAATAGTTTATGCCATTGACGAATTCAATCAACAGGGAAATTTAGTTTACAGTGCCTATCAGGTGAGCTTTTTCTTCTTTATTCCCGGTGTTTATTATGTTATAAAATTTTGATATGGGAAAATCAATCATACTATATTTTCTTTTCATGAGCCTGATTTTGTCATGCGAGGAACCCGTTGATCTGACCAAACTGGGTAAATACGAAGAAAAGATAGTCGTTCATTCGGCTCTGGATAACTTATCACCTGCGGAAATCAGTGTGACATACAGTGTAGATGCTTACAAAGCCAAAAATCCTGGTTTGATGGATCAAGCATTGATAAAGTTTTATGAGAATGGGGCTGAACGTACATTATTTTTTGACTCTAACAGTCAAACATATTTTACTTCTATTATCCCAAAACCGGGTAGCTCATACAGCATTATTGTTGAGAAAGTTGGCTTTAAGACCGCCTCTGCAAGCGGTAAGATGCCTTCTTTACTCGATAACAAAAATGTTTCTTTGATTCCAGAAGGTGGTAAGGATCAAAGCGGCCAACTTAGCGATCTATTAAAAATAGCGTGGAATGACAATGGCTCTGAAAAGAACTACTATAAAGTCAATTTTTTCTATTATTCGCAACTGGCACAACAATTTGTCCCTTTTGATTTTGCTATCACAGACCCTTCTTTGAAAGCCTATGATTCAAAAAAGACCATAGATGGCGGATTTCTCTTCAGCGATAGACTCTTTAATGGTAAAAATAAGGAACTTACAGTTGTACCGCCATTTGGGTTGGTACTTGCCAACACCACTTACAAGTACCTTATTGAATTGCGAAACATCAGCGAAGAGTATTACAAGTATCAAACCACCCTACAAGACTACCGTGATTTTATAGACTTCGATCAGAATCCTTACGCTGGGGGATTGGTCATTTATAACAATATAAGCAATGGATTGGGCATATTTGCCGGTACAGTTTTAGAAAGTGATACGCTTTATTAGTCGTATGATGAATGCGATGATTTGGTGTTAACAGATACTTCTTAGTCAGCGAGAAAAAAGTAGTCGGATTGAGACAGGGCGGGTATTTTGTGGAATAAAAGTGCATTATAGTTTGCAGGCATAGGTTGAAATTTGGTCAAAACCTTTGCCCAAAGGTTGGTGTTTTTCTCCAACCTTCCAAAGGTATCAGATATGTTCCGCATCACGAATAATAAAACCCTATTCATCAATATTAAGCAGATAATATTTTGCAGACGGAAAATGGTAATTTTCAGGAATATCGGGCAAAGTGTTCAAAGCATATCAGCCATCCGAATTGTACCAACAAAGGATGATCCCCTTTTCAGTTTCCACCCAATGGCAGAAGGATTTTAGCAATTTGATCATGGCCCTCACGTAATGGTCGAAATTTCCGCAGTCATCGTAGAGGTAGTTGGTTAACTTCAGATAGAATTGTTGCCAGTGTTTAATTTGCTTCAGCATGTTATTAAAGAGGTACGAGTTAAAAACTTGTACCAGCATAGGATGAAAGCCATGACCACAAGACGGGCAAATCTTTTATTAAATTTGCGAAAATAATTTTGATGAAAAGAGCCTACATTGTTGATGCCATCAGAACACCGGTTGGCAAATTTGGTGGAACATTGTCTGCAGTCAGGCCTGATGATCTGGCCGCCATGGTAATCAAAGAACTGATCAAACGAAATCCAACAGTAGATTGGAAAGAGATAGAAGATGTCATTTTAGGCGATGCAAATCAGGCGGGTGAAGACAACCGAAACGTAGCCCGCATGGCCTTGTTGTTAGCCGGGTTGCCGGTCACCGTTCCTGGCTTGACTGTCAACAGACTTTGTGCATCTGGCTTGCAGTCTATAATGGACGCAGCCAAAGGCATCATGCTCGGCATAGGTGATCTTTACATTGCCGGTGGTGTTGAAAGCATGAGTAGAGCACCTTATGTGATGGCCAAGGCTGAGACGGCGTTTGATCGAAATGTGAAGATATATGATACCTCCATCGGCTGGCGGTTCACCAATCCCAAATTGTCTGCTTTGCATTATCCCTATTCTATGGGCGAAACAGCTGAGAATGTTGCTGATAAATACAACATCACCAGACAAGAACAAGACGAATTTGCTTACAACTCACAATTGAAATATGAGGCAGCCCACAATGCTGGAAAATTTGAACAGGAACTAATGACGGTAGAAATTCCACAAGAAAAATCCGCTCCAATTTTATTTAATAAGGACGAGCATCCGCGATTGAGTTCCATTGAAAAACTGGGTAACCTCTCCCCTGTTTTCAAAAAAGGCGGAAGTGTTACCGCCGGTAATTCTTCCGGAATTAATGATGGTGCTGCTGTTTTGCTGATGGCTTCGGAAGATGCCATAAAACGTTATAGTCTAAAGCCTTTGGCAAGCGTAGTGTCCATGGCCGCTGTTGGTGTACCGCCTGAAATTATGGGAATCGGCCCGGTGCCTGCCACTCAAAAGGCTTTGAAAAGTGCAGGTCTCTCGATAGCTGATTTAGGACTTATTGAACTTAATGAGGCCTTTGCTTCACAGTCTATTGCCTGCATGCGTGATCTTAAGACTGATAAAAATATTGTAAATGTCAATGGCGGCTCCATAGCCATAGGCCACCCCCTTGGAGCAAGTGGAACAAGAATCAGCAGCACTTTGCTTTGTGAAATGAAACGTCGCAGCACACGCTATGGGCTGGCCACAATGTGTATCGGTGTTGGCCAGGGCGTGGCCATCATTTACGAAAAAGCATAAGATGCGTTATTTGCTGGAGATTGCTTACAATGGCACTAATTACTGCGGGTGGCAGAAACAAAAGAATGCCATTTCTGTACAACAAACACTTGAAAAACATTTGGAGACGCTGTGTGGCGAAACAACTCAAACAATGGGTTGCGGTCGCACAGACACCGGCGTTCATGCCAGAAAATATTTTCTGCATTTTGATTCCGTTGAGATCTGTGACCTTGCAATGTTTGTTCAAAACCTCAATGGCCTTCTTCCCTGCGATATAGTCTCACATAATTTACAAAGAGTGACAGATAATTTCAATGCCAGATATGATGCCCGAACAAGGCAGTACCGATACTTTATGCACCGGAAGTCAAGCCCTTTTTTAAATAAGTTGAGCTATTTTTACAGCCGAAACCTTGACATCGAAACAATGAACAAAGCTTGCGTGTTGCTTATGAATTATACTGATTTCAGTTGTTTCAGAAAAACCCGCAGCAGCAACAAAACAAATACCTGCCATGTAACCAAAGCCAGATGGTATAAAAGGGAAGACAAATTGGTATTCATCGTAGGGGCTGACCGATTCCTTAGGAATATGGTCAGGGCCATGGTTGGAACTTTGATTTGGGTTGGAGAAAACAGAATAGACCTTAAGGAATTCGAAGAGATATTGCAAAGCAAAAACCGGCAGGAGGCTGGTGTTTCGGTTCCGGCCTGTGGTCTTTATTTGTGGGATGTGGGGTATTAAGCTTAAAGCAAAATAGACATAAGGAGCAAGTGGTTACCATAAAGCTAAATCAGAAGTCGAAATTATTATTGTAATTGAAAAAGAAAGATCAAGACCTCAGATTATTGGGTAGGCTTTTTAAACTGGCTTTACCTTTCAAGGCAAAACTGATCTGGTCAATTATTTTGACGATGATTATTGCTTTGCTCGCACCTCTTAGAGCCATTATGGTTCAATTTGCCATAGACCATGAAATTGCCAATGGCGATATTGACGGGTTGGCTTTGATGATGGTTATTTTGATCGGTGTTTTATTGGTTCAGGGGTTGATACAATTTGTTCATACCTGGCTCACCAATTGGCTTGGACAAAACGTGATTCTCGATCTAAGAACAAGGGTCTTTAAACATTTAATTCAACGCAAACTTGGTTTTTATGACAAGACCCCTGTCGGAACTTTAGTCACCAGAAGCGTGAGTGATATCGAAACAATATCCGAAGTTTTTTCAGAAGGGGTGATTACGATTTCGGGGGATGTACTTCAAATTATAGTAATAACCTGTGCGATGTTTTACACCGACTGGAAGCTAACTATGGTTTGCCTTTCGGTCTTACCATTTTTGGTCATCGCTTCTAATATCTTTCGAAAGGGTATCAAGAGCACCTTTCATGATGTCAGGACACAGGTTGCCCGGCTCAACTCCTTTGTTCAAGAACATCTGACCGGAATGTCTGTGGTCCAAATATTTAACCGCGAAAAGGCCGAATACGAAAAATTCAGGCAAATCAACAAAGAGCACATGAAAGCTCACAATCGGTCTGTTTTATATTATGCCATATTTTTCCCTGTGGTCGAAATCATTACCGCTGCTGCAACGGGGCTTCTTGTTTGGTGGGGAACCCGCGATGCACTAAATGGAGGGGTTTCTCCCGGGATAATCATATCATTTATCATGTATATCAACATGTTTTTTCGCCCAATTCGAATGATTGCGGATCGCTTCAACACGATACAAATGGGTATGGTGGCGGCGGATCGAATTTTTAAACTTTTGGACGATAATCAAACAAGTGAGACAAATGGCCATCATGATGCAGAGATAGTAGGACATATCGAGTTCAGGAAAGTTTGGTTTGCCTATCGGAAGGAAGAATATGTGCTGAAAGATATTTCATTTAGCCTGAAACCCGGCAAAACTCTTGCCCTTGTCGGTGCAACGGGTGCAGGTAAAACATCTGTAATTAATTTACTTAATCGTTTCTATGAAATAAATGATGGCGAGATACTTATTGATGGTGTTGAAGTCGGAAATTGGGATTTAAAAAAACTGAGATCTCAGATTGCCGTTGTCTTACAGGATGTGTTTTTGTTTTCAGGTTCAGTGAGCGATAATATTGACTTCTCCACAGGTGTGATTTCAAGGGAAAAAATGGTAGAAGCAGCGGCCTCAATTGGAGCACTGAAATTCATTAATCGCCTGCCTTATGGTTGGGACTATAAGGTCATGGAGAGGGGCAATTCCCTTTCGGTTGGCCAAAGACAATTGATCAGTTTTATCAGAGCTCTGGCTTTTGACCCCAAAATATTGGTTTTGGATGAAGCTACAAGTTCTGTGGACTCAGAAACAGAGGAACTGATTCAAGAGGCAACCAAAAAGCTGATGAAGAATCGAACATCAATAGTCATTGCACACAGACTTTCTACCATACAAAATTCGGATGAAATTTTGGTATTTAAAAAAGGGAAAATAGTAGAAAGGGGTAATCACAACGCCCTTCTAAATTCGAAGGGATACTATTACACTCTACAGCAAAAGCAAGAAGATATTTTTATTTGATCCTTCCGAAACCATCTCGATTTATGCATATTTTGTTCATAAGTCCGGAATAAGTGTCCATTCTACAAACTTTAAGACAACTTATATTTCCTGAAATTTTATTAAACATCCCATTTAAGCGATATTCGCATGATTAAAATACTAAAATATGAAAATAGAATGCTTTCCAAAATTCCATCCCTGATATTCCTTCTGCTTCCGATTTTCTCAAGTGCATTTGAGAAAATTCCGACGATCAATAATGCAGAAATCAATCTTTCCTCTGTTTCTGAAAATAAGTTTTTGGTTCCTCTTTCAGGCAGGGTAGAATTTTATTGGAATCACCTTTTACTTACCCCATCAGATTTTGCCAAGCATGCTGCCAAAAAGAATATAGTTCCTTTACCGGGACTTTGGAATTCTATGAAGGAGATTAATGATTCAATGAAATCATTTGGATTTGGCACCTATCGTTTTAAAATTATTCTTCCAAAATTTGATGGAGTATTTCATAGAATGGCGTTGGGAATGCCCGATATGTATTGCTCCTATGCCCTGTTTGTGAATGGTGAGTTTATTGCCGGAAATGGTGTGGTTGCCTCCGGCAAACAAGCCTATACTCCATACTGGAAACCACAATATGCTCCTTTTCAACAGAAATCTGACACAGTAGAAGTAGTTTTACAGGTGGCTAATTTTAGTCATCACAAAGGTGGAATCAGAGAGGAACTTTGGTTAGGAACAGAAGAAACAGTAAAAAAACAATTCAATTCCGCCCTTGCTTATGACTACATCCTGTTTGGCTGTTTGTTCATGGGTGGACTTTTTTTTCTGGGACTATATTTCTTCGGAAGAAATGAGCGTTCGATGCTTTGGTTTTCGCTCTTCTGCATTACCTACAGCTATCGCTTTTTTGGGGCAAAGAACTACGCCATGCACCATCTCTTCGAGAATGTTCCGTGGAGTATCACCGTTCATCTCGAGTACCTCGCTCTGTTTGTTTCCGTTTTTATTTGGTGTAAATATACATGTAATCTATACCCTTCGGTTATTCCAAGATTCGTTCAAAAAAGTTTCTCAATCATTTCGTCACTTTTCATTCTGACCGTTATCTTTTTGCCTGTTTCGCTTTTTACTGCTGCCATAACTCCATTCTTTGTTTTTGTTTTTGCTTACGTACCTGTTTTCCTATGGATATATTATCGTGCCGTTGTTAAGCGACTTGATGGGGCCGTTTTTGCCTTGCTCAGTACTGTAGTCATTTTCTTTTCTTTCTCGTTTGATATTCTGGCCTATCTGGGTGTTTACGCCAAAAATAATCTGTTTATCTTTTTTAGCTATATCAGTTTCTTTTTTCTGCAATCACTCGTTCTTTCATACCGTTTTTCAAAATCATATCAAAGAGCGTTAGCCAAAGCCCAGCAGGCATCAGAGGCAAAGACTGAGTTTCTTTCAACCATGTCTCACGAAATACGAACGCCTTTAAATGCAGTCGTAGGTATTTCAAATATCATCAGTGTTGACCCTTCGCAAGAAGAAAATTTGAAAACTTTGCGATTTGCCTCCCAAAATCTGATGATGCTGATTAATGATATTTTAGACTATTCTAAAATAGAAGTTGGCAAAATAGAGTTTGAACCTGTCAGAACCAACCTTCACGACCTTTTGCAAAACATGACCATGGTCTATATGGCCAAGGCAAAGGAACGCGGAAATGAATTAATACTGACGGTCGATCCGAATATCCCAAATGTTCTCATGTGTGACCCGACACGGTTGAGTCAGGTCTTATCAAATTTGTTGAGCAATGCAGTGAAATTCACAAAAAACGGGCAGATAGAATTGATCGCAAAGAAAATCGGAGGCGATGATATGAAAGTGACCCTGAGTTTCACCGTTAAAGACAATGGTATTGGAATTCCGGAAAGCAAGAAGAAGTTGGTTTTTGAAGCATTCACGCAGGCTGCCTCTTCCACTACACGAAAATATGGAGGCACCGGTTTAGGTTTGTCCATAACACGAAGGTTACTTGAACTGCAGGGTTCGCAAATTCACCTGCAAAGCTCCGAAGGCAGAGGATCGTCATTTGACTTCGAGCTTACGTTTGATATCCCGTCTGAAACGCCAGACAATTCTATACCATTGAAAATTAACTTGCCGGAGGGAGATTTGCTTGCTGGAAAAAGAATTTTATTGGTTGAGGATAATCCCATGAATATTCTTGTGGCTTCTGAATTCCTGAAAAGGTGGAAAGTAAATGTGACGGTAGCCGAAAATGGCCTTGAGGCAATAGAAATGTTTGATAATCATGATTTGGTATTAATGGACCTTCAAATGCCTGAAATGGATGGTTATACCGCCACTTTGGAATTGAGAAAAAGACATATTTCTACCCCCGTCATTGCCTTAACAGCATCTGCATTAATTGATGTTCGCCGAAAAATTATGGAAAGCGGTATGGACGATCTGGTGGTTAAACCTTTTAATCCGGTAGATCTCTACAATAAACTCGTTGAATATATAAAGCCTTAATGAGACTTAATAAACAACGAGTTTCTTCTGACCCAAGGATGTTCCTTCAGAAATAAACTCAAGCAAGTAGAATCCCTTGCCTAAAATACTGATATCCATTTTGGTTTGACCTGTCTCAGCCCTGGTATTCAACAATCTGCCCGCATAATCATATAATCGGACTTCGTATGATTCTGTTTCAATGCCCTCAATATTTACCACACCGGTTGCCGGATTGGGAACAATGCGAATGTTGTAATGCGGCCCTATTTCTCCAATGCCGGAAGTTCCCAATGCAACAAAAGTGTAGGTCAGCTTAGAATAGTTTTGCCATGTTGAACTGCCGGTGAGCCATTCAGATGACAACAACAGTGTGGGTTTGCTTGTAAAATTAACAGCTTCGAATTCATCTGCATAGGGCCACACTACATCTTCCAGTTTCATAGTCAGATCATAGTTCCGCTCGTCTTTCTCACTGTTCACCCATTTACCTTCTCTAACAATCCAAACTGACTTGGTTATCAAACTTTCATTGCTTCCGGCGTCATAGGTGTAATCATTTTTCAGATTATTCACCCATAAACTCTTTGTTTTATCCCAAACAGTGTAAATCATAGTCAAAACTCTATCCTGAGCGTCATAACTATATGTTTCTTTATTTCCATTAATCCAATCTCCAGCAATCCATTCCTGAAAGGTGATGGTCGAAACGTTGTCCTTGGCATTGTATGTATATTCAAACTTGTCATTGCTATCCCATCTGGACCCGAGCTTATTCCAAACAAAATAAGCATCTTTCAATAAATTACCATTGGCATCGTATGTATATTCGAATTTGTCAAAATTCGCCCAAAGACTCTTCGTAGCATCCCATTCAAAATAGATGTCACTTAACATGTTTTTGCCGGCATCATAAGTATAATCGTTCTTTGTGATTTTAATCCAAAGGCTTTTCGATTTATCCCAATTCGAATAAACGGAAGAGGTTATATTGTTGGCAACATCATAGGCAATTTCATCTCTTCCAATAAGCTCCCATATTTCTGAAGTTGATTCCCATGAAAAGTATGAAATCAAAGTATTCTTTCCCCATCCATCATAATTGAATACTGTTTTGTAATCGTTCAGCCACTCGTCAACATCCCAGACAAGAACTGAATCTGTCATAAGTTTTTCGCTTGTATTGTATTGATAAACCGTCTTTTCTGAATTTACCCATTTGGCTGAGGCCGAGTCCCATAATTCAAGCAGTTTATAGTCAAGCTTTTCAACTGCCCCGGCTTTGTTATGTTTCTTGCCGTTATAAGTCGTCATTTTACGAGCCATATCCTGACTAAGCCATCTCACAGGTGTCGTAATTTGATCTTTTCTGTTTGAGTTGCGATATTTTCTGATTTGAAAATCATTTATCTGACCAAATAGGATTTGAAAACCAACCAAAAAGGTAAGGGATAGTAAGAATCGTTTCATTGGAATTCTATTTATTGGGTACAAAGTAACATTTTTGTAAGGACAAAAGCTCTTTGGTTAATTTTTGCCAGCGTAAAATCTTTCAAACTGGAGACTGACATGATATAGCATTACATCGCTAAAAGGCTCATGGGCTTCCAGTCTCCTGAGGTTCGAAACAAAACGGCTGATTTCATCTTTGTCCCACTTACAAAGCGATTGCATCCGATCCTGAAAACCTGCTTGCTTCAGTTCTGACCTGTCAATCATGTAATTTCTTTGCAACCATTGCATGAAATAGAGGTAGCGGAATCTCGCTATATCAGTATAATTCGGCTGCAGTTTGTGCAGTTCTTTCATGTTATCCAAAAATCGAAGGGTGGTGTTTTCAGGTTGGTGAAATATCGGAATGGCAGCTTGTTTTCTTTTTGAAGAGAAAAGCAGAAAAATAAATAACCCAGATAAAATCAGCGTAAAAGCCCATTTCAAAGAGGCCTGTGAAAATATATATACAAAAGGGTTTTGCTTGCCTGCTGTCACTGTTTCGCTCGTTGGCAAAACAGATCGTCGGCTTTCCCAAAAGACTTTGGCATTATATTCAGTCTTGAATATTTGTTCTGCATAACGTTCTGCTTCCAAATTCTTTAAATGATAATTAGTGAGCAGTAGCGGTGTTAAATGCAGTGTCAGGCTGCCTTCCCCTATCGCAATGGTAAAAAAATTGAGATTTCTTTTTTCATCCCAGCCTTTGGCTAAATATCCATTAAAGGAATCGTTTTGTTTTATATGCTGGAAATGGTACGGGTATTTTACTTTATCCGGCCCAAAATAGTTCAGCGTATATTTTATTGTATCTAAGTCATCATAAACTGTGATCAGGTAGTCTGTATCGTTACTGTATTTCATTTCCGGCAATGCGAATTCAATATAATCATTCAATTGATTCCGAAATACATCACCAAAATTCTGAGAAGAAATCACCGCATTATTTCCATAAGATATGAAACCGAGCAAAGCCATAACATCTGTTGAGTCCGGATTGAAAAGCGAGCCACAAAAGATATAACTGCATTTTTTCTCGTACCAATCGTTCATCCATCGGTGAAATGGAATATCCGTTTCACTAAAAAAACCTTTATTACCTTTAGATAATGTTTCTTTAAGTAACTCAAGATCGTATGGCTGATTTTCGATGTTGTATAAAACATTCCAGTTGTATTTCAGCGTTTTAGCGTTGGAAACCAAAAGTAATAATAACGCTACTAAAATAATTATTATCACCCATATAGAGACTCTTACTTTCATTAGTTGAGTATGTTTTGGCAGAGTCTGAAAGATGTTTCCCATTCCTTCCTCGTCAATGGGAAATTACCAAACCATGATCTTTCATAAACCCGAATCAACTCGCAAAAGACTTTTCTGGTCTCAGACTCTTGTATTTCAAACATATATTGTCCGGATGTCTTGTCTTTCGAGAATATGATCCACTGTCTTTCATGCATTCGAATAAGTATTAAGGTATATAGCAACCTGATTGCTAATCGGAAATCATTATTCTCTAAGGCATTATTTAATGATTTTTTCAATTCATTTTCCATAGGCATCTCGGGTGAATGTTCCTCATATATGAATGCTTTAGTCTTAGCGTTTATTTTATCAAAAAGTCCCATACGCCAGACGATGAGGTAAAGAGTCATGAGTAGAATTGTTACAATCCCCACGTAAGCAAAAACTTTAAGCAGATTGTCGAAGTTTAAGTCCGGCAAATTGACAGGCTCTGTGTTTTCTTTTCTTGCTCTCTGTTTTTTCTCGGGTAGTTTCTCCTCATAATTGTGGCCGTCTTTTAATTTTTCCCACTCATTTCTATTCATCAAAGATTCGCGGCTCCCAGCTATGGATCCTGCCATTAAAATGATTGCAAGAATGAGAAGAAATTTCCGGTTCATTTAGTCAGCCAAATTATTTTCGATTAATTCTTTCTTCAGTGCCGCACCTAAAATTCTCTCGTTTTCTGAAAAATAGAACATGGAAAGTGCTCGCAATAACCAGGAGAATTCCAATAGCAACACAGTCCATATAGCGAATGTAATCAGAACTTTTTCACCTGTATGAAGAATATTCTCAGGCAGGGGAACAACGGTTAGAATGATATGAACTACTATGTTGATAACAGGTGAGCCCATGAGTAGAAACAAAGCCAGGCTCATTAAAAATAAAGGCACAATAAACGATAAAAAACGCAAAGACATCCTCGGAAAGGCACGAACTAACTTGAGTACTTCTACTTTATCACAGAGGAATAAAACAAGTTGCCATCCGAATAATTCGATGGTTAGAAAATAAAGAATACCCAATCCAAATGAGAAATATAAAGGCACTAAAGCCAAAGTGTTAATAGCTATCAAACCAAATAGTAAAAATACTTTGCTTTTCTTATCTTTCAGATTTTCAGCTATCGGACAAGATAATAAAACATGCAGTTGAATCATACAAAAAACACCAATCATTATCCCTGCAAAGTAATATTGGTTCAATTGAAAATAGTGGTCAATTTTGACAATCTTGAGTATTTTAAAAATCCATATTTCAGGTTTGTAAAAAGAATAGTTGAGATAATAAGGGTCGAAAAAAAGGATATAAAGTACAGTAAACATGGCCAAACCCGCTGCCAAACAAAATGCTTTATTCAGGTTTTGTTTCATCCATAAAAATGATGCAGAGATGATTTGGGTTTGGGTTTTTACGCCTCTCCAATCGGGATTGAATGAAAAAGGTTTAAGACTGGTTGGAGGATCATCGAACAGCTTTCGCTTGCGATATGGCAAAAGAAAAAAGTAACTGACAATCATTAACAATGATCCGGCTATTATGACAATCTTAAGCAAATCCGACAATCCTGTTTGCCTTGTAACAAATGCTTCTATGAAAGCAGCAATAAAAGTCATGGGTAAAACGGCCAACAACAATTTTAACGATCGCAATGCCGAAATTTTGTATGCCAAGCCTCTTGGATAAGAACCAGGAAAAAACCATCCCTTGCCTGCCATAATGCCTGCTCCACCCATCAACACCAGAGTGCATATTTCAATGGTTCCATGCATCCAAATAGTCAGTACCGAATCTTTAAATGCATAAGAATGATAGAAGAAGTATTGAAAAGCCCCTAACATAATGGCGTTTGACAGCAAGATATAAATTGAGCCAAAACTGAATAGAAGTCCCAATGCAAAAATTAACAAGTCAACTTTGACATTGTTGACGAGTATATAAATAAATCCGTCTGCCGCCCTTCCTTCTTCGTAAACTGCCATTGGATTGCCCTTCTCTATATTTGCCTTGGTCATATTCACGTATCCTTCGCCAAGCACTACAGCAGGAAAGTCATCGTCTTTTACACTTGAAAACACACCTATTGAAACACCAAAAAGCAAGAGAAAAAAAGATAATATCATTTCCTTTCTGGCACTGTAAATTATTGAGGGAACCGCCTCCCGGAAGTAATACACGACAGCATTCAGGCTAAATTTCCTTTTGGGGTATAACCGTAAATGCAACACTTGTGCTACCTGATTGAGGTAAACCTTCACCGATCTATTCGGAAAAAGGGTGCGACTGATGGAAAGATAATCGTTTAAGGAAACATACATTTCCTCGAGATCATTTACTTTTCCCACTTTCGAGTCAGAAAGAGCCTCTAAGCTTCGCCACTTTTCACTATTTTGGCCGACGAATTCAGATTCACGCATCAGTGGGTAAAAATAGAGATTTTTCAATGCAACACATAGAACTTCTAAACGCTCAAAATGTTACCATTCAGTACGAAACAGCTTCGTTATGGCAGCGTATGGGTGCATATTTAGTAGATTTGTTCATCATGGGGGTCTCCCTTCTGGTGCTGATAGTTATTTTAATAACCGTTATGCAAGGTATGATCAGTCAGGAGTCGAGTGCTGCCATCGCTTCCTCCATTGTAGGATTCTATAGTTTAATCAACGAGTACTTTTTCAATGGCACCTCACCAGGCAAACGTGCCTTTAGCCTCAAAATAGTTTCGCTTGATGGCGAATCTATCTTTTTCTCTCAACTTTTTGCCCGCTGGGCTTGCCGTTTCATTGATATTTGGCTTAGTATGGGGACCATTGGAATGGTTTTTATTTCGGGGAATCAATCAGGACAACGATTGGGTGATGTTTTAGCCGGAACGGCAGTCGTAAAAACAAGGAATTCAATGCGATTTAAACTGAGAAGTCTGCAAAACCTGCCCAACCGAGATAATTACACCGGTTTATACCCAAATGTTGTCAATCTCAGGGAAGAAGAAGTTTTGCTGATCAAAAAGTTGCTTGAACGATACATTCGATCTGGCAAGAACAATTGTTATAGTGAAATGATATTCACCGCAGTGAATAAAGTTTGTGCAAGACTTCAAATGCCAAAACCCGAAATGGATGGACATCTATTTTTAAAAGAAATAATTAAAGAATATATTATCCTGACCCGCTAAAATGAAGAACCATAAATTGTATCCAATTTTTCTGCTGGTCATCCTCGCTGTTATTTGGGGAAGTTCCTTTATCTTAATGAAAGAGGGTTTAAAGACGTTTAATTCATGGCAAGTAGCCGCTTATCGTATTTTTATTGCAGGACTTGTTTTTACACCCTTCACTTTTAAGTATCTCAAACAAATAAAGAAATCTGACAGAGTCATTCTATTAGTTGCAGGATTGGTTGGAAGCGGAATACCTGCCTTTCTTTTTACCTATGCACAAATGACGATTAACAGCTCTACTGCCGGTGCATTAAATGCGTTAACGCCAATATTCACCTTATTAATAGGCGTTTTATTTTTGGGGATTGCCATGGACAAGCTCAAGCTGCTTGGCGTTATCATAGGTCTTTCAGGTGCTTTGGCCTTGATTTTACTAAAACCGGGCGGCCAATTTCAGTCCGCAACTTTTCATGGATTTCTTATCATTCTTGCGACTCTGATGTACGGAGTCAATGTCAACCTTATCAAAATAAGGCTTTCGGCATATAACTCTTGGGCCATTGCGTCACTTCCGCTTATTTTCATGTTCATTCCATCCCTCATGATGCTCTTTTTTGTTTGTAATGACATAGAATTTGATCGGGTGAACTCATATCAGGGTTGGGTATCCTTTGTCTCTGTCAATATATTAGGACTGGTTGGTACCGCCTTTAGTCTTGTGCTTTTCAACAAGCTCATAAAAATTACCGACGCTGTTCTTGCTTCCTCTGTAACGTATCTGATACCAATTGTAGCCATGTTTTGGGGGTTTGTAAGTGGTGAGACCATTGGATACTTACAGTTAATAGGACTTGGTCTCATTCTGATTGGAGTAGCGGTTATCAGAAAAAGCAATCGGGCTACTTAAATTTTTATCTCACGTAATATATCATCCATCAATGTGCCTATATCATACATGGCATGTTGCTGCAATTTCATTCGATCTTTTGCCAGTTCTATTTTGGCTTTAAAATCTATTAAGGATGTACCTTTTTTCTCCTTTAGCATATTTCCTTCACCAATAAGCAGCCATCTTTCATCTATATCAGGAAATTCAACAAGCAGTTTCTGTATCAAATCAAGACCAGCCTTGTTTCTGCCACTGTAAATATGGGTAATTACCGCTGCACTGACACCGAGCCTATTTGCAAGCTCTCCTTTCTTGAATCCCATTTTATCGACAACCAACTGCACTCTTGCATTAATATTTTCCATTTTTACAATTGTTTATTTTCCTTTTACAAATGTAAATCTTCTTTATTAACAATTGTAAACGGCTCGCCATTTATCTTCTCTGAATTTGATCAATAATAACCTGCGATTTTTGGTCATTTGGTACAGATTTTCAATGAATTACCTATTTTCAATGTAATTTTCTTGACAGATGTTAATTATAATGACTTGATGCTTGGTTAAAGGGATTTATATTTGTGCCTTCAAAGAAATTTTTGACACATGAAAACTAAAAATATCGCATTTCTTCTCGCTTTGATACTTGGCGTTGGTATTCTCAGACTTTATATCCCAATCCCTAACTTCTCTCCTATTGCCGCTATGGCTCTTAGCGGAGGATTTTTACTCGGAAAAAACAAATGGGCTTTCATCATTCCTATTGCTGGGCTTTTATTTAGCGATTTGTTTCTGGGATTGGTTTCCAAAGAAAATGCAGACTATCTTTTCAGTATCAGTTTTGTGTTGGTGTATATCAGCTACATTTTAACCGTACTTATTGGCTCATATATAAAGAAATCAGCAAGTTGGACAAAATTAGCAGGAGCAGCTATTTTTTCTTCTGTTATTTATTATCTCATTACCAACTTTGGGGCCTGGCTCTACGACCCTGTTTATACAAAAGACATGGCAGGCTTGATTCAGAGTTACATAGCCGGGTTAGTGTTTTATAGGCAACAATTCTTTGGCAGTTTTTTCTTCAACCATGTCATAGCTACCCTCTTTTTCACTCTTATGATTATTGCTTGCCATCGTTTTTGTGTAAATGTGATGTTTATCAATCCGGTATCTCAAAAGGCCGATTCCCACAAATAATAGAATCAATACTCCATAATCACCATTCCATTTCTGAGTTTCGGCTCAATATAGGTAGATTTTGGAGGCATTATTAATTCAGCATCTGCAATCTTTTTAACTTCTTCAAAGGTGACATGGAAAAGTGTAAAACCTACCCGGTAAGTGCCGTCATCAATTTTCTCCGTAAATTCTTCGAGACTTACATTGGCAGATTTATAGGCAAGACGATTATCTGTCTTGGAATCAACCATACCAATCAAAGGAAGTAAAATCTTGTTTTCAAGAAGGCGAACATCTAACTGAGACAAAACATCATTATCAATTTTAGCGGTATTTTTCCGGACCAGCTTATACCACTTTCCGTCGAAATACATTCCGAATGTACCTTTTTCATTGGGCTCATAGAAACTTACATCAACAGGAAATATGCTAAAAGAAGGAGACAGTACCGAACTTATATGATCCAAATTCAATGGAATTGAATTTTCAGTATCTTTGATCCAACGATAAAATGGAAAAATGTTTATCTGATTTTCATCAATCAAAAAGACACTGCAGAAATGAAAACGCAGCCCTTTTTTTTTGTGCGACAACCTCAACGCCGATGCAAATCTGTGATGGCCGTCAGCAATATAGAATTCGGGAATTCCAGACAGTATTTCTGATATTTTTGAAATGACAGAACTATTTGATATGACCCAAATCCGATGCCGTTTATGATCAATCGAAACAAAATCCGAGGAGGGGTTTGCTTTTTGAATATCAATGTAAATAGCCGAAAGTTCATCATTGTGCCTGTGTGCTAAAAGCACCCCCTCCCCCATTACACCGGTAGCCTCGAATAGGTCAGACATGTGTTTTTCGCGATTGGATTGGGTGTTTTCGTGTCTTTTTATCAGATGTTTGTCGTAATCGTCCAGATTACATAAAGCCATGATACCAGCAAAAGATTTACCCGATTCGGTTTCTTGCCTGTACAGATAAAAACTGTCTTTTTGTTCCTTTACCAAAAGGCCCTGATCTTTCATTTTATTCAAATAATCGAGTCCCAACCTTTGATGCCGGTCTTTCGGAAACAACTCATACTCTGCTACCAGATTTGACTTGGTGACGCGATGAGAACTGTATGGATTGGCATTTACCTCGGCAACCAATTCCTCATGGGTTGCGAAATCTGTTGACTTCGCAGTAATTTTGTTTTCCCAACCTACTTTTGGACGCAACGCCCTGAATGGATAGATTCTAGGCATTTACTGAAAATGGTCTATTATTTTGGAAGCCAGTTCTATTCCTATTCTCTCCTGGGCTTCTTTTGTGGAGGCACCGATATGAGGCGAAAGCGATACATGGTCGTGTTTCAGTATATCGAGATAAACAGGCGGTTCCTTTTCAAAAACATCTAAACCGGCAAAAGCGATATGTCCGTTTTCAATGGCTTCTAAAAGTGCTTTTTCGTCAATCACTCCACCACGGGCACAATTGATCAACCCGGCACCGGCTTTCATGATGGAAAATTCTTTTAAGCCAATAACAGGTTCTGAACCACCCGGGATATGCAACGTTACAAAATCTGAATCTCTCAAAACCTCCTCTTTCGAAATTGTTTTAAGCTTAATCGTGATTTCCGGAAGGTCCAGATCAGGATGGAACGTAACGTTTAATGCCACTTTATTTACAAATGGATCATAGCCCAACACTTTCATCCCGCAGCCTATGGCAATTTTTGCTACCTCCTGACCAATGCGGCCAATCCCAATTATTCCAAGTGTTTTCCCCTTTAATTCAATTCCCGTTGAGGCCAAATTTTTTAGTTCCTTGAATCGTGAATCACCTTCCATTGGCATAACGCGGTTGGTGATTTGGATCTTGCGGCATAGACCAAACAAATGGGCAAAGACAAGTTCTGCAACGGAAATCGAAGAAGCAGACGGAGTATTGTAAACGGGTATTCCCCGTTCTTTGGCATGAGCAACATCAATATTGTCAACACCCACCCCTGCCCTACCTATGGCTTTCAGGTTTCCGGCGTCAATGATTTCTCTCGTTATTTTTGTGGCACTCCTGACAAGTATCACATCAAACCCTGAAATTTGAGAAACGAGTTCAGGTTGCGGGATATGCTCCGTAGAAATCTGAAAGCCTGCTGTTTCCAGCATTTGTTTTCCTTTTGTGTCTATTCCGTCGTTGGCGAGTATTTTTATCATATCAATTAAAAGTCCTCATCACATTAACCAAAGCTTCTACACTTTCCAGTTCCAGGGCATTGTACATCGAAGCCCGGAATCCACCCACAGAACGATGACCCTTGATCCCGACAATGCCCGCTTCTTTGCAGGCAGCCATGAATTTTTCGTTCAGAGATTCATCATTCAACAAAAAGGTGGCGTTCATCAGCGACCGGTCTTCTGTTACAACCGTTCCCCGAAACAAATCGTTTCGGTCTATTTCGGCATACAGCAAAGCAGCTTTGGCAATGTTTCGGCGGTTGATTTCAGCTAAACCTAAACGTTTAATCCATTTCAAAGTTTGCAAGGTTGCAAATACCGAAAACACCGGCGGGGTATTGAACATAGACTCTTTGTCTATATGCGTTTGGTAGTTGAGCATAGTAGGAATATAGCGACTCACTTTTCCCAAAATGCCTTTTTTGATGATAACCAATACCGCACCTGCCGGACCAAGGTTTTTCTGTGCCCCTGCATAAATCAGCGAAAATCTTTTCGCATCAAAAGGTCTGCTGAAAATATCTGAACTCATATCGCAAACCAACGGCACCGGGCATTCGGGGAATTGGTGCATCTGACTTCCGTAAATCGTGTTGTTGGAGGTGCAGTGAAAATAATCCGCATCGGCAGGGATCGTATAACCTTTTGGGATATAAGTAAAATCCTTGTCCTCGCTGCTGGCTACAACGTCCACCTGTCCATAACCTTTGGCTTCTTTGATGGCATTTTTTGCCCAGGTGCCGGTGCAGGTATAGGCGGCCTTCTTTTCCAACAGGTTCATGGCCACCATCACAAACTCCAGACTGGCACCGCCCTGCGTATAAATCACATTATAATCATCGCCCAAATCCAGTATTTCTTTGACAATCGCACAGGCCTCGTCCATAACCGCCACAAATTCTTTACTTCGGTGCGAAACCTCTAACAAAGACAAACCTGTTCCGGCAAAATCCCTAAGAGCCGCTATGGAAGCCTCTATTGTTTCTTTGGGTAAAATGGCCGGGCCGGCAGTGAAATTGTGAATTTTTGACATTGTATTTGAATTTTTGGCAAAGCTATGGATTATGGGGCAATCTGTTAATGTGCTAATGTGACAATTACGGGAAAAACCAATCTCAATAGATATTCAAATAATTTGCCTATCCTTGTACCCTTACAATATAGAAAAAGGAAAAAATGAAACCATCAATTCTCCATTCAATTCTTATGCTTTTGTTATCGGTGCAAATGCAGACAGTTTTCTCACAAAACACCAAAGAAGAGCTTGTTACTTTTATAGACAACCGGTTGCCTTCAAAACCTATTAGTACCATAAAAGCATACAATTTTACTGTATCTACACCTTATGCTGAAAACAACAATTCTCTTAAAGAATTTGCCCAAAAGAAATATGAGGACGATTTAAAAAACCATCCGAATGTAGTTGCAGAATCAGAAAGGAAATACCAGGAAGATTTATTAAAGTACGATGAGGAGGTTATAGAGGCACGCGAAAATTTCAAGCTTGAAAATGAAGCATGGGAAAAAATGACTTTAGTAGAAAGAATGGCATTAAAAGATCAAAAACCAACGCTGAAAATGCCAAGAAAACCAATGTATTATAAGCCATCTGAACCTCGCTACGTTGAGCCGGATGTAACCAGGGCCATTACTTATGACCCTAAAATGTTGTCAACGTTGTACCTTAAATTACATGGATTCGAAAAGGGAGATGTCAATGCATTGGTTGGAAAAATCAAAATTTCCAATTTTGAATACCTGGAGCCTGAAAGAAAGTCGAGGGAAGTGAGCTACTATGACAAAGCCTCGCAAACAACAAAAAAAAGAGTGGAATATTATTACGAAACATCCCATAGAAGACCAGTAGAAATGACATTGGAACATAATGGTACTGAGGTTTTCAGCGGGTTATTAGAAGGGTCTTCTGATTACACAATATCCGAAAGTTCTGGTGGTCCTAATCTGTTAGCCTTGGAAAAAAAATCTGTCGAGGAATCGCTGATCAACGCAAATGAATTCATCAACAATCTATACGGCTATTCACCTTTTGAAATCAAAAGGGAAGTTCATTATGTGAAAAATAAAAGCGGTGAATACGATGATTTGGAAAAAGCGAAAGACTTTGCCATATCAGGCTATACAGCTTTTAAGTACACAGATAAAAATCCTGATTTGGAAAAAGCTTTAGAAATGTGGGTAAAGGCACTTGGTGAATCAGATTTAGAAGACAAAAAAGCCAGAATTGATGAAAAAGTGACAAGAATATTGCTAATTAATATCGTTGAAGCAGCAATTACGATCAACGATTTCAAAACTGCTGATGCACAAATTAAGGCATACGAAAAGTTAGACAACAATAACTCAGAAAAAACACGAATAGGAAAGATAAAGGCAGAATATAAAGATAAGCTGGAGCGTTTTGACGCTGCAAAAAAATAACCCTGCCAAAAACTAACTTTGTCTTTTGCTGATGTTTCTTAGCAACACTTAACCCAATTGTCTCATTCCCCTTTTTGGTATTTTTCGCCAACAAACAACATTATCGTCTCTCCATCGAATCATATCGTATCATATCACTCCACTTAATCTACCCTCCATTAACCCCAACAAAGTCCTGGTATAGTCACTCTTTGGATTTTCGATGATTTCTTTGGTGGTTGCGATTTCTGAAATGGATCCATCGCTCATCACCATGATACGGTCGCTGAGATAGGCCACCACATTCAGGTCGTGGGAAATAAATATATAAGTCAGGTTTTTTTCTACCTGAAGTTTTTTAAGCAGGTTCAGTATCTGGGCCTGAACGGAAACATCTAATGCCGAAACGCTTTCGTCGCAGATGATAACTCTTGGGTTAACACTCAAAGCACGGGCTATGCAAAGCCTTTGACGCTGTCCGCCGCTAAGTTCGTGGGGGTATCTTTCGAAAAGTGCTGGATCAAGGCCAACAGATTCCAAAAGCTCCTTTGCTTTTTCCACACGTGCTTTAGATGAAGGCAAAATGTTGTGAACCTTCATGGGTTCCGTCAATGCTTCGCCTACTCTTTTTCTTGGATTCAGAGAAGAATAAGGGTCCTGAAAAACCATTTGAACCTCGCGGGAATACCTTTTACCAATATCAAAAATGCTTTTTCCTTTATAGGTCAAAGTGCCACCATCAGGACTATGAAGGCGAACCAATATTTTAGCCAATGTACTTTTTCCGCAACCGGACTCTCCCACTATTCCCAGAGTTTCTCCCTCAAAAACTTCGAGGTCTATCTCTTTAAGAACTACGTTGCTGATCGTTTTAAAACCTGTTTTTCGACCAAATTTTTTCAGAAGTTTTTCTCCGGACAATATCGTATTCTCAGCAATTGTTAGTTCTTTTGGCCAATATTCTACGTCACTTTTTTGCGGGAGACTGCTCATATCTTCGCGATTCAGCAAATGATCCAGAGTCGCCAGGTATTCTCCTTTTTGATGATAGGACGGGTGAATTCGAAGCAACGCTTTGGTATAAGGATGCTGCGGGTTGTTGAACACATGCCCGGCCTCTCCCTGTTCCATCACCTTTCCTTTGTACATTACGGTCACCTCATCTGCAAATGACTTCACCAGCATCAGGTCGTGGCTGATAAAAACCATGGCCATATTGAGATTCTTACTAAGGTTTACCAAAAGATCAACAATGGTTTTCTGCACCGAGGCATCAAGTGCTGTCGTTGGCTCGTCGGCTATCAGCAACTGCGGTTTATTGGCAATGGCCATCGCTATCATCACCCTTTGTCTTTGTCCGCCGGAAATCTGATGCGGATAACTGTTGTAAATCCTTTCCGGATCAGGTAATTTTACCTCATTGAATAATCTCAACACCTCAGTTCTTGTATCTCTGACTTCGAAACACGCCTCTGCTACCTGTTTGCCGCAAGTCATCAAAGGATTAAGACCGGTCATTGGTTCCTGAAACACATAGGCTATTTGACGGCCTCTCACATTCATCATGGTTTCTCTATTGGCGTTGATCAAATCTGTTGTTTTGCCCGTTTCGTCCTGAAACAGTATTTTGCCTGAATCATAATATATTTTTGGAACCAGTCCGCAGATGGAAAGCATGCTGACCGACTTACCGCTGCCGGACTCACCTACCAAACCATAGATTTTGCCTTTTTTTATATTGAGAGTAAAATCATCTACTACCTGAACTTTGTTGACTCCTACCCCAAAACATATACTGAGGTTTTGGATGGAAAGCAGAGACTCTTCCCTCATCTTATTCTGTCCACCGATCGTACCAACCTTTCATCTTTTTGAATTCCGGCATAGGCCAGATAGTTGAAAAGCAAAAGGCTCAAAGGGATTAAAGTGGCCATTTTGAATTCGTTAACCGGATCGTTGAAATAGCTCATTCCTAAACTATATTTGTACATGATAAAAGGAAGTGCAAGGATTAACAAAGCGTTTATGATCGTGATTAAACGTTGAATTCTACGATTTTTAAAAAAGAAGATCGCTACAAAAGATAGTGTCCCTATGGTAAACAAGGTGCTTGAGAGCAAATTGTTAATGACAATATCGCCTTTCTTTAAAACAGTATTACTGAATCCAACTTCGACTAATCCAACATTTACACCAGCATCTTTTCTATTGCTGGTAAAGTAAACCGGGTCGGTCCAAATCAACATAAAAGCAATGATTGCGACAGCCAAAAAATATAAAGTCTGTTTGCGATAAATCATGAGGCAAAGTTAATATAATTTGACACTTCGTTCCGACGGCTGACTTCGGCTCCGCTCAGTCAGTAATCGGAATAGCTCAGTCGAGAAATTTGATAATGAGGATTTGGCAAATGTGTCAGGGGTAACTGAGCGGAGTCGAAGTTACACTAAATTGAACTTGAAACTGAGATGAGCCGAAGTTTACAATGGATAGTCTAGGGATGAACCAATATCTAAAATTGACTTCCAATAAATGAACAATCCGTACCGCGTCAATTTTCATTCAATTTCAGATCAATGCAAACAATTTCACACCTCTCAAAGTTTATGACAACATGAAAAAAGGACATCTGATTATTCTTAATGAAGATTTCGCCCATATCTGGTTGTTGGTTCTGAGAATCAGCGTTGCAGCACTTATGTTATCGCATGGCTGGCCAAAAATAGAAAAGTTGTTGGCCGGCGGTGAAATCAAATTTGCCAACCCGTTAGGTATTGGCGAAACAGTTTCGCTTGTGATGGCTGTTTTTGCCGAAGTGATCTGTTCCATTCTTGTTGCCATTGGTTATAAGGTCAGATGGGCTGTTATTCCGCTCATATTTACCATGATTGTAGCTGTTGTTGTAGTACATGCCGATGATCCTTTCAAAAATAAAGAAATGGCCTTATTATATCTGATTGTTTATCTCGGTCTTATCGTTTTTGGTGGCGGCAAATACGCTTTGGATCGGGTGATTCATAAGAAATAAGTATGTGCGGTGGTCATGCGAAGTCATCCTGAATTTATTTCAGGTTTGTTTCAGCTTCTCAGCAGAGAACACACCCATTTTATCTCGCAACTACCATTCGCCCGGTCTCTACTCTATCGGCAGCCTTCAGAACCACCTGATAATTCCCGTTTTCCAAGTAGCCAATGTCCAACTTCTGTCCGGGAGACAAGGTCTCAAAGGACTCATGGTAAACTTTTCTTCCCAGATAATCATATACTTCGACAACAATATTTGCCACTTCTCCGGTATTCAGTTTGACCTTGCCTTCCAAAACAGGATTCGGATAAAGGTCAAAACCCTTTTTCACCTTGAGGTTTCCCTCTGTTCTATTCGTGCATTTATTATCCCAGATAATTTCCTTGATCCCTGACCAATTGGAGAAAAACGGTATTCCCAACGGGACAAAAATATAAGCTGTATAGACCTTGTTTTTGTAAAGACCCAGGCCCCACGTACCCTGACTATTGGTTGTATTCCCAAAGCTGGCACAGGAATCGGGCTTTGCCGGGTCGGCAACGCTAACTGCATGCATCTCACTTTTGCCCGATGACATGAAAACCACTTTGCAATCTTTGTCATAAGCAATCTCATTGGTATGTCCAGGACTGTTGAACCAGTTGTTAGCCGGCGTCTCACATTTCCACGGATTCCACCATGAAACCTGCCTGATCTTAGCGGTATCTTTAACACTCAGAACTTCCATTCCGCAGTAATCTATGGCTACATAAAGAAGGGTATCATTCAGCACCAGATTGTTGTAGGCCCTGGGTCTGTCGTTCAAAACAGGGTTTGAATAACGCCCTGTCTCTAAAGGTTTTGCTTTGTTTGAAACGTTTATGATGCGGATACCTCCGGCGTCGTAACTCAAATAAACAACATCATTTCTCACGGCCAGACCTCTGGCATTGTATTTCAGCGGGTCCGGACTTTTGGGATTAGGATAGGATATGTCCGGCACGAATTGCGAGACGAATTTGATATCGCTTTTATCGCTGATGTCGAGTATAAAAAGTCCATTCCCCATTCCGGCTGCGTAGGCATAATTTCCCTCCACCTGAACCATTCCGGTTCCCTGGGTGGCGGGTTCGTTTTTCCAGAAATCCGTCAAAGTTGCAGTTGTAGGATTGGTGACATCCACAATGGCCACGCCTGTATTCTGTTTGGACGAAAAGAAATCACCCAGGGAGAGATATAGGTAATTGCCCGACTGGCTAACCGACATCACATGCAGGTTGTCAATACTTGAAATGGGGATGGTTTTCACCAATGATGGCGTCGTGTCTGATAGATTGTAAATCCTAAGTCCGGCTTCCTTTGACGCGACATACAAAAAGTCTTTCCCGTTGATATCGTGATGGGCGGTCATGGCCTGATCCGGAAAAGAATAGGCGATCTCCCACCCTGCCTGTAAGTTGACTTTTTGGCCGCATTGGGCGTTGATCTGGTTGGTGGTTAAAATCAATACAAAAATCGAAAGACAATGTGCTAATTTAACACTTCGACTCCGCTCAGTTCGAGAAATTTGAGATCCGATAGCTAGCGGATTTGAAAATGAATGATTGTGAGTGATTAATTTCATTTTTCAGCAATTAAGGTTAAATCAAAATTACTTTATTTCGTGATAACTTCAAAAACATAATACTTAAATCCTTTTTACGGAGAAGGTCTGTCCAGCGGTGGACGGGCGTGAACGAAATGTGCGAACCTGATTTTTTCGGCTGAGAGGCGGTGGGCTCGTGCAAAAGAAAAAAGAAGGTTGGATTTCGTTCTTGACTTTTCTTTACTTCGTTTCTTTTTGTTAAAAAAAAGAAATGATTGGGTTTAGGGCAAAGCCCTATCTACTGGTAACTCTTAGATAAGCAGAATTTTCTATCGCATTTTTCAACGGACTGAAGTCCGTTGTTACAATATTACCCGTTCCTACGGAACTGTTTCACTGAACTGACAACCGTAGAAATATCATCTCAAAAGTTGAGGACTTCATTTGAGTTCAGCGACTGAAAAACTTAATTTCGCTGCGTTATAAATCGGACCTGTTATGGAAACCAAAACAATTCAAACAAAAAAAGACGCCTATGACAAGGAATTGCTGTCATGGGTTGAAAAAGAAAAAGCCAGTGCCGAACTGATCAATGCTGTGAGCAGGCTCATCTATGAGAAATCCGTGGAACTGGTGTTTTTCAGGAATACCCTCATTGACGTGAGTAGTTCAGAGGTGCTCAAACTGCATCAATACGCCAAAGACATCATCAGCAAAACCGTGGATATTTATGTAACCTCACAACTGGCCAACGAACTGCTGACGTTCGATGACCTCGCCCCGTCCAAGATTGACATAGGGAAACTGAGCGACGAGTGGACACAGGAACAGGGCAACTACGGAAACACGGCTGCTTTTCTTTCAGACAAGCTAACGGGCTTTATGGGGCAACATGCCCGGACAGTGGAACCACGGGATGTCGTCCTCTATGGTTTTGGTCGCATCGGACGATTGGTTGCCAGGGAACTGATCAGGCTTTCCGGCAAAGGACAACAGTTGAAACTGAAAGCAATTGTGACCCGATCTAACAGCGATGCCGATATTATGAAAAGGTCGGCTCTGCTGCGGATGGATTCTGTGCACGGAGCTTTCCGGGGGAATATCACCGAAGATTTCATCAACAAAGCCCTGATCATCAACGGGCAGATTGTTAAAATGATTGAAGCAAGTAAACCGGACGACATCAACTATGAATCTTACGGAATTACGAATGCCGTGCTGATTGACAATACCGGTATCGTTCGCGACAGAGATTCTTTAGCCCTCCATCTGAAATCCAAGGGCATCAGTAAGGTGATGCTGACCGCACCGGGCAAAGGAGACCTGCCGAATATAGTTTACGGGGTAAACCACGATGATTTCGACATAGAGAAGGAAACCATTTTCACGGCGGCATCCTGCACCACCAATGCCATAGTGCCCGTCTTAAAAGTAATTGAAGACAACCTGGGCATCGAAAAAGGCCATATAGAAACGGTGCATGCCTATACCAACGACCAGAATCTGCTGGACAACATGCACAAGAAATTCCGCCGCGGCCGTTCGGCTGCCATCAATATGGTAATCACCGAAACGGGTGCTGCCTCAGCGGTTTCTAAAGTGATTCCGCAACTGAAAGACAAGCTGACTGCCAATGCGGTTAGGGTTCCCACACCGAATGGATCTCTGGCCATCATGAATCTTTCAGTGAAGCGAGAAACCTCATTGGACGAAGTTAAAGCCCTGATAAAAAAAGCTGCTTTGGAAGGACCTTTGGTGAGCCAGATCAAATACTCCATAGAGCCCGAACTGGTTTCCAGCGACATCATAGGCAACTCCTGCCCGGCTGTGTTCGACAGCCCGGCTACCATAGTCTCTCCAGACAAAAGAAACATCGTGCTCTATGTTTGGTACGACAACGAATTCGGCTATACCAAACAGGTGGTGCGGCTGGCCAAACATGTTTCTAATGTGAGAAGGTTGGTGTATTTTTGAAATAGGTTTGGGATTACACTCGCAGGACGCGAGCGTGGGCTGGAGTTGTCACCCACCAGAATATGGGTTCAAATACTTTCTCCTTCGGTTGGTGTTCCGCCACCTATGCGTCAACTTAATTTCAATTAGTTCCTTCAAAAGTC
>JAGVMN010000009.1 GCA_020053795.1 Bacteroidia bacterium | reverse complement strand
TGTCAAACGGCAAATACAACCCCGGGCAGGAAGCATCAGGCCACAGCAAATAAGATTAAACTTTGAATCATTGGGCACACTGTTTTTGACCCAAACCCCAACTTGTTTCCGGAACTTTCAAATGAAGAATGAAGCAAAATCAAATGACTCAGATTATATTAAACCCTGTTTTAAGAAAAGTTCGGATCACGGTGGTATTATCTGGTACAAAATTATTCCTGTATAAGAAGGTGGGAAATGACCATGTTCAAACAAGGTCTCGATCATTGTAGCAACCCTAAATGGTGTGAAAAGATTTCATAGCTCACCGGCTGTTAAGTGTTCTGATTAATCGTTAAACGCCAAATACCGCTTTATTCGGCAATTGACACCGGAATCATCATAGCCAATTTATAACTGATCCATGAAAACAAAGGTGCCGCAATGATGTCAACGGTGTAATGGACATGTTGAACCAGAATAAAGGCGATCGTTATGATAGTTAAAATAATTATCACCATTTTTATTTGCTTGTCAGGATTTACAAGGGCCAACAAGCTCATCATTGAGATATGTCCTGAAAAGAACAAATCTTTTGTAATAACAGAATTGTTATAAAAAAAATAGCCTACAAACGGGTCTTGTAACGGTATGATTGATAATTCCGGTTCTAAAGGGACAAGATACAAGGTAGCAATTCTCATCAATACTAAAAAGCAATAAGCCTGAAGACATTTAAGAAAAAGAACCGGACGCCAGCCCAAGCTAAAAATGCTGAGGAGAATGGCAGTGTAAATGGAGAGAAACGTGTAAAACGACACATTGATTAGAGGTATTCGCGACAATAAAAAATCTTCGATTCTATGACCCCGCCTTTGCTCTATGAATTGAAAAAAATCTCCAATGAAAAGCCCAACCACCAGCAGTATTGCAATAGTTATGATCATCTGTATTCTAAAGTCCAAAAATCGCCAAGCTACTTGCCAGTTTGTTTTGAACGATGAAAACTTATGGTGAAATGGTTTCAAATCAAATTTGCAATTAATTATTGTTCGTCGTGCTTTAAGATGATACCATTATAAATTACGTCATTACGACTGTTTTGTCTTAACCCTAAAAGACAGTATTTCCTGTTTTCATCCAAACATGACATACCTGTTTGCATTGGTTATCTTTCACAAGAAGATAAGCCTGCAAATTACCAAAAGACTGGTAGTCTTATGGGCAAAATAGTGAAATATTTTTCCCCAAAATTCATATTTGTAAAGTGTCAACTCTTGCAAATGAGTGGAAATAAATCATAAATTTGTTTGGTTCAATTTTTTTATAAACCCGGCGGTAATGGAAAATCAACAATCAGGTGATGATTACAATAGGATGATATAGATGATATTGGTCATTCCCTGGTCGGTTAACTTTACATACTTTCGGCAGCGAAGCTTATTTTTCATATTTTTTCTTTCTTCAAATTGTGAAATATGACCCTATTACAAGACAAAATGAATTCTTATCGAACACCTCAGGAACTCATGAATCTGGGATTATACCCATATTTCAATCCCATTGAGTCTGCCCAGGACACAGAGGTTGTTATAAACGGGAAAAAAGTTATGATGTTTGGCTCGAATAGTTACCTGGGATTAACCAATCATATCAATACGAAAAAAGCGGCAATCGAAGCAATCAACAAATATGGAACAGGTTGTTCCGGATCCCGATTTCTGAACGGCTCCATTGATTTACATATTTTATTAGAGGAAGCCCTGGCTGACTATGTCGGCAAAAATTCGGCCATTGTATTTAGCACCGGATTTCAATCAAATCTGGGAACCGTTTCTGCTTTAACCGGCAGACATGATTTCATCCTGATTGACGAGTTTGACCATGCATCCATTATTGACGGATGCAGGTTATCTTGCTCAAAAATTATTAAATTCAAACACAATGATGTTGATTCACTGGAACACGAAATAGGCAAACTTCCCGATGATAAAATCAAGTTCATCGTTGTTGAAGGTGTTTTCAGTATGGAAGGAGACATCATCAACCTTCCCGAAATTGTCAGAGTCGCCGAAAAGTATAATGCCAGCATTATGGTTGATGAAGCACATTCATTGGGAATCCTTGGCAAAAACGGCTCCGGTTCTGTTTCACATTTTGGGTTAACGGATAAGGTTGACATTATCATGGGTACTTTCAGTAAATCCCTGGCCAGCGTTGGCGGATTTATTGCGAGTGACTCCGCCACCATTAATTATCTGAAACACCATTCACGCTCGCTGATATTCAGTGCAAGCATCTCCCCTGCCAATGCTGCAAGTGTTCTTGCCGCCCTGGAAACAATTAAATCAGAACCTCAGAGGATAGAACAATTATGGAAAAATACCCGCCACACCACCGGCAGGTTAAAAGAACTGGGTTTCGATATAGGCAAAACAGAAACCCCAATCGTTCCCATATTTATCAGAGACGACATTAAGACTTTCAAGCTGACAAGAATGCTATTGGATGAGGGTGTTTTTGTCAATCCTGTTGTATCACCGGCTGTGAGGAGTGATTCGTCGTTAATCAGATTATCTTTAATGGCAACACATACCACGGAGCAAATTGAAATTGCCATTGGGAAACTTCTGAAAGCTGCCAAAGAACTTGACATTTTGGTTGAAGATAACATTCTGGAGCAGGTGCAAACCATGTGAAAGGAAATCCCACACAAATACAATTCATTGAGTTCAACAAAATCTATTATTGTAAAATGCCTTGAATACTGAATTTCATGATTGACATAATAGAAGTAAAAACAAAAAAGCAGTTATCCGATTTTATCAAATTTCCTGATGAACTGTACAGGGGGAATCAATATAGAGTTCCCCAACTGCACACGTTTGAAAAAACGATTTTAAATACTGATAAAAACCCCGCCTTCGAATTTTGCAGGGCGAAATATTGGCTGGCCTATCAAGATAAACGGATTGTCGGGAGAATAGCAGGCATTATCAACCAAAAAGCAAACGAAGTCTGGAATGAAAAAAACGCACGGTTCGGTTGGATTGATTTCATAGACGACAATAATGTTTCTTCGGCTTTAATCAAAACTGTCGAAGATTGGGGAAGATCAAACGGGATGACTAAAATTCAGGGCCCCATGGGATTTTCAGATATGGATTTAGAGGGTATGCTGGTAGAAGGTTTTGATGAGATCGGAACCCAGGCTGTTATTTACAACTACCCCTATTACCCCAAACATCTTGAAGAAAACGGTTACACAAAAGACGCCGATTGGGTGCAATTTGAGATTAAAGTTCCGGATCGGGTTCCGGATAGAATCAAACGCATTTCAGAAATTGTGCAGAAAAAATACCATCTGCGACCTCTGAAAGTCAAAAAATCAAAAGACCTCATACCCTATGCTTCGAAAATGTTTGACACCTTGAATGAATCATTCAGTGATCTTTACGGGTTTGTTGCACTCACTCAAAAACAAAAGGATTTCTACATTAAACAATATTTCTCGATGGTGAACCCAAAGTTTGTGAGCTTTGTTCTGGACAGCAATGAAGACGTGGTGGGTTTTGGAATTTCTTTTACCTCTCTTTCTGCGGCAATGATAAAAGCAAAGGGGAAATTGTTTCCAACGGGTTTCATTCATATATTAAAAGCCATGCGTAAAAACGACAAAGTGGATATGCTTTTACAAGGGGTGAAAGCGGAATACCAAAATAAGGGAATTCCGGCTATTTTTTTCGCTGAAATGATGCAGGCCTATATTGATAATGGCATCAAGACAGCTGTCTCAAGCCATGCACTTGAAAACAATCAGCGGGCTTTTTTGATGTTTGACGATTTCGAATCACGCCAGCATCTTAGAAGGAGAAGTTATGCCAAACAACTATGAGCAATAATGAAAAAAATTCTCATCACCGGATCAAGCGGGTTCATAGGCAGTTATTTGGTTGAGGAAGCCCTGGCAAACAATTACGATGTTTATGCGGGCATTAGAAAAAACAGCAGCACGGAATATCTTCAGGATACCAGAATAAAATTTATTGAGCTTGACTTTTCAGACAAAGACGCCTTAAACAATCAAATTTCAGAATCTCCTTATTTCGAATACATCGTTCACAATGCGGGCCTGACTAAAGCTTTGAGAAAAAGCGATTACTATATGACGAATTTTCAATATACCAGAGATTTTGTTGATGTTCTGATAGACCAGAACAAGGTCCCGGAAAAATTTATCTACATGAGCAGTCTGGCATCTTATGGACCGGGAGACCCCACTACTCTGGAACCGATAAAAATATCGGATGCTCAGAAGCCGGTTACGTCATACGGCAAAAGCAAACTGGAGGCAGAAAAATATATTTCGGCTTTGTCCGAATTTCCTTATGTAATAATTAGACCTACCGCTGTTTATGGCCCGAGAGAACAAGACCTGCTCACCGTGTTCAAACTGATCAATAACCATGTCGAATTTTTGATTGGGCGTAAAAAACAACATTTCACATTTTTGTATGTAAAAGATCTGGCCAAACTGGTCTGTAAGGTTTTGGGGTCTGAAATTGTCAACAAGAGTTATTTTGTTTCAGACGGGAATGTGTATGACGGCAAACTACTGGGCAGAACGATCAAAGATGCATTGGGCAAAAAAGCCATCAGCATTCGGGTTCCCGTTTCATTGGCCAGATTTATTGCTGCCTGTGTTGAGGGAACGCAGTATATCACGGGGAAGCAACACATTCTGAATTTAGACAAAATCAATGAACTGGAATGTGTAAACTGGCAATGTGATATCCGTCCGGTTATGGAGGATTTTAATTTTAAACCGGAGTATGACCTCACTACAGGCATTGGCGAGACCACAGACTGGTACAGGAAAAACAAATGGCTGAAGTAGATGCGTTTGTTAATTCGGGGTGTTTTTTGATTAAACAAAAGCTCATTCTTTGTGAGATCACCTTGTATAATAAGAGGAAGTTTAGTTGTTTCATAACATCATTCCAATGAATACCATTTACGAAATACCGCGAACAAGTTTTTTGCGTTTTACTCTTTTCAGGAATTTTGACTAATGTTGAATATGAAAGCAATCTGTCCAATCCTTTTTTTTCTTTTTTCTCTCCCCTTATTTGCTCAGGAATACCCAAACTTAAAACCCCTGCCAAATATTATTGACGGTCGCGAATTACCAAGGGTAAAACCCATTTTTGGCGATTTTCTATATATGAGCGAAACCGAGGTTACCAACAGACAATATCTGGATTTTATTGATTGGCTGGCAAAAAACAAACCGGAAGAATACAAAACAAATTTGCCGGATTCATTGGGATGGAGGTTAGCAAAATATTTTAACGAACCTTTTGTGGAACTTTATTTCAGACTTCCTGCTTACAATAACTATCCTGTTGTAAATATTACTCAAAATCAGGCCGTCGCCTATTGTAAATGGCTCCATAATAGATTGACGGAAAACCTTGAACAGATAAAATCTAAAGTTGATAGCTTTATTGTTCGATTGCCAACAGAAAAAGAATGGATGATGGCTGCCAGAGGTGGCTTGCCGGAATCAGCAGTTTATCCATGGGAAGGTATTGGAATCAGAAGAAAAGAAGGAAGAAAAAAACATAGAAGTATGCTACAATTAAATTGTACACATACACCTGTAGGAATTGGCAATATCAATTGGTGGATGAACCAATGGGCCTTTATTACCACAGAAGTTTATTCCTATTGGCCAAATGGTTACGGGCTGTACAACATGAGCGGCAATGTGGCCGAATGGATTGCTGAAAAAGGTAAAACTAAGGGAGGCAGTTGGAATTTGCCACCTTACAATGCGAGAATTGATGTAGCCGGAGCCTACAATGTTGACACCATGTCAAGACCTGATGTTGGCTTTAGGTATGTGATAGAAATAGTCTCCATGAAGGATGATTTTATACCCATTGTATTTGATAACAAGTATTTCAGCAATAGGAATTTTGTTTATATCCCTATTGCCGATAGCTTTACAAATAATGGTATGTATATAAGGGATGCTGAAATTACAAATGCCGAATACAAGACTTTTTTACAGGACAGCAACCATTACCAATATGCAATAGCTAATGTAAACTGGGCCGTATATTTTCCTTACCAATATTATCAAATGTATAGCTCGCATTCGGGCTTTAACAGGTTTCCTGTGGTAAATATCTCTCACGAAGCAGCCATTGCATTTTGTAAGTGGCTTACAAACAAATATAACAATTTGGAAAAAAGAAGATTAAAAAAAGTTGTTTTCAGGTTGCCAACAGAAATAGAATGGGAATGGGCTGCAAGAGGTGGTAGAAATAATCAAGATTATCCCTGGGGTGGGCCTTATGCAAGAAATTCATTCGGGAGTTACCTCGCCAATTTTTGCCCCTTAGAAGAGCAGTATTTGTTCACTAATGGCACAAATTTATTTTATCATTATCCATTAGGAGACTCTTCGATCAGCAGAGGCATCGATGGATCGGTTATTCCGGCTTTCGAAAGTTACTTCCCCAATGATTATGGACTATACAATTGCTCAGGCAACGTGGCCGAAATGATCAGTGAATTTGGCATTACAAAGGGTGGTTCGTGGAATTCCAACGATTACCAAATAATGATTAGCAGTAGAGAAACCTACACCCAGCCAAGCCCGAATATCGGCTTCAGGGTTTTTATGGAAGTGATTGAAAGATATCCAAATAAAAAGGGTATAAAGAACAAAAAACCCTGGAAATTATAGTAGCGGGGAGCAGAATCGAACTGCCGACCTTTTTTTTCACTGGTCGGTGTTGTCACCGATCAGAATCACCGATCAGAATCAAACTCTATCCTAAATCGATGCTCATTTGTTGTCGAATGCTTTCGAAGTGCTAATATTGCTCGAACTTTGTATTAGAAAATCTGGAATCTCTGGTTTTTTACGGCAACCAACCTGAACCGGCTACATTTGTTAAAGGGGTAAGAATACAAGATAATCATCAGCAATAGTTTGACCTATTGGTTTAGGGTCGGTGTTAAATCACCGGCCTAACCTTCCATCATACTCCCAAAATTCCGCACTGGTAGCATTACCTTTTCCATAGATTTCATCATCTTTTTCCTGTCCGTTCATGGAAAATCTATACCACAGAGCATCAGCTTCATACCATCTTCCTTCCATAATACTGCCAAAGGGATGCTGACACAGTAATGCGATGGTATCAGTACCACGGCTATTATAGCTATATTGTATGGGTGCCAATATTCGCATGTTTAGCCATTTTTAGTCAGTTTTAAAATTGAATTATTTATTCTGTGACTTTAATAATTATCCTTATTCACTACCAGAGCCAAATAGTCATTTTCCAAAGGAAGGTAACCCTGCTCGTAACAGAAATAATAGATGGTTCCGGCTTTGGTGGTATAGGTATGGGTAAAGTATTTGAAGTTGAAGCCCAGCTTTAGCAGCTGATTACGGGTGACTTTGGTTTTCTTGGTGGGGTTGAGGGTCATCATGATGCGGCGGTTTTTGCGGAGTGTATTGTTCACCGTTTTCATAAAACTGTTCACATCGCTGTTCTGCCGGTTGTTGAATGCATTGCGGCATAGGTCGCTGCAGAATTTCTTGTCGGACCGGCCTCGAATCCGAACGCCGCACTCCATACAGTCTTTTTCTTCTGTTTCCATCGAATCAAAAGTAGAAATAATATTTTAGAAAACAGGTATGGTTGTCATAATTGGTGATGAACTCTGTCAGATTCAGGTTTTCCCAAAAACCAAAATATCCTGAAAGTCGGTACTCTCAGCTTTAGGTCTGCCGCACCAGAATCCGGGTTTAAAAAGATAAAGCGACAATTTGCTGTTTAAAAGCATCTGGTCAACAAAAGACCTTTTAAAACCTACATTGGCCTCGGGAACTTTTTGATTGTGCAGGTAATAATTTTCGTATTCGAAAGGGAAAAATGGTGCTTCCTGCCTGCTCATGAATTCCAAAGAACTTTTGTCAAGAATAAAAAAAGTGGCAAAACATTTTCCGCCCGGAGCCAATACCCTGGCTATTTCCTTTATGTATTGGGCCACATCGGCCGGAAGCATATGGGTGAAAACACTTGTAAGAAAAACGAAGTCGAAAGAATTTTCGGGGTAGGGATAATGAAATTGATCGGCAGATTCTCCAGTGTTGGAATAAAGGCTGTTAACCAATGGAACATGTGTAAATCGAAAATTGGGGTAGCGGCTTGTTATGTATTTCCGGCACCAGTTGACACCGATTCTCATGATGTCAAAACCTTCATACGAGCCCTTCTCAGACAAATATCCTGTGAGCGGAACAGCCATGCGACCAATACCCGACCCGATGTCTAACACCCGATCCTGAGGTTTCAAACCGCCGAGTTCGGTAAAAAGCTTCAAAAAAATTTCGCCTTGTTTTTTGAAATCACCGGAACCGATAAAGATGAGACCTTTCGGAGGTGTCATGGAGTCTCGCTTTCCAAATAGTTTGTCCCAAATATCGCTTGGGATAAAATACAACCGTCTGAGAACTATTCGCCAGGAAGCGGGGAAAAAGTAGAAAAGTTTGCGGAGGGTTGGTCTCATAAGTTACACCCCATCAGTAAAATGCCGCTGCCCTTTATTCTCACCGAATTTTTTGCTGTTTGAGTCCAACGATTTATTTCGAGGTATTGAAAGGCTTTCCCAATCAGTATTTTTCAGCCATTTGGCTACATAAACAATTTGTCCGCAATGGTAGGCATAGTGGCAAAGTTGACGGTTGATGGCCTCCATAACGGTATGCCCTTCATTGCGAATGTAAATTAACATTTCTAACTGATCATCGGTCAAACTGCCAAGAGTCTCAAACAGACAACCCCAGCCTTTTTCCCATAAGGAATTAACTTCTTCACGCGTTTTGAAAGTATCAACAAACTCGTTGTCACGGTTTCTCCAGGGTTTCTCGCCGTCAGTTTTCAAAAAATCAGTCCAACGACTGAGCATGTTGCCCGCCATGTGTTTCACAATAACTGCAATGCTGTTGCTTTCTTCATTGGGTTGAATGAAAAGCTGTTCGTCCTGCATTTGAAGCATGGCTCTGTCGGCTAGTTTTTTGTAATACTCGAATTGACGCCTTGCTGAAGTAAGATAACTCATTTTTTCAATTTAGAATTTTTCCTGTACCATGCCACAACGCAACATTTCATCCCCAAAATAGGGATTCATTATTTCTTCTTCTTTTGACAGCCACCATGCCCCGGTATCGTCAAAGGCCATTGGACAATATTGCTTGTACAAAAGCAATGGCCCTGATTTTGAATTTTTCATCACGACATAAACGGCCTCACTCAAAGGATAAAAGTAGGTTCTTTGTTTTATTAAATTCTTTGTGAGACTTATCGCTTTAGTGTTCGAGTAAATTAATTTTAAAATGGTGTCAGCATTTTGTTCGAGATATGGCAACGTTATTTTCGCCATAAGAGCAGACTTTTCAGCATCGCTGTTCACCAATGCATCTTTAATTTTCAAATAATGGGTTAGAATCATTTCTGCTTTTTCGGATGATAAAGTGTCGGTGTAAACAAGTTTTTTCCGGCTTTCTATAACTGGTTTCTTCCCCTGCACAACAAGCCGTTGATTCTCTGAAGTCTTGTTCTGGCAGGCCGTTAGCAGAAAGAATAGCAATAGTGTAACATAAAGGGCTGTTTTCACTCCGCTAAAATACACCTGCGAAGTTTGTTGTAAAAAATTTTGTAAAAGAATGAACTGTTTTATTTTCGCGGTGTTAACCTCAAACATGAGAATCACTATTAATAATTCAAATGCTATCATTATTTCAAACTGGATGGTGGTTCTTTTTTCATTTCATTTCTATTCCAATTTTCAAGCTGATAAAAATGATAGAGTTTATCATTCATTTGAACAGGTTTATGAGCAAATTACAGAAGCCGATAGTTTTGACGATGGCACAGATGAAGATCAGATCATCCCACTTTCATCTAAAGATGGCAGACCTGTCAATAATGAACATATCTCGTATGGGTTATTTTTTAATCATTTTGCATATAGAAAACCACCTTTGCTTCCTCCTGAAGTCATAGTCTGACATATTTCCATTTTTGATTAATTGCCCGGTCATTAACCGGGTTCTTTTAAGGGTTTATTTCTAAATAAATATATGAACAAAAAAATTAAATCGTTTTTCGGCGAAATTCAATATGATTTACCTTCAGGTCTGGTTGTCTATCTGGTAGCACTTCCTCTTTGTCTGGGAGTGGCACTTGCCTCAACCGGAAGCCCTGATTTATTATTTTCTGGCATTATTGCCGGGGTCATTGGCGGAATAGTCATTGGCACATTGAGCGGTTCAGCATTGGGTGTCTCGGGCCCGGCTGCCGGACTCGTGGTTATTGTATTGACGGCCATTCAAACTTTGGGTAGCTTTGAGGCATTCCTGTTGGCTGTTGTTTTTGCCGGAATCTTACAACTGATTGCAGGGTTTCTAAAAGCCGGAATTATTGGCTATTATTTTCCTTCATCAGTCATTAAAGGCATGCTCGCGGCTATTGGTATAACGCTCATTCTTAAAGAAATTCCACATGTCTTTGGTTATGATGAAGTCTTTATGGGCGACGAGGGATTCATTCAGAAGGACGGGCATAATACATTGACAGAGCTTTGGTATGCTTTGAAATACAATAGTACCGGAGCTTTGATCATTAGTACAGTTTCTTTGACGGCACTTATACTTTTAGAACGACCTGCCATGAAGAAGTTTAAGCTATTCAAGTTCTTACCCGGGGCTCTTTTTGTAGTGATTTTGGGTGTCTTACTCAATTTTCTTTTTCAGGAATACTTTCCTGAATGGGTTCTGAAGGGGAAACATTTGGTGCAATTGCCGGTAGCAAGCGGGTTCGAAGAGTTTATTGGTTTTTTTAAATCACCCGATTTTTCAGCAATTACCAACCCTGATGTTTATGTAACTGCGATCACACTGGCAATTGTTGCCAGCCTGGAAACACTGCTTTCGGTTGAAGCTACGGATAAGTTGGACCCAATAAAGCGAAGCACTCCAACCAATCGCGAGCTAAAATCTCAGGGAATCGGGAATATATTGTCGGGATTAATTGGTGGATTGCCTGTCACCCAAGTGATCGTTCGAAGTTCAGCTAACATTAATTCTGGAGGAAAAACCAGACTTTCAACAATCATTCATGGAACCATATTATTACTATCAGCAATTATTATTCCGCGTTATCTGAATCTTATTCCATTGGCTTCCCTCGCATGTATATTGCTGTTGGTGGGTTACAAATTGTCGAAATACGGACTTTACCGCGACATGTTCAAATTAGGTTGGGATCAATTCATCCCCTTTGTTGTTACGGTGACAGCCATACTTTTTACAGATCTTTTAAAAGGTATTTTTATTGGCATGCAAGTAGCTTTCTATTTCATTCTCAGGAAAAACTATAAAAATTCTTACCATTATCACATGGAAGTTACCGAAAATAAAAATATCATTACGCTTCGTCTGTCGGAAGAGGTTACCTTCCTCAATAAAGGAAGTATTTTGCAAACCCTGAACCATTTGCCAAAAGACTGTAAAGTAATCATAGACGGGTCGAAGTCATTGAACATAGATTACGATGTTTTAGAAATCATTCAGGAGTTTAAACAACATACGGCACCTAATAAAAACATTACCGTAGAGACCATCGGAATTGCAGAGGTAGTTGTGATGGGGCATTGAGGAAATTTAAGAATCTGTTATTTTATAAAATGGCATAAGAAGTATGACGAGTTACTTCAGCGTAACTCTATAATTTAAACTCTAACAATTACATCATTTTGCATATAATGGCTTTAATGACATTGATTTCAAAGAAATGGTTGAGCCACTCTTTAGGTTTGAACAACTTCAGACTTAACTTGTTTAAATGAAGCCCTAAACCATAGTATGATGGGAAAATGCAACTTTTTGAACCCACCATTTGCGAAATCACCCGTATCATCTTCAAGAGATGAATGATAGCCTTTGGGGAGTTGGTAATATTTTACCTCCACTTTTCCAATCAATAATGGCATTCTTCCTACGCAAGTGTCAGCAAGTTTAAGGTCTAAATCAGTTGCTGTTCAAAAGTCTGATTTTTTCTTTTGTAAGCTTTTATGTAGATAAAATTGTCAGCCTTAAAATTCCTAATTCTCAATTGGTACAGGAAGCAAGAGCCGGATAACTTTTTTACCCTTTTAGTTTTCTTTGGCAAGGGTTGCTTTAAACTCCTGTTTACCAACTTTCATTCCATCACCTATCCTTTTGGCACATCTTTGACGCCCTTTATAACAATCTTCACCTGATTTGACCATAACAAAGCCGGCCATGGTTTTCCGTCAATGCCAATAATCCGGAAATCATTACTAAAGTCCTTGTGTTGTTTTCCTACCCCATTTCAACGTTCAATCCTTTTACATCGGCATCGGCAATAACTGATTTGAGGTCAAAGGAACTGCTGACATTTATACCGGTTGCTTTCTCTGTATTTGCCGCTGTATTTTGGGAGTTTTTATTTTGAACTGTGGTTGCATAGCTGTTTTTTTTTTGCCCTGAATTACAGGACAACAAGCCTGCAAGGCCAATGGAGATTAAAATTTTTCATTATATTGTATTATTAAACTTCTGTGGTCATGAATTTTCAACTCGTTAACAAAAAGTTGGTATAAGCAATAATTTCATTTGCCGGTCGAGAAAATAAAAGTTAAATATTGGACATTAAAGAAAGTTCGACTACAAATTCTTCAACGTTTGTAATTTTTCCCAGTGATTCAAAACATCTTCCTGTGCCAGATCAAACAATTCTTCGGCATGTGCAGGATTGCTTCGTGTAAGAGAACTGAAACGACTTTCGTTGTATAAAAACTCTTTCAATGGCAAAACAGGTTCCTTGCTGTCAAGTGTAAATCTAACTCCTTTTGCATTCAGCGGATTATATCGGAACAATGGCCAGTAGCCGCTTTTTACAGCGTTCTGCTGTTGTTCCGCTCCGTGCATCATGTCGTAACCATGGGCAATGCAATGGCTGTAAGCTATGACCAAAGAAGTTCCTGGAAATGCTTCTGCTTCCTGTATCGTTCTCACTGCATGAACGTCATTGGCACCCATTGCAATTTGAGCTACAAATGCCGAACCATGGGCAATAGCCTGCATGGCCAAATCCTTTTTGAGCGTTGATTTGCCATTGACAGAAAACTTGGCACTGGCTCCTACAGAGGTTGATTTTGATTTCTGCCCGCCGGTGTTAGAATAGACTTCAGTATCAAGCACGATGATGTTGACCTTTTCACCTGTTGAAAGCACATGATCCAATCCGCCAAAACCGATGTCGTAAGCCCAGCCATCGCCGCCAATAATCCAATGCGATTTTTTGATGAGGTTGGTGGCGATCACATTGAGTTGTTTGGCTTCAGGTAATGACAAGCCAGAAATCCGATGTTTCAACTCCTTTACCAGTTCTTTCTGCTTTCGCATTTCCGATTCGGACGATTGAGGGTTGTTCAGAATTTCGGTAACTATGTCTTCCCCAATGATATCGCTGAGACCGGTCAGAAGGCTTTTTGCAATTTCGGTTTTCTTGTCAAATGCCAGTTTAATTCCCAACCCGAATTCAGCATTGTCCTCGAACAATGAATTGGCCCAGGCCGGCCCGCAACCGTCGTGATTGGTGGTCCAGGGAGTGGTTGGCAGATTGCCACCGTAAATGGATGAACATCCTGTGGCATTGGCTACAACCATTCTGTCGCCAAACAATTGCGATAACAGTTTTACATAGGGTGTTTCACCACAACCGGCACAAGCTCCGGAGAATTCAAACAACGGCTGAAGAAACTGGGTTCCTTTAACTGTATTCATATTCAAACGCTCCTTGTCAACCTCGGGAAGAGACAAAAAGAAATCCCAATTCTGTTTTTCTGATTCTTTTATTGACGTTTTGTCCTTCATGTTTAAGGCCTTATGACCGTAAACAGATTTACTGGCAATCGGGCAATACTCTACGCATATCTTACATCCGGTGCAATCCTCAACGGAAACCTGAAGGGTGTAAGCTTCTTTGTCTTTAAAAAATTCTTTTCCAATTGGGTCAGTATGTTTGAAGGAGTCAGGAGCATTCGCCAGTTCTTCCTTTTCATAAACCTTACAACGGATGGCGGCATGAGGACAGATGAGAAAACATTTCCCGCATTGTGAGCATAGGTCTTCATCCCAAACGGGTATCTGGTCTGCAATATTCCGTTTCTCCCATTTAGTGGTGGCCACAGGATAGGTGCCGTCCGCCGGAAATGCACTGACCGGAAGTTCATCTCCTTCGAAATGCATGATTTTGGCGAGTACATTTTTTACAAAGTCTGGAGCGTCATCCGCAACGTGATCCTCAGTATCATTGGTTCCGGCCTGCAGTTTTGAATAATCAATCTCATGGAGGTTTGCTACAGCCTGATCAACGGCTTCATAGTTTTTGAGGAGCATCTTCTCGCCTTTGGCAGCATAACTTTTCTTAATGGCATCTTTTATTTTTTGAATGGCTTCTTCCTTTGGGATGATACCAGAGATAGCGAAAAAACAGGTTTGCAAAATGGTGTTGATTCTTGTTCCCATTTCAGTTTCCCGGGCCACTTTAGAAGCATTTATTACATAAAATTTCAGTTTTTTTGAAATAATCCCCTCCTGTATTTTATTCGGCAAATTATCCCAAACCTTTCTTGAGTCATAAGGGGCGTTAAGGAGGAAAGTGGCTCCCTGTTCGGCATCCTTTAAAATGTCATATTTTTTGAGGTAGTTGAAATGGTGGCACGCAATAAAATTGGCTGAGTCTATTAAATAAGTGGAGCGAATGGGATTTTCTCCGAATCGTAAATGCGAGACAGTCAGTGAGCCGGATTTTTTAGAGTCATAGACAAAATAACCCTGCACATGATTTTTGGTGGTTTCACCTATGATCTTTATGGAGTTCTTGTTGGCACTTACGGTACCATCAGCCCCAAGGCCGAAAAACAATCCGCGAAACAAATGCTGTTTTTCCAGAGAGAAGGTATTCACATATCCAAGACTGGTATGCGTTACATCGTCATCAATTCCAATAGTGAAATGGTTTTTAGGGAATGGTTTTTTCATTTCGTAGAAAATCGCCTTCACCATAGCCGGGGTAAATTCTTTGGAGGCCAGTCCAAAGCGGCCACCGGTAATATCGGGTTTATGTCCGATCCATTCTTCCGCAATGGCACTCACTACTTCCATATAAAGAGGTTCTCCAATGCTTCCATGTTCTTTGCACCGATCAAGTACGGTGATTTTCTTCACCGTTTTAGGAATGGCATTGACGAATTTTTTTGCATCAAGCGGGCGAAACATCCTGACGTTAACATACCCAACCTTTTCTCCTTTATGGTTGAAATAATCTACCATCTCACTTACCGTATTAGCCCCCGAACCCATAATAACAACAAGGCTTTGAGGATATTCGTGACCGTTGTATTCATACAGGTCGTAATGCCTGCCGGTGAGTTTCTCAAAATTCCGCATCATATCTGACACCACGGAAGAAACCTTTTGATAATAACTGTTTGAAGCTTCTCGGTTTTGAAAGAAGATGTCGGGATTCTGTGCCGTCCCCCGGATGGATGGATTTTCCGGTGAAAGGGATCGTTTTCTGTGATCAAGAATATCATATTCGTCAATCATGTTTAATATGACCTCGTCAGGAATGACGTTAACCTTCATCATTTCATGCGAGGTTCGGAATCCGTCAAATACATTTAGAAAAGGTATTCTCGATTTTAGGGTAGAAGCCTGAGCTATAAGGGCCATATCCATGGCTTCTTGTGCATTTCTGCCAAACAGCATAGCCCAACCGGTTTGCCTCACAGACATGACGTCTGAATGATCACCAAATATGGATAGAGCGTGTGTGGCCAATGTCCTCGCAGCAATATGAAAAACCGTTGGGGTAAGTTCTCCCGCAATTTTATACATGTTCGGAATCATGAGTAACAAACCCTGAGAGCAGGTAAAAGTAGAGGCTAACGCCCCGCCCTGCAAGGCACCGTGAATGGCTCCGGCGGCACCGCCTTCGCTTTGCATTTCTATAATTCTGGGAACGCTCCCGAAAACATTTTTCTTTCCGGCAGCCGACCATTCATCGCAAAATTCACCCATGGCAGAAGAAGGAGTGATCGGATATATGGCACAAACTTCATTGGTTTTATATGCAATGTAGGAAGCCGCTTCGTTGCCATCCATAATCTTCATTTTACTTTTCATATAAGGAGATTTCGCTCAAAAATAGTAGAAGACTCAGAAGTATTATATGACGATTGTCATATTTTCAGAAGGACATTTACCCCACTTTTGAAGAAGGAAATTTAAGGTCGAAATGAACATTCTGAAGCTTTCGGTTAACGGAAAATCTCATGAGGTTTTGGTGAAAGGGGACGAAATGCTTTCTGAAGTAATCCGCGAAAGGATTGGCCTGACAGGTACAAAAATAGGATGCGAACAAGGTAACTGCGGGGCTTGTACGGTATTGGTAAATGATGAACCGGTACTTAGTTGTATTACGCCTGCCTTGCGATTTGATGGAGCAGCAGTAACTACTATTGAAGGAATTTCAACTGATGGAAGACTGCACCGTCTTCAGAAAATATTTGTAGAAAAAGGTGCTGTACAATGCGGATTCTGCACGCCGGGTATGGTGATAACAGCTTTGGACTTTGTGAATAAAACCCCTACACCAACCATTGATGAGATAAAGGAATCCCTTTCAGGAAATGTTTGCCGTTGCACAGGCTATAAAAAGATCATAGAAGCAGTAGCAGAATATGCTGAAGGAATTACGAATGATCAATTACCAATTACGAATGAGACTTCTATTGTAGGAAAGCCAAGACCATATATCGAAGCCAACAAGAAAGTAAGTGGCAGTGCGGAGTATGCTGACGATATCAGAATGAAAAATACACTTCATGCAAAATTTCTCAGAAGCATTTATCCGCACGCAAGAATTGAAAGCATAGATACAAGCCAAGCAGAGAAACTCTCGGGTGTCCGGGCGGTCGTGACCGGTCAGGAATTGCCGGTCAGGTTTGGTGTGTTGCCTGTTTCGAATGACGAAACAGCCATGGCCATTGACAAAGTTCGTTATATTGGCGAAGTGATTGCCGCAGTAGCTGCTGATACTGAAGATATTGCCCATGCTGCCCTAAAACTGATCAAGGTAAAATACCTGCCTATCCAAGAATTTCTGACCATTGAAGATTCTCAGAAAGACACGGGGCTAAATGAAAGGATTCACACTGAAACAAAGTTCCAAAACAATATTCACAAGAAGGCTGAACTGCGTTTTGGGGATCAACAAAAAGGCATGGAAGAATCAGATGTGGTTTCTAAAATGACTTTTGAATTTGAAGGGGTTACTCATGCTTTTACCGAACCACACGCCGCGACAGCTTTTTGGGATGAAAACGGTTTGACCATTATTACGGCCACTCAGGTTCCGCATTATCTGCATCGGGCACTTGCCAAAGTTATGGAAGTTCCATTGAACAGGGTCCGGGTGATAAAGCCATACGTCGGGGGTGGGTTTGGTGGAAAAAGTGATCCGTTCCCGCATGAAATGATCATATCTCATTTGGCAAGAAAAACAGGTTGGCCGGTAAAAATACGCTTCACCCGTGAAGAAGTTTTTATCAGCAACCACGGTCGCCACCCTTCTCAAATGACTGTTCAACTCGGTGCCATGCGAGACGGAACACTTATGGTTCTGGATGCCGATATCGCCATAGACGGGGGAGCGTATGGAAGTTTTGGGGTGGTTACCACCTATTATAACGGGGTTCTGCTGCAGGCACCATATAAGTTGGACAACTTCGGTTTCAAAACCTGTCGGGTCTATACAAACAAACCGCAATGCGGGGCCATGAGAGGACACGGAGCTGTGAACTCGCGTTTCGCAACTGAGAGTCTGATTGATGATATCGCCCATAGGTTGCAGATTGATCCGGTCGAAATTCGGCTTAAAAATTTCCTTACACCGAATACTGTCACCATTGGTCAATACCGCATTACCTCCAACGGCAGCCGAGAGTCACTGATGAAGGTGGCAAAACAAAGCGATTGGAAGAATAGACATGGGAAATTGGAAGTCGGGCACGGCCTGGGTGTCGGGTGTGGATTCTTCATCAGCGGATCTGCGTTACCGATTATCTGGAATGAACTGCCGCAATCCGTTGTTCATCTCAAACTGGATTTCGATGGCAGAGTACTCATTACGAGCGGAGCCAGTGATATAGGGCAGGGGAGTGACACCATGCTCGCCATGATTGTTGCCGAAGTACTCAACATTGCCTTGGATAAAATATTTGTACTCGCGGCGGACACGTTGATTACTCCGGTTGACATGGGAAGTTATTCGAGCCGGGTAACCTTTATGGCCGGCAATGCCGCTAAAGATGCCGCAGAAAAATTGAAAATTGAAATTCTTAACGCTATAGCCAAAGCAAAAGATATTGCCATTGAAGAATTGAACCTCTGTAATGAAAGAGTCTTCAGTAATGACAAAAGTATTGATGTGGGTTGGATGGAAGCAATAGGTATTTTGGTTTCCAAACGCGGTGCTGTTAATGTAATCGGAAAATACATCTCTCCGAAACTCGGGGGAGATTTTAAAGGAGCCGGAGCCGGTTTGAGCCCTTCCTATTCGTTTGGGGCATGTGTGGCAGAAGTGAAAGTAGATACAGAAACCGGAAAGGTGAAAATTCTCAAAATTTGGGGAGCCCACGATTGCGGCAAAGCCATCAACCCGTTGGCGGTTGAAGGACAACTGGAAGGGTCATGGCACATGGGCATAGGTCAGGCCATCAGCGAAGAGATGAAATATTACAAAGGTCTCATCGTGAACAATAATTTTCTCGATTACAAGATTCCGACCTCCATGGACACCCCTGATATCGCTACCAATATTGTAGAAACCAATGATCCCGAAGGACCCTTCGGGGCAAAGGAATGCGGAGAGGGAGCCTTGCACCCGATTCTTCCTGCAATAGCCAATGCTATTTACGATGCAGTGGGGGTGCGGATCACCAAACTCCCGATTAAGCCGGAAGATATTTTGAATGAATTGAAAAGGACAAAACAAACGGAAGCAGCAATGACGATATAAATGATTGCAGCCAAAACATATCATAAATGTCAAAGTGTTGAAGAGGCAATTGCCCTCGCCTTAAAACATGGAGAAGATTTTCGCTATATGGCCGGAGGCACGGATGTCATCATCAATAAGTTTCAGGGAAATGATGAAACAAACTGTCTCATTGACATCTCGGCGATACCGGAGCTTAAACAAGTTTCTAATGACTGGAATGTCTTACGGATCGGTTCTTTGGTAAAGTTAGATGATTTGAAAAAGCATAAGACCATAGCTGATCATTTTCCGGCATTGCTTGAAGCGGCTCATTCGGTTGCCTCACCCATGATTCGAAAAACGGCTACCATCGGCGGCAATATCTTATGTGAGAATCGCTGTATTTTTTACAATCAAAGCGAATGGTGGCGTGAAGCAGTGGGTTATTGCCTGAAATGTGAAGGTGATGTTTGCATTGCGACCGGCGGGAAGAAAAACTGTTTTTCAAAATTTGTTTCAGATACCGCTCCTGTACTCATTTGTCTGGATGCCCAAATTGAAGTTTTTGATACAGACGGGGTAAAGCTCATTAAGCTGGAAGATATATACACAGGCGATGGTGTTAACCCCAGACAACTCAATCCTAAAGCAATTGTCACTGCTATTCTGCTTCCACTCGATAAGGATTATAGATGCGTTTTTAAAAAACTTCGGCCACGTGAAAGTGTGGATTACACCTCCTTAACGACTGCGGTCTCCATTGACAAAAAGGGGAGGATAAAAATTGCATTGGGTGGGGTAGATCCAGGGCCGGTTGTGGCTGAAGGAATTGGTATGTCGGCGATAGATTCCCTGATTTTGCAGGTGTTTAAGAAGGCGAGGGTCATTGACAATGATTTCTATACGCGACCCTATCGAAAAGAGATGATCAAAGTTTTTCTGCAAAGAAGTTTTGCTGAATTGGGAAATACAAATAAACAATTTGACAATTAATTTTAGAACCATGTCATATAAATACAAAAATCTCAACATCACCAAAATCTCAGTGGTAGGGGCGGGTCAGATAGGGCCTGATATTGCCTTGCATTTTGCCAAATCCCTTTCCGGGTCAGGGGTGAAAATCGTTGTCATCGACATTTCTCCGGATGCTCTGGATAAGGCTAAAAACAAGGTTCACAAAAAAATACAAAAGGGTCTCGAGTCCGGTGCATTCAAGCCTGATCAGGCACAGATGATCCAAGATAGTTTAATCTTCACTTCTGATTATGATGCAGTCAAATGGTCGCAAATAGTTATAGAGGCGGCCACCGAAGATGAAAACATCAAAGACAAAATATTCAGACAGGTTGAGACCCTGACCGATTCTGAATGCATCTACCTTTCCAACTCCTCGCACATGCAACCCGAAGTTATTTTTCGAAATATAAAAAACAAATCCCGTTGCCTGGTAGCCCACTATTTTTTTCCGGCTGAGATCAATCCGATTGTTGAACTTGTTCCGGGAGCAGACACTGCGGATTCTGTCTTAAATCTTATGCTTGGTTTTTATGAAGCCATCGGTAAAGTTCCAATCAAAGTTAAAAGTTCTTATGGTTATGCTATTGATCCCATTTTTGAAGGCATTTGCCAGACGGCCATTTTGTGTTTGGAAAAAGGCTGGGGCAATGAAAAGGAAATTGATGCGGCGGCTGTAAAGGCATTGGGATTGGGGGTTGGCCCTTTTACCGCTTTGAATCTCACGGGAGGAAACCCGATAACCGCTCACGGTTTAGACGAAATGGGAAAACTGTTAATGCCCTGGTTTAAAACGCCCGAAGCTTTGAAGGTTAAAACCCAAAAGAAAGAACCTTGGGAGACTGCTAAACGCGGCGAAGTAGAGATGCAATATTTTGCGTCTCTACCCCCCGGCACAGAAGAAAAACTGGTAAAGGAATTTCAAGGGGCATTTTTTGCTTTGGCCAGCCATATTTTAAATATCGGAATCGTTGACATCAACGATCTGAATATGGCTTGCGAAATGGCTTTGGTAATCAGACCGCCGTTTTCTTTTATGAATAAACTCGGTCTGGATAAGTCCTATGAACTGGTAAAAAACTTTTGCACTTCACATACGACTTTTCCTTTTCCCGAAATATTGGAAAAAGTAAAAAATGAGGGAGCATGGAAACTAAAAGATATCGTGGTTTCACAAAAGGATCATGTCCTGATCCTCACCATCCGCAGACCAAAGGTTCTTAACGCACTGAACCTTGAAGTACTTGAACAAATAAAAAGTGAACTAAAAAAAGCGAAAAACGAAGAGGAGATTAAAGCCGTTGTGATCACGGGTTTTGGAACAAAAGCATTCGTTTCAGGGGCTGATATTACCATGTTGGCCTCGCTTAAAACCCCCGAAGAAGGATACCATAATTCACACACCTTCCAGACGATTTTGAACTACATTGAGAACTACCCAAAACCTGTGGTGTGTGCCATGAACGGTTTTGCTTTTGGCGGAGGAAATGAATTGGCCATGGCCTGCACCACACGTATCAGCAAAAAAGGATTGGCTGTATTGGTATGTCAGCCCGAAGTAAACCTCGGTTTTATTGCCGGAGCAGGTGGTACCCAGCGGTTGCCTCGTATTGTCGGAATTGAAAAAGCGGCTGAAATTCTTCGGACTGCCAAAAATGTGTCGGCAAAAGAAGCATTAGAAATAGGCTTGGTTTATAAAGAGGTAGAAGGTGATTTGATTGATGAAGCAATTAAACTTGCCAATCAAATTGCATCCGGCGAGGTGAAAATAAAAACAATTTCACAAGAACCACTGAAAAGTAACGGAACCCCAAAGCCATTGGAAATTGGACATTTAAGTAAAAAAATAGATGAAATCTTGGTCAAGGCTATTTATGAAGGGTCAAGACTTAATTTAAAAGAAGGATTGGATTTGGAATCGCGAATGTTTGGCGAATGCCTCACTACCGATGACATGAAAATTGGTTTGGAAAATTTTAAAACCAACGGCCCCAAGTCCAAGGCGAATTTTATTCATAAATAAGTTGAAATTTAATGTAGGAATAGATATTGGAGGAACTTTTACAGATTTGATTTGCGTCTCTTCTGAAGGTAAAACTATTGTACATAAAACATTATCAACGCCTCATGATTCTTCGGAAGGATTCATTAATGGAATCCGGGAAATTTCAGAAATGGTAGGAGAATCCTTTGAAAATTTTGTTTCATCCATTGATACCATTGTGCACGGAACCACCGTTGCCACCAATTCATTATTAACTCTAAAAGGAGCAAAAACGGCATTAATCACCACCAAAGGTTTTCGCGATGCATTGGAAATGCGAAGAGGAATTCGTGAAGAGCAATACAACAACCGTTACAAAAATGTGACGCCCCTCGCCCCTCGCTATTTGCGATTTACGGTGGATGAGCGGATTGATTCTGAGGGAGAAGTTGTCAAAAAATTTAATGAAAAAGAACTTCTTCCAATTATTCAAAAAATTAAAGATGAAAAAGTAGAATCGGTTGCAATTTGCTTCATGAATTCCTACAAAAATTCATCTCACGAAAAACGAGCTGTAAATTTTCTTCGCAAAAAACTCCCCGGAATTTTTGTTACTGCTTCCTTTGAAGTACTTCCATCCATTCGTTTTTATGAGAGGGTGAGTACCACAACAGTCAGTGCTTTTGTAGGCCCGATTGTTGTCAAATATCTTGATAATCTCACTCAAAAATTAGAGACTATAAATTTCAAAGGAACGCTTTTAATCATGCAGTCAAATGGCGGAGTGGTTGTTCCGGAACAAGTTAAAAAAAATCCTGCTGTTACGGTTTTATCCGGCCCGGCGGCGGCTCCCACAGCCGGGGCGTTTTACTCAAAGATGTTCGGTTATAAAAATTGCATAACCGTTGATATGGGAGGAACCAGTTTTGATGCGGCCATTGTGATAGACAATCAATGTGTGACAAGTACCGAGGGGAAAATCAATCGCTATCGCATTGCCCTGCCGTCGCTTGATATTATTACGATTGGAGCAGGGGGAGGAAGCATTGGGTGGATTAATAACGGAGGACTTTTACAAATGGGCCCTCAAAGTGCTGGAGCTTTGCCAGGTCCGGTTTGTTATGACAGCGGCGGGGCAATTCCCGCCTGTACAGATGCAGATTTAATTCTCGGCTATCTTAATCCGGATTTTTTTGCCGGGGGAAAATTAAAACTCAATAAAGCCAAAGCGGAAAAAGCTATCAATGACGAACTCGCCTTAAAACTTGGATTATCAGTACTTGAAACGGCAGCAGGAATGTTCCGGATCATAAACAATAATATGGCACAAGGCGTTCGTGAAATTTCTGTTGAGCGGGGATATGACCCCCGGGAATTTTTATTCATTGTAGCCGGAGGTGCAGGCTCCATTCACTCTTCTGAAATATGCAAAGAATTGGAAATACCCATGTTTTTGGTTCCAAATGTTTCATCTATTTTTTGTGCAGCAGGCATGTTGCTGGGCGATTTGAAACACGATTTTATACGCTCCTATTTTACTTCATTTAATAATCTTGACAGGGAAAAGTTTCTTTTGTTTTTTAACGAAATGAAAGAAGATGGAATCAAAGCATTGGTTGATGAAGAAGGAGTTTTACGCGAACAGATTTCGTTTTACCCCATTCTTGATATTCGTTATATCGGTCAATACCATGAAGTGCCATTGGAAGCAAGTTGGGATGATGTTATGAATTATAACCTCTCAACTATTTTCGAATTATTTCATAACGAACATAACCGGCAATACGGCTATTCACTGAAAGAGGAAGGAACGGAAATGGAACTCATCAACCTTCGATTACGGGTTGTGGGAAAAACAGAAAAGCCAAATTTTTTATCGGCAAATATCAAATCTATTCCCGCCGAATTGGCTATTAAAGAACACAGACAAGTTTTCGTGCCGGAATTGAACAGCATGAAAAAAGTTGCTGTTTATGATGGAGATAAACCCATTTTTGGTTCAATTATAAAAGGACCGTGTGTTATTGAAAAAATTACGACATCGGTTTTTGTAAGTGAAATTTATGATTGTGTTGTAGATGATTTCGGGTCATTTATAGTATATGAGAAAGCAAAATTTCCTGAAGGGTTTTTATTAGGTAAAAAAATTGACGAAGCCTATGCTTATTGATAAAATATTGGTTTCTATATTTCAACGTGCCTTCAAATCCATCACAGATGAGATGAGCATTTCGCTGACAAAAACTACCCGTTCGCCCATTTTATGCGAAGCGAAAGATTTTGTTACAGGATTGTATGATGCCAAAGGACAAATGCTGGAACAAACAGAAAATCTCCCGATACTATCTTTTTCACTGGGACCGGTTTGTAAAGTAATTATAGACCAATATGGCAATGATATTCACGAAGGCGATGTTATCATTCACAACGATGTTTTCTCCATGGGAAATCAGAATAATGATGTGGCGATTTTCAAACCTATTTTTTATGAAAACACATTGGTTGGATGGTCGGCCGCAAAAGGACATCAGGCGGATATTGGCGGTGCAGTGCAAGGTGGTTACAATCCAAACGCCACTGAAGTGTGGCAGGAAGCAATAAGAATCCCGGCTGTTAAATTATACGACAATGGTAAACTTAGAAAGGATGTCTGGAATTTGATTTTTGCAAATATCCGTTTGCAAATGGTGCAGGAAGATATTAAAGCACAAATTGGTGCATGCACACTTGGCCAGAGAAGATTGCAAACTTTTGTTTCGAAATACGGGTTAGACGTTTTTGAAATGCACAAACTGGCATTGTTTGATTCTACCGAAAAAATGATGCGTTCTGAAATCAAGAACATTCCAAATGGCATTTACACAGGCGAAAGCATGGTGTATTACGATGGCAAACACAAAGGAAGTAAGTTTCCTGTCCGTGCAGAAATCATGGTAAATAACGAGGAAATCATTTTTGATTTTTCCAAATCATCATCACAAACAAAAGGTTTTGTAAACGGAACTTATACCTCCAGTTGCTCAGCAATTACCTTGACTTTTTTGCAAATGGTAAATCCAAACATTCCTCATAATGAGGGAATGATAAAGCCCCTGAAATATATTGTTCCGGAAGGAACCATTTTGAATGCATCCTATCCTGCCGCCACAACCTTTGGAAATCACTTATGTCCACAGATAGCAGATGCCATTTTTAAAGCTCTCGGACCCGCCATTCCTGAAAAAGTAACTGCCGGATGGAACCATTTGTTGTGTTCACTTTTCACAGGCAATCATCCCCGAACCGGAAAAAAATATGTTGACATCTGCTTTCTTGGAATGAAGGGTGGAAGCGGGGCAATGAAAGGCCATGACGGATATGATCATATCGGAATGATTGATGCCTCTGGCGGAGTGTTGGATCAAGACTATGAAATGTATGAACAACAGACGCCTTATACAATTTTGCAGCATGAATACTTGTGTGACTCCGGAGGAGCAGGACAATGGCGTGGAGGGATGGGAACTATTACACAAATCATTCTCAAAGGACATGATACAACAATGGTCGTTTTTGGTGACGGTGATGTGGAGCCCAATTATGGTTTGTTTGGAGGAAAAGGTAGTGTGCTTAATAAGATTGAATTATCCTTTCCTAACGGAGAAAAATATATTCCTATGAGTAAAGATATGATTCACGGAATTCCAGACAACACCTTGTATTATCAAATTGCAGGTGGCGGTGGCGGTTATGGAAATCCAAAAAAACGCGATAAAGAAAAAGTTTTGCAGGATTTAAAAAATGAATTGGTTTCTAAAGAATCGGCTGAAAAGATTTACGGACTAAAAAAAATAAAAGTATGAGTCATCAAATTATTCTGCCAGATGGCTGGCCTGTTCCCAAAGGATATTCCAATGGGATTCTTGCTGCAAAAGGCAGAACATTATTTATGGCCGGACAAGTGGGTTGGACAACAGAAGAAAAATTTGAGAGTGATAAATTGATACCACAATTTGAACAAGCTCTGAAAAATATTGTAACCATAGTGAAAAAAGCAGGAGGCAAACCGGAAGACATCTGTAAAATGACCTGCTTTTGTAAAGACCGGGAGCAATATTTAGCATCAAGAATGGAATTAGGGAAAATTTGGAAAGAAGTCATAGGAAATCATTACCCATGTATGAGCATGATTTTTGTAGTTGATCTATTGGATCATCCCGCAGTTATTGAAATTGAAGCTACCGCAATAATTCCAGATCATGGATTTTGAACTGACCGATATACAAAAACAAATTCAACAAACCTTCCGTGATTTTGCGGAAAGGAAAGTAAAACCTGTTGCTGCCAAACTTGATAAAGAAAAAAAATTTCCAAAAGAACTATTCAAAGAAGCCGGCGACCTTGGTTTTTTCGGAATGCGGTATCCCGAAAGTGCCGGAGGAAGCGGATTGGATGTAGTTTCCTATTCACTGGCGGTCATGGAAATGGCCAGAGGCTCCCTTTCTCTTGCGGCTGTTTGCACCATGCAATCGCTGATGGCCACCTATTTTCTTTATCGTTTTGGCAATGAGGAAATTAAAGAAACCTATTTTGATGAGGCCATAAAAGGAAATAAAATCGGTGCTATTTGCATGACGGAACCCAATGCCGGAAGTGATTTGATGGCTATAACAACGCTGGCTAAAGCTACTCAAGATGGTTTTATCCTTAACGGGCAAAAAACCTGGGTGACTTCTGCACCGGAAGCCGATTTTTTCACTGTTCTTTCCCGAACAGACATCCACGACAACCTCTCCATTTTTTTCGTTCCTTCAAAATTAAAAGGAGTATTAGTTGGAAAAAGTATTGAAAAAATGGGTGTCAGGGCTTCTGTTACCAGTGAAGTAAGTTTCAATGATGTTACACTTCCGAAAAACTACCTGCTTGGAGAAATTGGCGAAGGCACAAAATGCTTAAAGGAGATTTTAGCAGAAATAAGAATAATGACTGCCGCCCTTGCCGTTGGAGTGGCCACAGCCGCTTACGAAGAGGCTTTGGTATATGCCAACCAGCGTTCACAGTTCGGAAAACCAATTGGTAAATTCCAGGCAGTCCAAATGAAGTTTGCAGATATGGCTGTGCAATTGGAAACGGCTAAGCATTATGTTTTATATGCTGCAACATTAAGTGATAAAAATCTCCCCCGACAAAAAGAAGCCATGATTGCAAAACTTTATGCTTCGGAGTGTGCTGTAAGTATATGCGATGAGGCCTCACGGGTTTTTGCCTCTTATGGATATGCTGTTGATTATCACATCGAAAGATATTTGAGGGATTCCAGATTTACCCTGATCGGAGGAGGAACTTCGGAGATATTGAAAATAAATATTGCCAAAGAATTAGGATTATGAGTTATATTAATGCTTATGGCATTGCATTGCCCCAATTCAGGATTGAGGATAATATGCTTCATCCGAAAGCGAAAAAAGGAGGAATGAAGTCGGTTTGCTTTTCAGATGAAGATATTATTACTCTCGCTTTTGAAGCGGCTCAAAACTGTTATGAAAATTTCCAATTCCCAATTTCTAAATTCAAACCTGAAATTGACGGAATATTTTTTGCAACCTCTACTCCTGTTTTTCATAACCGTTATCACGCTTCTTTCCTTGCTGATTTAATAAATCTTCCACAAGAAATTTTAGCCCTTGATTTTACAAATTCATACCGCAGCGGAACCGATGCTCTGCTTTTGGCAAATGATTTAATCGGTTCGGGTAAATACAAAAATATTTTAGTGGTTGCATCTGATGTTGGCTTTCCAGATATAGGGAAAGAACTCTCCACTCCCTTTGGACATGCCGCTTGTGCCATTTTGTTGAATAATGAAAAAGGCATTGCTGAAATAACAAATTCAAAATCTTTCAGTTCTTCACTTGCCGAAGAATTTCAATACAAAAAAAGCAATATTCAATATGACCCAAGATTCAGTCGTGATGCCGGTTTTAAAAATAATATCACGACATCTTTAAATAACTTCGTTTCAAATCCTAAATCATTTGATGCTGTAATTCTCAATTCTTTATTTTCAAAAATGGCCGGTGGAATTTTTGTCAAAGCCGGATTTGAAGAAAACCAATTTGCCAAAGATTCACTTATTTCCAATCTTGGAAATACAGGCACTGTTCACCCATTGTTACTTCTCGTAAACGAAATAGAGAGTGGCAAGAAGAGTATTTTACTGGCTGATTATGCTAATGGAACAAACTTTTTTGAAATAAAAATTAATAGCACCTCTAAACACAAATCATTGCAGGAACAAGTGAATAATTATGAGCTTATAAAATGCTATCAGGATTATTTGCTTTTGCACAAAGCCGGAAATTTCAATTCAATAAAATATAAAACCAAAGACATGTTTTCTTCTGAAATGATGCAGGAGAGAGAGAAGGAAACATTGCTCTATCTGAAAGGAATTAAATGTGAAGCGTGCGGAACTATCTATTATCTGAAATCTGCTCGTTGCAAAAATTGTAAGTGTACTACATTTTCAGACGTTCAGTTATCACGAAACGGAACGGTTTATTCTTATACGAATGAGCATTATTCCCCTGCCTCATTTCCTCCAATTACGATGGCAGTCATAGATTTAGAAGGTGGAGGACGAATGACCGTTCAGCAAACCGATACCAAGTATCCCGAAAATAACAAATTGGAGATAGGCTCTAAAGTAAAATTGGTATTACGAAAAATGATTGAAAACGATGCCAAACCAAATTATTTCTGGAAAGCAAAACAACTATGAAAACGCAAACGGACATAGCAATCATAGGAATCGGCGTCACTAAATTTGGTGAGTTGTTTCATCAAAGTTATGACGATTTGGTTAGAGATGCTGCTATGCAGGCTGTAAATGATGCTGGAATTTCATTGGATGAAATTGGTGCTGCCTGGCTTTCAACGGCTTTCCCCGAAATTGGTGTTTTTAAAGGAAGAAGCGGGATGGATTTAGCTGAACCGCTTTCATTATATAATATTCCTGTTACCAGGGTTTCAAATTTTTGTGCTTCCGGGGCTGATGCCATTCGCAATGCGGTAAACTCACTTCGGGCAGGGGAATGCGATGTGGCAATGGCACTGGGTGTTGAAAAACTGCGTGACCGTCAGCCGCAAGATTCAGTTGTAAAAATGATGGTGGAATATGGTCATCCGTTTTTACAAAAAGGATTTACCGCTGCCGGGACTTTTGCCGTTTATGCCAACCGCATGATGAAAGAATTTGGAATTACGAGAGAAGATATTTCTAACATTTCAGTTAAAAATCATTTTCATGGTTCGTTAAATGATAAAGCATTTTATCGGAAATCCTGTTCACTTGAAGAGGTTATGCTTTCGCAAATGGTAGCAAACCCACTAACGGTATTGGATTGCTGTCCAACCACGGATGGTGCTGCGTGTGTCATCATGGTTCGGGCTGAGGATGTGGACCGTAAAAAACATAAGCCAATTTTTATAAAGGGCCTGGGGCTTTCTGTTTCTACCGGATGGGATTTGCCTTTCTTCGATCCAAATCACGATTTTCTTTCTTTTGAGGCCACAAGAACTGCCGCAAAGATTGCCTACACACAAGCCGGAATTACAAAACCCATTGATGAAATTGATTTGATAGAAGTTCATGATTGCTTTTCAATAGTTGAGTTGCTGACTTATGAAGATTTAGGCCTTTGCAAAAAAGGAGAAGCAAAAGATATGATCCGTGGCAAGGAAACACACCTCGGAGGAAAAATTCCGGTGAATGTCAGTGGCGGACTTTTATCCTGCGGTCATCCCGTTGGAGCAACAGGAATACGAATGGCCGTGGAAGTTTCAAATCATTTGCGGGGCAATGCCGGGGAGCGGCAAGTACAAAAAGCAAAACGTGGATTAACGCATAATATAGGAGGACCCGGTGCTATTGCCTCAGTAATAATTTTAGAAAATTAAAAAATCTGTAAATGAAAATACTTCTTAGCAAACCCGGTCTTGATGGTCATGATGTTGGAGTTAAAGTATTGGCTCATGGATTAAAGGATGCAGGCTTTCAGGTTGTTTATACCGGCCTGAGAAAGACAATTGAAGAAATAGTGGATATAGCAATAGCTGACAAGGTTGACGCTATTTGTATGTCCATTCTGTCGGGGACACATTTGATTTTGGCTAAAAAAATGAAAGATGTAATGGACGAAAGGGAATTAAGTATCCCATGGCTTGTTGGCGGAAATATTCCTTCAAAAGATATTGTTGAATTAGAGCGAATAGGTGCAGCCCGGGCGTTCGCAACGGGGAGCCATGTTGAAGATATAGTCCATTATTTTAACTCTATTAAAAAGCCTCATGAAAAAAATGGAAGTCTCAACAGATGTGAATAGAACACACCGAAGTCTTAAAACAGCAAAAGAGTTGAATGTTAAACCCGTTTTTCTTGAGTCTGGTTTTGAGGTGAATCCGGTTTATACTGCTGATGATATTGCAGGGTCCGATATTGAAAATGAAATACCGGGTGAATATCCTTTTACCCGTGGAATTCATCCAAGCATGTACAGAAATAAACCGTTCACCATTCGTCAATATGCCGGTTTTGCAACTCCTGAAGAAACCAACCAACGTTTTCATTTTTTAATTAATAACGGACAGTCAGGGTTGAACGTTGCCTTTGATCTGCCAACCCAATGCGGATTGGATTCAGATGATCCTCGTGCTTTTGGAGAAGTTGGTAGAGTTGGAATGTCAATAGATACTTTAGAGGATTTTGAAATAGCTTTTAGAAATATTGATCTGAACAAAATCACAGTTTCACTTACCATTAACGGAACCGCCATCATAATAATAGCCATGTACATAGCCATGGCTGAAAAAGCTGGTTATGATATTTCCATACTTAGAGGCACAGCACAAAATGATATTTTAAAAGAATTTATTGGCCGGGGCACATGGATTTTTCCGGTAGAAAAGTCTGTTAAATTGGTAGTGGATACGATTGAGTATTGTGCAGCACATGCCCCAAAATACAGTCCGGTGAGTGTTTGTGGCTATCACATTCGCGAAAGTGGGGCTAACCCGGTTCAGGAAATGGCTTATGCTTTTTGCATTGCCAAAGCATACACAGATGGAGTGCTTGAACGGGGAATTTCCATTGACGATTTTGCATCCAGGCTTTCTTTCAATTTCGATATTTACGGTAACCTCTTCGAGCAAATTGCAAAATTCAGAGGGGGCAGACGTTTATGGGCAAAAATAATCAAAGAAGAGTATGGAGCTAAAAATAATAATTCATGCTGGTTGCGTATGATAGCCGGCGGCGGAGGAGGCGGACTGACCAAAGAACAACCGATGAACAATATCGTGCGAAGTGCCTATTATGCTTTAATCAGTGCTCTTTCAGGAACACAAACAATGGCACTTTGCAGTTATGATGAAGCCTATACGATACCAACCGAGTATTCGGCAGAAATATCGTTGCGTACCATGCAAATCATGATTCACGAAATGGGTATTTGTGACACCGTTGACCCGCTTGGAGGTTCTTATTATGTGGAAGCCCTGACCGACAAGTTCGAAGATGAAATTAAAAAAGAGATGAAAACCGTTGAAAAATGGGATGGAATTATCAATGCCATTGCAAATGGAAAAATCCAGGAGTCTGTTTCTAAACAGGCCTATACGCGGGAAATAGGGATTCAAACCGGAAAAATCCCCAAAGTAGGCGTCAATATTTACACTAAGAAGGAAGAAGCAAAGGAAGTGGAGTTTCATCCGTATAATGCAAAAACAGCCGAAACCCAATTGGAAAAACTCAGGAGCATAAAAGCGAAAAGAAGTACAGAAAAAGTTAAAACTTGTTTAGATCATGTGAAACAAGATGCTTTGGATGATAAGAATTTAATGCCATCCATTATTGCTGCTGTCAAGGAATACTGCACTGTTGGTGAAATCGTAACTGCGATGAAAGAAGTTTATGGTGAATTCAAAGAACCGATATTTTTTTAGCAAATCATTATCAACCGAATGACCAGCGAATAACAACCGAATGAAAAAACAATTAACCATTTTGAGTCTCGAACAAGCACTTGCCTTGCCTTATGCCACACAACGAATGGTACAACATGGCTGGAGGGTTATACGCATTGAAACTCCTTTGCAAGATGGAGGAGTTAATGCAGGGGATCCGAATCGTTACATCGGTGCTGATTTGGGGTTTCATGATTTGCATTCATACTTCATAGCCCCAAATATTGGCAAGGAAGCCATTACCATCAATTTAAAAAAGAAATCAGGTCAGGAGCTTTTACTGAAGATTATCAAAGAGTTGAAGGTGGATGTCTTTATGTGCAACACATTACCCATACGACACAAACAACTCAAAATTGATTTTGAAACCTTAAAACAGGCTAATCCTAATCTTATCTGGTGTGGTATTTCAGCCATGGGCCCCAATTATCCCCACATTGCAGGCTATGATCCCGCGATGCAGGCTTTGATGGGTTACACTTTTTTGACTGGAGAAACAGATGGTAAACCCGTTCCCTGTGGTATTCCAGTTATAGATTTAAAAGCCGGTGATGAAGCTTTTACACAAGTGATTCTCGCAAGGATGGAGCACAAATCCGGAGGCAAAGAAATTCATATTTCAATGGCTCAGTGTGCTGCAAGTTGGCTGATAACCGCATTGCCACAGATTGAATTTGTTAAAAAAGACAGCGAGCTTTTTAAACGAAGTGGCAACGAACACCGAAGTTTTATACCCTGCAATGTATATCCTACGAAAGACGGAATGGTTTATCTCGCTATCGGTAATGACGCTCAGTGGGAAAAATTTACTTCTCAAAAAGGATTCGAAAAATTGGCCAATAATGCGAGAAAGACAAATGCAGGAAGAATGCTTGAAAAGGAAGAAATATATAGAGAAATTGGCCTTATGACAAGAAGATTTACAACCAGCGATTTTATCGATTTCTGTTTTAAATTGAATTTGTCTGCAGCTCCGGTCAATTCCATCAAAGAAGTGGCTGATTTAAAATGGGTAAAGGACACTGTTTTGAAAACCATATTACCCAATGGAAAGAAAGTCAACCTTTCGCCTCCGGCAAGTTGTACAGATTTCTTAAAGAAGAACCACTATACATTGAAATGTTCACCCCGCATGGGAGAACACAATGATGTTATTATGAAGCAAATAGGTTTAAAAGAGAGTGAAATTTATGCCTTGAAAAAAGAACATGTGATTTGACAAATGCTAAAAAAGACCCTTGACATATTAACTTCTTACAACAGGCCAAAGAAAGTCTGCGTGATGGGAAATGTGGCGGTTGCCAGAGGGGCTATTGAAGCTGGTGTTTCAGGCGTTTTTTCATACCCGGGGACCCCGTCAACCGAAATTTCAGAAGTGTTTAATTATGTCAGCGACTTTCAAGGCAAAAGCACGAATCAGGCTCGATATCCAAAACAAACCAAGCATCAAATATATTTTGAATACAGCATCAACGAAAAAATAGCCCTTGAGAAGGCAATTGCTTACTCCATCGGCAATAAATCTGCGATGTGTGTGATGAAAAATGTTGGGATGAATGTGGCATCTGATGCCCTGATGAGCATTGGCTACCAAACCATTGTTGCCCCTCTTGTGATTATAGTTTGCGACGACCCCGGCTGCTTTTCCAGTTCAAACGAACAGGACTCAAGGTATTGGGGAAAGTTTGCTTCTGTACCCATTTTGAATCCATCTACCCCTCGGGAAGCATGTGAAATGACAAAAGATGCATTTCTGCTTTCCGAAAATATAAAACTTCCGGTCATCGTGAGAATGACTACAAGAGTTAACCATTCGAGGGGGATGATGGAATATAACAGGATTACCAAAGAAGAATCCATTGCCCATTTTGAACGTTTACCACAACACATAAATATCCCGGCAAGAACTGCTCTTGCACATAAAACGCTATTGGTAAAACTTCATTCTGTGATAATTGATTTGCTAAATAAAAAATACAACATCACATTATTTCATAAGCAGCACGAAACTGGGAATTGTGCAATTATAAGCTGCGGAATTGCTTCGGTATATGTTTGGGAATTGCTTGCAGGAAATCCGGATTTACTAAATGTTTCAACGCTTAAAATAGGCTTTATTCATCCATTTCCGGAAGATGACGTATTGAAATTCTTAGTCAAAGGATTTAAAAAGGTTCTTGTCTTGGAGGAATTAGACCCCATTGCCGAAAACGAAATCAGAATCATTGCTCAGAAAAACAATTTAACCGTTGAAATTATTGGAAAGGGTTTCAATCAACTTTCTGTTATCGGTGAATACAATATAGAAATGGTCCGCTCATCCATAGAAGAATTTATGGGCGTAACCCTCATAAAAATCAATCAACAATTAAAAAATACCAATAAATTTCTTGAAAATCTTCCGCCCCGCCCTCCCCTATTATGTGCTGGCTGTCCGCACCGTGCTACCTTTTACGCATTGAAACTTGCCATCCCCAGAGATGATGGACGAATCATTATGTGCGGCGACATTGGATGCTTTGGCCTTGGGGCTTTGCCTCCACTTCAAATGATTGACACCATTAACCACATGGGCATGAGTGTCAGCATGGCTCAGGGACTTTCTGAAGCCATGCATTTGAAAACTGCTGAAGGTAAAATTGTGGCCTTACTTGGTGACGGAACATTTTTCCATTCAGGTGTGGCTTCTCTGATGAATGCCATATACACGCGAGCCAATATTACCGTAATAATTTTTGACAACCGAACCATTGGAATGACAGGACATCAGGATCATCCAGGGGCATCACATCGCACAAAATACAAACAGATTGACATTCACCAATTGGCCATAGGCCTTGGGGTAGAGTTGGTTGAAAGCGTAAATCCCTTTGATCTGAAAGATACTTACTCAAAAATTAAATTGGCCGTTGATCACCATGGCGTTTCTGTGTTGATTGCAAAGGCACCATGTATTTTCCTGCCCGAATTTAAAAGTGGCACATTGTTTCAAAGGCAGCTTCGCGTTGATCCGGATAAATGTAATACCTGTTTCAATCATTGCGACATGAGTTTGAGTTGTTCGAGAGTTCAAAGTGAGAGTAATAGTTTGGTAAGGGCCCGTGCTAAAATTACAGCCACTCATCACATTGCAGGAAGTGAACAATTGTGTCCGGCGAATATTTGCAATCACGGATTTTTCAATGCCATATTGGGAGGAGATTACAAAGAGGCTCTTGAGGTGGTAAGAGATAAAATGTTATTCGCAAAGGTTTGCGGTGACATTTGTCATAAGCCTTGCGAATTGGTGTTTAGAGATTCGGGTGGAAGTTCAGTCCCTATTAAAAGCTTAAAGCATTTTGTCAGCGGAATTGAGAAAAATTTTTCAGATTTCTCCCGTCAAATTTCAAAAGCCAAAAATGCTGAAAAGAAAAACAAGAATATTGCTGTCATTGGGGCCGGGCCTGCGGGATTAAGTTCGGCTTATGATTTGGCGAGGGAGGGATACAATGTAACGGTGTTTGAATGTCATGCCAAAGCCGGAGGGATGATTCGTTATGTGATTCCTGATTTCAGAATGGATAAAGCCGGTTTGGACAGGGAAGTTAATGTATTGGAAGAAATGGGGGTTCAGTTCAGATACAATACTTCGCTCGGAAAAGACCTTGCGATTGAAAACCTGTCAGTAGATTATGATGCAGTTATTATTGCCACGGGTATGTGGATTTCACCTCAACTGGACATAGTTGAACAGAACGTTTCAAAGAAAAAAAAATCAGATGCCATTTCATTCTTAAAAAGTTTCAATGAGGAGAAAATAATGTTCAAACCGAGGGCCACCATACTGGTGATTGGCGGAGGCAACAGTGCCATGGATGCCGCCAGATCGGCCAACAAGTTGAATAAATATTATAATGTTCTTGTTTCGTGTATAGAAACGGTTGACAATATGCCGGCATTCGCCGAAGAAATAAGAGATGCGATGATTGAAGGCATTGAAATAATAGACAACAGCGTTGTGGATTTTATAACGGAGAAAAACGAAAAGCTGTTTGTTACAATCAAATCATTTGATAAAAAAGAAACTATAAGAAATATTGCCGTTGACTTTATCATAACAGCAATTGGACAAAAGGCGGAAAAACTGAATGTCCACTTCGAAACTGACCAAAGCGGGAGAGTTAAAAGAACAGGATATAAGAATATTTTTTTCGCCGGTGATCTTGCGGCAGAAAATCATGTATCTCTTATTGGTGCCATTGGAAGTGGGAAAAAAGCAGCCGTGCAGGTGAGAGGTTTGCTTGAAAATTATCCATTTGAATATGAAGGTCATTTTGCTTTAGAAAAATTAGCAAAAGTGAATATGGATGGTCTGCGGCCGTCTTTACAAAAAACCGATTCGATTGGCTTCGACGGAATGTTTACGAATGAAAATATAGCAGATTTTGTATCTGACTATAATTTATTTCAGGCCTGTGCCAAATGCAACCATTGCATTGAGAACTTCGGTTGTCCGGCTATGGTTAAGTTGGACGGGAAAGTAATAATTGACGAGGCAAGATGCACCCGATGTGGATTGTGTATTGATGTTTGTCCGAATGGAGCTATTGAATGGATGGTTGATAATTCAGTATTAATTAACTGTGAGATGTAATGAAGAAATCAGGTAAAATCATCATTACAGGTGTTGGAGGTCAAGGTGTACTTTACTTGACGGAAATATTGGTAGATGCTGCCGTCAGAGCAAACATTCCAGTTGCTACCAGTGAAATACATGGTCTCTCTCAGCGAGGTGGCTCGGTGACCGCCGGAGTGACCCTGGGTGAAAACACTTTTGGTTTTGTAGAAGAAGGCGGAGCAGATTTTCTACTCGGACTTGAAATACTTGAAACGCAACGTTGTATTAATTATCTTCATAAAGAAAGTATAGTGGTGATGGATAACACAAAAATATTTCCACACTCGGTAAATTCTCAAAAAGTATTGTACCCTAACCCTGAATTATTTTTGGCATTTCTCAAAAAAAACATTCGCGAAGCGATTTTCATTAAAGACAAGTCAACGGATATATTACCAGCGATGCGAAACCTGATAGTACTGGCAAAGGCTGCATCTCATAAAAGGTTTCCCTTAAAACCTACATATATAGAGGAAGCTATAAAAGAAAATGCCAGAGAGAATCCGGAGTTCTCATTGAAGATTTTTCGATCATCCTTTTCGCCTATTCAAAAGGCCCCGATATTAAGATGAAAAAAAATAGCCCTATTGCAAAACTCATTACTTTCACTGTTAACGGAAAAGAATTCACCAGATACGTTATTCAGTCCATGCTTCTGATAGACCTGATTCGTGATGAACTCGGTCTGACTGGAACCAAAACCGGCTGCCTCGAAGGTGAATGTGGTGCCTGTTCCGTTCTTCTAAATGGTGCAGCAATTAATTCTTGCCTATTTCTAGCAATTAATGTTGAAGGGCACGAGATAACAACCATAGAAGGGTTTTCTACAGGAGAAAAAATGGATGAAGTGCAGACTGCAATGATACAAAATGGGGCGGTTCAGTGTGGATTCTGTTCTTCGGGTATGGCCGTTTCCATCAAATCAATGCAAACACGCTCTCGGAATGAAAGCCGAATTCCAACCCGCCATGAAATACAAAAGGGACTTGAAGGAAATCTCTGTCGTTGCACGGGATATATTAAAATAATAGAAGCAGCCGGGGAGATACTAAATAAATAAATGAGCAACGAAAAAATGACGGAGAAACTCAAAGTTATTGGAAAGCCGCAACCCAAAATTGATGCTGGAATTCGTATCACCGGCAAGGCCGTTTACGGTCAAGATATAAAACTACCATACATGTTGTACGGAGCGATCCTCCGCTCTGAACATCCATATTCCGGATTTTCCATTGATGTTTCAGAGGCTAAGAAACTTGAAGGCGTGGTATGTGTTATTACTGCCGATGATGTTGATTGCAATAACATTTCGTATCGCAAAGACCATCCAATTCTGAAAAAGGGTGAGGTGAACTGCCTTCGCGATGAAATTGCGGCAGTGGCTGCTGAGAGCAAAGAAATTGCAGTACAGGCTTTGAAACTTATCAAAGTAAATTACAAACCAGGCCATGGTATTTACGACCCGTTTGAAGCTCTGAAACCTGAGGCTCGCATTATCAACAAATATCTGAAGGACACCGGACAAGGTAAAAACATTTCTCATAAATTTCTTTACGAGCATGGAAACTTAGATGAAGAAAAGCGGAAAAGTAAAGAGATTGTCAGCAACAGGTTCGTTTTGCCGCGGGTGACACACTGTTGCCTTGCCACGAGCAATATCACTGCAGATTTTTCACCAGTCACAAAAAGGCTTACGCTTTATTCGTCCACACAGGTTCCGTTCCTGTATCAGCGGGACATGGCTCACGCACTCAAAATTAACCCATCAGACATTCGTGTCGTACAAGTGGTAATTGGCGGAGGGTTTGGAAGTAAGCTAGACATGTATCCGTTTGAGCCGATTGCCGCAATTCTTTCAATGAAAACATGCAGGCCTGTTCAAATCATTTTCGACAGGGAGGAAGAGTTTATTGCATCACCTACCCGGCAAGCGATGGTTATGGATATAGAAGCCGGCATTGATAAGAACGGGAGATTCACCTTCCGTGAGGCAAACATTGTAATAGACAACGGAGCCTATACTTCATGGGGAGCAACTACGCCATTCGTGATGATGCAGACTTTTTCATCACTCTATCATGTTCCGGCTTGCAGGTTCGAGTCAAAAGCTGTTTATACAAATAATGTCTATGCCGGATCTTTCAGAGGCTACGGGAATCCTCAGGCTACATTCGCATTGGAAAGCACCATTGATTTACTGGCGGAAAAACTCGGAATGAGCAAAACAGAAATGAGATTGATCAACGCAAATTTCAAAGGAGAAACATCCGGACAAGGACTCACCTATTACACTTGCGGGCATAAAGAGGCTTTAGAGATGGTAATTGACAAATCGAAAAATCAGAATTCAGAATTCGGAATTCGGAATGAAAAAAGATTTTTATTCGGAACCGGTTATGCCAGTATGTTGCATGTAGGCGGCGGTGCTAAAATATATCGTTCGGATGGATGCGGCACCAGGGTGAACCTGGATGACTATGGCCATCTGACAATTATAACGGGAAGCACAGAAATAGGGCAGGGTTCGGAAACGGTTTTGGCCATGTTGGCGAGTGAAGAGCTTTCTATCCCGATTTCTAAAATAAAAGTGATCAACACCGACACAGATGTAAAACCATGGGACGTTGGCGTACATGCCTCTAGAACAACTTTTGTTGCTGGAAATTCTTTGCTCGGAGCCATCTCAAAACTAAAAATCAAATTGATCAAAAAGGCAGCTGAGATTCTGCAATGCACTATTGATGAGTTGATTTTCGTGAACGAAGAAATAAAATCTGAACATAAAAACAATTCCGTAAGAATAGAAAAGGTGGTTCGTGAAATTCATTTTTCTCAACCAAATGAATTATGCACTGAAAACTTTTTTTACGAGCCATCAAGTGAATTTCAGGATAAAGACTACAAAGGCAATGTTTCAGGGGCCTATGCTTTTGCTGCCCAAGCGGTGAAAGTGGAAGTGGACACCTACACCGGAAATGTGAAAGTACTGGATGTTTATGTGGCTCAGGATGTCGGAAAAGTACTGAATCCGATGGGCCTGACTGGTCAGATTGAAGGCGGGGTTCTGATGGGAGTTGGGTATGGAATAAGTGAAGAATTGATGGTTGAAAACGGAAGAATCCTGAACCCAAATTTCCACAATTACAAAATGCTGACGGCAAGCGATGTTCCTAACATCCACTTTTATCCGATTGAAACCAACGATTCTCAGGGACCTTACGGGGCGAAAGGAATGGCTGAAGCCCCACTAATTCCTACTGCAGCAGCAATAGCCAATGCAGTGGCAGATGCTATACAGGCGAGAATTTATTCTTTGCCTGTCACCCCTGAAAAGATTTTGAAAGCACTGAAAGAAAAAAATATTAAACACAAATAAATTATGAGAGCATCAGATTATGTTGGAAATACACCACTGTTGAAGATCAGTGAGAAGTTATTTGCCAAGATGGAAACGGTCAATCCGGGCGGAAGCATTAAAGACCGCATTGCCACTTATATTATGAATCATGCCGAAAAACATCAACTCCTGAGGAAAGGCGACACCATAATTGAAGCCACAAGCGGAAATACAGGAATTGCCTACGCATTGCTTGGAGCTGAGCGAGGTTATAAAGTGAAAATTATTATGCCAAAAGATATGACCGAGGAAAGGAGACAAATGATGCGGTTATTCGGTGCAGAGATTATTAATGTGGAAGCGGGAGATTTTGATGGTGCCATAGTTTTGAGGGATAATCTGGCAAAAAAGTACAAGTGGTTCAATCCGGACCAATTTTATAATCCGTTGAATGTTGAATGCCATGAAAAAACGACTGGTGTAGAAATTCTGAACCAAACCAAAGCTTTCTCAAAAGATATATCAGCAATTGTTCTCGGAACAGGTACCGGTGGAACTCTAATGGGAATTAGTAAGACACTAAAGAAGGTATTTCCGCAATTGAAAATTATTGCCGTAGAACCGGCCGAATCTCCGGTAATGAGTGGTGGGGAACATGGGGAACATGGAATACAGGGAATAGGCGATGGGAGCAAGTTCTTAGTTGATGTGAATATATTGGATGAAATCATTCTGATATCCACAGATGAAGCCATAAAACGCACTCAGGACTTAGTGAAAAATATGGGGCTATTGGTTGGCTTCAGTTCCGGTGCCAATGTACTGGCTGCCGAAAGATGGATTGAAAAGAACAAGCCGGATGGAATTGTCATCACAGTTTTATCCGACAGGGTCGAGGATATTTAAGTTGTTTGAATAATAAAGCATTCAGAAAAACACAATGAAATTCAACGTTATTTCTCCAAAAACAAAAACGGATTTGTTAAAGGCAATGAAGAATGAAACGTACTTTCGTTTCGGTGCCGGATATACAGACCTCATCCCTGAGATGAAAAAGATGGAAGACATCGGCTATTCGATCATTAACCTTGCCCAACTGAATGACCAAACATTTAGAAACATCAAAAGAGGTCAGGATGTAATTAGAATTGGCACACTTGCAACTGCAGCACAAATTGTAAATGACGAATTTATTGCCGAAAATTTTCCGGTTCTCCATCAGGCAGCAAACTGTCTGGCATCTTCGCAAATAAGACAAGTGGCCACCGTGGGTGGTAATCTTTGCACGGCCTCTCCCTCCGGAGATATTTCGTGTGCCTTAGTTTCAATTCAGGCACAATGCGAAATTCTTTCAGAATCAGGGAATCTTCGCTTGATACCCATCGCAGATTTTTTTATCGGTCCCCGAAAAACATCAATGAAAAATAATGAAATTTTGCGAAGCGTCATAGTACCCATAAATGTAAAGCATCATGAAGTTCATTCGGGATTCTTAAAGGTGGGAACGAGGCGTTCAATGGAATGTTCCGTTGTTTCTCTGGCTTATCATATATTGACTGACAAAAAAGCCATTATTCATAAGGCGGGCATTGCCATTGGTGCCGTTGCCCCAACCATCAGGTATGCCGAAGAAGCGGGTAACTTCCTGCTTGGAAAAAATATTTCTTCCATTCATCCTGATGATTCTGAATTATTCGCCAATGAAGTGTTGAAATATGCCAGTCCAATTTCAGACCTCCGTGCATCTGCCTGGTATCGCAGCGAGGTTTTGTTCAATATAAGTAAAAGTATTTTAGAATGATTGAACCGAAGACATTGAAGCTATCATCTAATGAAAATTGCTATGGATGTTCGCCGTTGGTTTTAGATGCTATCATGAATCAATACAAAGAGGTTTATTTTTATCCCGAACCCAATCCGGTTGCACTTAAAGAAAGGATTGCAGTAAAATTTGGGGTGGCATCAAGGAATATTGTTGTTGGGGCGGGGTCTGTTCAAATCATTGACGGTCTTATTCAAATGCTTGTGGAGCCGGATGAAAAGGTACTTACTTTTGAAAACAGCTTTATTGCTTATGGCTTGTTTTCAGGATATCACCACCGGTCGTGCCTTTATGCACCACTTACGGGTTTTCGTTGTGTCCCCGACAATCTTTTGCATTTAATAACTGATAAAACACGTTTAATATTTATCGCAAACCCAAACAACCCAACGGGTACAATCATTTCTCATGCAGAATTGGAAAGCTTTATGAGCAAGATTCCACAAAAGATTATTGTCGCGGTTGATGAAGCTTATGCCGAATACGTCAATGATTTGTCATTCCCCGAATCAGTTGTGTTGCAAAGGAAATATCCAAATCTTGTTATCCTGCGTTCGTTTTCAAAAATTTATGGATTGGCGGGGTTAAGGATAGGATACGCGGTGATGGATGAAAACCTTGCTTCCATTTTACTCTCCAGACAAATACCTTTTTCGATCAACTATCTGTCTCCAAATGCGGCAATTGCAGCTTTGGTTGACGTTGATTTTGTTCAGAAATCCGCTATAGCTAATGCCGAACTCAGACAATATCTGTATGTTGAATTAAAAAAACTCGGTTATCAGCTTATTCCATCGCAAACCAACTATCTTTATATATGGTTTGATAAAAATGAGGAAAAGATGTCGTTGTATAAGCGTTTGTTTGAACACGGGATTGTGATTTGCGATCTTATAACTTTTGGACAATCAAATGCTTTGAGAATTACCATTGGTAACAAAGAAGTTTGCGAAAAGATCATTCAAATACTCAAAATGGATAATTGATATGGGCCATGAATAATAACAGTTATGAATAAATCAATGAAAATGCTTTTCGACGAGCATGCAGTCATCGTCAAAGCCATCGGAATCGCCAAACAACTAAAGACCCTGATTGGAAAAGACAACAACTTGTACGAGAACATCGTCGGGCAACTTATTAAATTTTTTCGGAGCTATGCCGATAAGTATCATCACTACAAAGAAGAAGAAATCCTGTTCCCGGAGATGAGTAGAAAGAACACCCTGCTATCTGATGGGGTCATCAAAGAAATGCTGGAGAATCACGAAGATTTCCGGGCGATGATACGCCAAATAGAAAGCCATCTGCAGGCATCAAAGTATGCCGAAACGCAGGCGGTTCTTGAATCTTACGGAGAAGCCCTGCTCGATCATATTGCCGCAGAAAATGAAGAAGTTTTTCAAACGGCAGAATCCGTTCTTTCGTATGACGAACTGGAGAAAATCGGCTTTCGTTTTCTGGATTGCGATCGCGATTTGGGTGATGAACAAAAGGAGGCATTGGAGCAATTGGCAGAGGTATTGGAAAAAGAGTTGTTTGCTGCGAATCTTGGGACTTAACAGATTTGAGGTTGATCGGTTAAGGGTTTACATTGAGCGAAGTCCTGGTGTTGATAAGTTGAAGGGTGTACTGGTTGAAGGGTGTATAGGTTGAAGGGTTTGTTTTTTTAACTTGAAACTTGGGACTTTTTTTAAGCTTGAGGAGTAATTTCATTCAGATTGTCTAAAATTGAAACATGGATAAATTGACGGCAAAGAACCTTTACTATCAAATTGCTGATCTCTTGCAGGCAGCCAGACAAAACGTTGTCCGTGCGGTGAACCATACTATGGTTTAAACGTACTTTGAAATAGGGCGGATGATCGTAGAAGACGAACAGCAGGGCGAGATACGGGCGAAGTACGATGGGCAGATGCTTATCGAACTTTCAAAACAACTTGGTGCTGAATTTGGCAAGGGGTTTTCAGTGCAAAATCTTGAGAATATGAGAAAGTTTTATCAGGTCTATTCTGCATCTGAAAAATCCCAATCACTGATTAGGATTTCTGAAATGAGTAATGCTGTTTTGAGTTGGACACATTAATTGGTATTAATCCGTATTGACAAAGAAGGGGAACGTAGCTTTTACGAAATCGAAAGCTTGAATAACAATTGGAGTGTAAGAGAACTTAAGCGTCAATTAAATAGCGGATTGTACGAACGCCTTGCATTAAGTCGGGATAAAAACGGCGTTAAGCAGCTTTCAGAAAAGGGACAAATTATTGAGAAGCCCATAGATTTACTCAAAGACCCTTACATCCTTGAATTTTTAGATTTACCCGAGCGGCATCAATATTCTGAAAGCGATCTTGAAACAGCCATCATTGACAAGTTAGAGCATTTTCTGTTGGAGCTTGGCAATGGGTTTGCCTTTGTTGGGCGGCAAGTCCGAATCACCATTGACGAAAAGCATTATAAAGTAGATTTGGTGTTCTTTAACAGGCTGCTGAAATGCTTCGTAGTCATTGATTTGAAAATTGGAGAACTTACCCATAAAGACATTGGGCAGATGCTGATGTATGTCAATTACCACGACCGATTTGCGAAACTGGCAGATGAAAACAAAACAGTGGGGATTATCCTTTGCAAGGAAAAAAGCCGGACTTTGGTTGAAATAACGCTACCTGAAAACAATGATCAGATATTTGCCAGTCGCTACCAAACCGTTTTGCCCGACAAACAAACCCTGATAAAACTTTTAGATCAGGAAATTTGAAGTTGATGTGCCGTTCGTTTCGACTACATTGGACACTTCGACACTTCGACACTTCGACAGGCTCAGTGGAACCGGGCTCTGGAACCACCGCTCATCGAACTTCTTTTTTTTAACTTGAAACTTTAAACCTGAAACTTGTAATTTGAGCCTTGGAATTTGCGACTTGGGTTTTAAAAACTGGGGCTTTTCTTTTCCACTTTGCTTCAATTTTTCTTAGATCAAATAAGAACTCCGAATGAACGGTGTTTTTTCCATCCATGTCAAAACTGTAACCGCATCCGTGTCAGAACTGAAACACCATCGGTATTAGTACGGATACCTCCATCCGTCAAAATACTGATATTTACAAATCATATTTTAAATTGAAATTTTGTTTTATACGTTTGCTTGACTTTTAACAGCAGTTGAAAAAATAGAATCGCCTTAAACCATTAACATAACCTCATATGACAGAACATGAAACCGCAGTAAAGGTGAAAATCAATTCCATTCAGGAATACATCTTCATGAGTAACAAGCTGAAAGAGAATATAGGTGCTTCTCAAATTACAGATAAAGAAGTGTTTCATGTAACAATGAATGAAATCTTAGAAATTGATTTTACTGGGAAATATAAACCGGGCGACATTGGTGGTGGCGGAGCAATTGTTCTTTTTGATAATGCAACAATTGCCAAAGATTTTATCAAAGAATTTAGTAAGGAGATACTTCTGAAATACCCTGGATTGAAAACATCATTTGCTGTAATCCCTGATTTCGAATATAGCAAACACAAATATCTATTGGACGATTTACTTTCAGATAATAAAAGTATGCACCACGTCAATACAACTATCCAGAAGCACGGGATCTCTGCCGATTGTCCTTGGAGCAATGAAAGTGCAGAAGAATGGCGTGCAATTGAAAAACAACACTTGTCAAAAGTTGCAATTTCAAAAATAGAAATGGTTGAGAAATCACTTGAACGATATAAACCAATCCTTGATAAAAATTCAAATTACCTACTTACGGACGAGGTTGATAAATTAGGTCAAAACAAAGAAGCCGGTTATATTGCCGTTGTGCATGTTGACGGCAATGGGATGGGGGATAAAATTGATGAGATAGAATCATTAGAAAAATTGTCAGAAAGATCTAACGATATCAGAGAAGCTAGGGATAAGGCAATGGAAGGAATTATAAATGATTTGATAGATTTATTGGATAATGGCAAGGTACTTAAGGAAATAAAATTACACGAGAAAGGGGATAAATATTATTTACCAGTCCGTCCTATATTATCTGGAGGCGATGACATCACCTTTGTATGCGAAGGCCGATTGGGAATGTTTTTGGCTGAAAAATTTGTTGAGTACATTTCAGAAATGGGCCAATCTAAATTGATGAATGGAGCCTGTGCAGGAGTGGCCATTGTAAAAACTAAATTTCCTTTCTATAAAGCTTACCAATTGGCTGAAGAACTATGCAAAGAAGCCAAGGAAAAATGCAGAGGAACACAAAAATCCTATCTTTCCTATTATTATTCTGCCACTACTTTCTCCGGAAGTCTTGAAAAATTGAGAGAAAGAACACACAAGTTGTCAAAAGATAAAGACATGTACTTTGGTCCCTATAATATTTATGAACCGAATGACCCTCATTCCATTCATAAATTAAAAGCAGGGATCAAATATCTCATGTATGGGGGAGTTGATGACAAAGGTGAGAAATTAAAGTTTCCAAAAAACAAGGTCATGCGTTTAAGGGAGGTAATTGCTGAAAGTATTTCCTCACAGAAATTGTTTTTAAAAGAATTGTCGGAAGCGGACATAAAATTACCCGGACATGATGAAAAGCCAGATAAGACCACTGAATTATGGACTAAAGAAAAAAGAACCCCATATTTCGACCAGATAGAGTTAATGGATTTTTATTTAGAAGGCTTATTGTAGAAGGTTATGAAAATAAAAATAGAGACACTTTCCCCTTTATTGATGGCAACAGGCGAAAGTTCCGCCCATATCGATGCCGATGTAAAATATGATAAATACGGCCTGCCTTATCTCTCCGGCAAAACTTTCAAAGGATTGTTGCGGGAAAGCACCAGAGAGGTTTGCGAAATCACAAGAGAAACAGAAACAGAAAATATTATAAAATTTCTTTTTGGAAAGGGAGGCGAAAAGGAAGGAGGAGTATTAAGGTTCAATAATCTGAAATTGGTCGGGTACGAAGAAATGGTAGAGGACTTAAAACATCAACCACAACTTAATCCAAAATTTGTTCAGAGCCAATTTACAACTATTCGAAAACAGACGGCCATAGATGATGGAGTAGCAGACGATAAATCCCTTAGAACATACCGCCTTATTAAAAAAGGGGAAGTATTTGAAGGGGAAATTGAAAATGCTGAAAATGATTACACGTCTATTCTCAAAAACGCTTTGGTTAACCTCAGGTATTTAGGAACAAGGCGAAATCGGGGATTTGGCAAAGTCAAAATTCAGGAAGTTGTGGCTGATGAAGTAAAGCCAAAACCAATAACAAGTACTGGAGATATTAAAGATAAAGAATCTTGCAAACTGACTTATACCCTTACTACCAAAAGCCCGCTCCAAATATCCAAACCCATTGGAGATCAAAACACAGTGGCTACTGAAGATTTTATCCCCGCCCAAAATATCAGGGGATTAATTGCCGATTTATTGATTAAGAATGGAAAAGTTACTGGTAAACCACACACCGACAAGAACTTCAGGAATTTAATTTTAAAGGGAGGAGTTCTGTTTCATAATGCTATCCCTATATCGGTTGACCTTATTCCATTTGGACTGGGAAAAATAAAGACCGAACCGGAGGAAAAACGGAAGGTATATAACACATTCATCATTAGAAAAGCCAAACCAATGGAAGGATGGTATGACATTGTTAGAAATGATTTTGTAAAATTTGAGGTATCAAGGTCATTTAATTTCCATAGTTCGAGAAATAAAAACCGTATAGCCGGTCGAAGTACTGATGCCGAAATTTTCTACTATGAAAGCATTGATGAAGAACAATTCTTTAAGGGGGAAATGACTGGTGATTTTGAATCACTTAAAACCGTTAAGGAATTATTGGAAATCAATAACGGTGTTCATAGAATGGGCAGGTCTAAAACAGCTCAATACTCTGTGGTGGAATTTTCAGGTATCAATATTAACGATAGGGTAAAAGTTGACAAAATTAAGAAGGATACCGAATTCTACATCGTGTTTCAAAGTCCTGTAATAGTTCACAATGATCAGGGAATGGCTGTGCCAGATTTGAAATATTTGAAAGTGGAATTCGCAGATTACCCTATTGAAATTGAAAATATTATTTCAAAAAACGCACAGGTTGAAACCTATATGGGCGTATGGCGGGGGAAAACCAACAGAGAAAATTCCTTTGCCATGGGAACTACTTTGAAGGTGAGGGCTCTGAAGGACTTGAAAACTGTTGATTTAGAAGAATTGCTTGTTAATGGAATTGGAGAAAGAACCAACGAAGGTTATGGTAGATTTGGGATTGTTGAATTGTGCTATAGTGACGGTTTCAATTACCCGAAACCTAGTAAAAATCCGTCACCAGAAGCAATGGACCCCCAAACTGAAACTGTAAAAAAGATTAAGAACGCTTTTGATAAAAAGGAAAATGATGACAAAATTAAGAAAGCCGCCATTGATAAAAGCAGTGGACTCAAACTGAATAACCATCAGGTTTACAGGTTAAGGGAAAAATTAAGAAGTCTGACCACTTTAACCGAATGGACTGGCTTCATGGAAAGCCTGAAAGATAAAAGTGCTGGCAAAACTTTAAAGAAGGAGCATCTATGGGAAATCTTATTGACCTTAAAACCGGATAATTACGGTTTAGAAGTAGTCGTAAATGAAACTCAAATCTCGGAAGATGCCAAATTATACTGGAATACCTTTTTCAATGCCCTAAGAAAAAAATCTAAACAGTCATGAAAACAACCGAAAAAGATGGAAAAGTTACCGGCAAAATAATCTTTCAGGCTTCAGTCTTCAATCGCAGCAATTTGTTGGTTGGATCGGGCAATGATGAAGTACTGGATTTTGAACTCATAAGGGAAGATGATCAAGTGTTCATACCGGCGTCAGGATTTGTTGGGATGCTCCGGAAGCATTTTAATAAATGGGTAGATGTTTCAAAAGATAATAAATTGAAAAAAAATGCCCGGTACTTTTGGGGTATTGAAAGAGGGGAAGAAGAAGATTTAACACAAAGCCACTTAATTTTAGATGACCTTATTTGGATAACGAATAAGCCTACAACCGTTGTGAGAGATGGAGTGGGTATTAACCCAAAAGATGGCAGAGCGAAGCGTCATGGTAAATACGACTACGAACTTATAGAACCGGATGCAGAGTTCACTTTGAATGCCGAAATCACTATAAGAGAAGAGAATGGTTTCGACAAAGATGTGTTTCTCCAATTGGTTAATTTTATGGTTACTGAAGGGAAAGCCCGGAAATACAGGCAAGGGGCTTTTACTTCACACGGGTTTGGCGAACTGGAATGGAAATATGTTAAGGTATATCGTTTTGATTTTCCCACTGATGCTGACGCTTGGTTTGATTACTGCGAAAGTATGGGGGTAAAAGCGAAAAGTCAATAACACTATTGATAAAAAAAGGCCGAAAAGCCACACTACTCTAAGAAAAAGGCCGAAATTCTAAAAAAGGCCGATTTAAAGCGAAAAGTCAAATAATGGTATTATAGGGGGATTGCAGGATGATTGTGAGCGGAAAAAAAGGCCGCTTGTGCGGCTTATGAGCGATGTAGCCGCTATAACACCTATATAAGCGGAGAAACTACGACAGACGCGATGTGTGAGCTTATTCTAATAGCCAAAAACAACCACTAAAACACACTAAAACCTTATATACCATAGAAACCACCCAAAAACCTGCATAAAGCGAAAAGTACGAGTTGGGCTTAGAGTTGGGCTTAGAGTTGGGCTTAGAAAAATGTAATTTAAAGGGTGTTTTAATGACGTAAAAAGTGGTATTTATGCAAAAAATTGCATTTGAAACACAAAAAACAGGCCTTTAAAGGTGGTTTTTTGACACATTGTTTTTGTTGTTAATTGAATGGTTATGCGGGTTTTAGGCCTATTAGACACCCTGAAACGGGAAGGAAGACTTGACTTTTCGTCTTGAATTGGGGTTATAAATTGTACCGAAAGGTGCCCTTAATTAAAGCTAAAGCACCAATATTGGCAATTAATACATCTATACTCTGGTGATGTTCATTTTGAGATACCAGGCAGATATGATTGGTTCCCCGTTCTGATTTTTGGATATATTTCACCAGAACGTATTCATCATCATTCATTTTTAGCCCTAATAAATACAAAAGTGGAAAAATAAACAAGGCATGTGTGGATTTTTTAGTGCCGCATAACCTGCCTCCAAAAGAGCATACATTAGCAACTATTACAGGCACCTTCTCAATCAAAAACTCTATAATTATCGGAGCATCCGATGATAACTTATTGGACAATTCTCTCGATAAAACCCATATCAAAAACTCAGCAGGTATTCCCCTACTTACGAGTAAATCAATCAGAGGCCCAATAAGACACCGAGCTTTAAAAATTTTAAAAACTATTGGCCAAGAGTCTAAAGCAAAAGAGATTGTGGAAAATCTATTCGGGATGGTATATGAAGATGATAGAAAAAATAAAAAAGGTAGAATCGTTACCAAAGATATTCCAATTAATGGTGCCGAATCAAAACAAATCCAACCCAGAATAAAAATTGACCGCTTCACCGGAGGAACCATGAACACAGCCCTTTTGAATGCCCAACCACTTTGGCATGACAAAGAAGAATTTGAATTGACTTTTGAAATCGAAGATTATGAACCTCGTGAAATAGCTATCATGCTTTTGGTAATGAAAGACCTGATGAATGAGGACTTGCCTATTGGAGGTGAAAAGGCTATTGGACGGGGTGTCCTAACGGGTACTAACCTTAAAGTAGAAAAAGATGAAAACAACTTCTTTGAACTGACAGTTTTGAAAGATGGAAAAATCAAAATTGACGAAAAAGGCGAGTTTACTTACGAAAATAATATTAAACAATGGATTACTGATCTTCCCAAAAACTAAGATTATGTACGAAGCAATAAAAATAAAATCAGAAGTTACTCCCATAACTCAATTAAATAGCTGGTCCGATTTAACCAACGCTTTTAAAGGAAAAGAAGCCAAAGCCGTGGTTTGGTATTTTGACAAAATAGAATTCCACCAACTTTTATCAAATGGCAAATGGGACAGAGAACCAAGACCTGATTTAGATGAAGAACTTGTAAGAGTGAGAATCTTCAATTCCCTCAAAGAAGTGCATGTTTGGAGAAGCAAAGGAAAACTGAAAGGAAGACTAAGAATTGACGATGATAAAGCGGAAAAGAAAGATGCAGAATACGTGAAGGCAGAACAAATCATGAATGGCACACCGCCTTATCATTTGCATGAAAGTGGGAAATTCTTGATTGCTGAAGAGGCCAGTGGGATTCATTACGAATTGCCCTTTAAGAATCTGATTAAAAAAGTGGATTCGAAAAAGAGAATAACGTTAGTAACCCGAAACTACATAGGCTATAATGAATTAGGGCAGGCAGGATATGTTGACAGCAGGTTTGAGAAAATAGAAATAATAGACAAGTAAAGATTATGGAAGGTGAAATAATTTTCATAGGCAATAAGGCAATCCTTAAATACAACAGAAAAGAACAGGTTCTCCCGCCAAGTTTAGGAATTACTGAAGAAGAATATGAAGGTGCCTGGGCAGATAATATCAAAATTGTTACCGAAGGTAGAAATGAACGAGTCGTCTCTTTTGAAATTGAAAATATAGTTTTTGATATGGCAAATATTCAGCAATCCAATCAGAGTGTGAGGCATGAGCCTGACAACTCCCGCCCCGATGCATTTGCACCTTATAATTTTGTTCCTTTAAACAAGACAGTTATTAACGGAGAAGAGTTAAAACCCAATGATTATTACGACCCAAACCGAAACACGGGCTATATTGATATTGAGATTAAGAATCTAACGCCATTTTTTATAAGTGGGGGAAAGGAGAATTTTTTAAATATCAATAACAAACCAATAATACCCGGTAGCAGCTTGAGAGGAATGATAAAAGCCCTTGTTGAGATTATTGCATCAAGTAAATTTATTAATTACGATGATAAAGTTCTAGCTCATAGGCTAATGGCAGATTCAAATTTTTCTCAAATTTATAAATCTAAAATTAGCTTGAAAGAAAAAGTAGGCTTTTTCATTTTTGATAAAGATAAGAAAAAGTATTTCATCCAAGAGGCAACTTTAGGTGTCCGCCCGGGTGGACGTGGTAGAACGAAGCACGAAATAGTGGAAGAGTCAGCCAATTCAAAGAGTTTCATAATATATTCAGGATGGGGACCAGATAAAAATAGTGATTGGAGAATTCAATATCCACTTATTGGAAGCCCAATACCGGTTTCTGAAATAGCGATGGAAGCATATAAAAATGATGTTAATAGAAATTCAAATATTGATTATATGGTTCTTGTTAAAGCGAAAAAATATGAATCAACTGGTGTTCCTGTTTTTTATAATGATAACGGTACGCAAGTAATTTCCTTTGGGCACACTCGCAATTACAGATTGCCTTATAAGTATCCTATAAGTGAATTTGTAATTGACAAAATTGAACATTCAAAAAAGGATTTGGATTATTCCGAAAGTATTTTTGGCAAATTAGATAGCCATTCATCAAGAATTTTTGTAGAAGATGCAAAACTTAAAGACCATAACACAAATATTGAATATCAGCTTAAAGTTTTAAAAATTTTAAGCACCCCAAAACCCACAAGCTTTCAGATATACATGCAACAGCCGTTTGATGAAAAAACACCCAAAGCATCACTGTATCATTGGGAGACTGATGCTATGGATAAAATTAATGATGTGGAACCTCAAATCAGGGGTTATAAAAAATATTGGCACCGCAACATTAATGAGGAAAAAACAGGGAGGAATATTTCATGGTTTGTAGATGAGTTTGAAATTAAAGAGTCACATTTTAGAACGTTTTTAGCAAAAGAAAAAAATCTTAATGAAACCGAAATTAAAGAACTTATTGAATTAAGACTTAGACCACATGAACCAATTCTAAACGACAAATTATTTTTTAATGGTGATATAAGTTCAATTGAAAATAAGGTCTTGAAGAAAGCTTTAATGGATTTCTTTTTCATTAACCCCACCCTTAAAATTACAAAACCTCAAAATCAACTAGCAAAGGTTATTACATCAAAACACGAATTTGCAGGCCGAATTCGATTTGAAAATTTGACAGATAAGGAACTTGGTACATTATTGTTGGCTATTGATTTACCAACAGATTGTTGTCATAAGATTGGTATGGGCAAGCCTCTTGGACTAGGAACCATTGAAATTGAGCCTACCTTGTATTTGTCCGATAGAGTAGAGCGGTATTCGAAATTAATTGACAATAAAAGTTGGTATTTACCATTTAAGGAAGACAAATCTATTCTGGATTTTAAAAAAGCATTCGCTGGACATTTGTTGAAAGAAATGCAAATTGAGGAAGGCAAAGATTGTGTTGATACATTATGGGGAATACCAAGATTAAATGAATTAAAACAAATGCTTCTTTGGGATGCCGAAAAAATGAAGTCTGAACTTTGGTTAATTGAAACAAGATACATGCCTATGGAAGGACAAAGAGACACAAGGTACAAGGATCGTTGGGTATTACCCAAAGCTTCAACAATCAAAAGGAAATACTAAAAACCAAATCCACCCATGAAACCAAAAATCCTAACCCTCCTTCTTTTAACAAGCCTAATCACTTGTGATTATTCATTCTCCCAAAACAGCCACAAGGACTCAACAAAAGAGAAATCCTATTCGCAAGAAGAATACTGGAAACAAAAGGAAGAACTTCGAAAAGAAAGAGAAAAAATCTTTCAAGATAATTATTCCTATAAAATTGAGAATCTAAATCATCGGGTAGATTCTTGGTCAGACGTTTATAAATTTATTATTAGCTGTTTTGTAGTATTCGGTATTATAGTTACGGTTTTCGGAATACTATCTAGTGGTTTCTATTTCATGTATAACAGACAACAAAAAGTGGTTGATGAAAATCAGGCACAACTCAAAGTACAACAAACGAAGCTTACCGAACAACAATCTGTACTGGAGGAACAACAAAATCAAATTGAAAAAAAACAGGAAAAATTAAGTGATACTATTAACAGAGTTTTAATCACAGAGGATTGGGGTATTAATATTAGAAGTAAGGCCAAAATTAAAGTAATTATTTTGAAGGAAAAACCAGTTCCACAGCAGTTGGAGAGGGTTTTCATAAAAGAAAAAAACGCCATTTTTACGAATGTTGACATCATAGAAACAACAAACGATTTAAGTACATTTGAACTCAATGACCTAAACACTGACCTTGTTGTTTTGATAAATAATCTGATAAGCAAAACAACGAATGAATATGGTAAAGTAGAAGAAAGATATTCTTTCGATATTAAAACTATTTTGCCTTTTTCAGAAAAAATTACTGCCCTTAATAATAATAATATTGCTTTTATGCTTATAGGACGAGGAGATATAAATACTGAAAATAGACTAATCACATCTGCTACCATGTATTCTCAGGTTTATCAAAATCTCATGAATCTGCTTAAGTTTCAATCCATATTAAGAGGTGAGCTAGATGTTTAAATAAATTTCATAATGCCCCAAACCCTCATCGCTCCGCTTTCTTTCAAAACCCTGAAGCTCACCTACAGGGTAACCAAAGGCTTTGTTATCAACCGCTTCAAGGGAACAGCCATCAAAGGTTGGTTGTTTGATGCGGCCCTCCGGAAGACCAAGCATTACAAGCTGCATGAGTCTTTCAAAGCAGGACTCCCCACACTTTCCAAATATACCCCACCCGAATACTTTGCCCTCAAATATCCTTTCGACAATACACAACTTTACAGGACGGGCGATTACCTTTCTTTTGAGATTACGCTTATTGGCGATGGAATAGCCCTGTACCCCGAATGGCTGCAATGGTTCGCGACTATGGACAACTTAGAGATAGGGTATGCCGGTCAGCCCGGTCAATTGAGATTGCAAAACATAGATATAGACGCAACTCTGACGGGGCAAGCTTTGCTTGATTCATTGCCGCCAAAGGCCAATAAACTCAATCTCAATTTCCTCTCTCCCACCGAACTTAAGATGAAAGATAAAGCGTGGCTCACACCTGAATTGCCATTTCACCTTGTGGCTACTTCGGCCATGGAAAGGCTCAGGCTGTTAAACTTTTACTACACCCCTGCTCATATCACAAATGAAGAAATGAACACCACCATTGATTTGGAAGATGCCTGTAGCCGGATCAAAATAATGAATACCGATTTGGCTGCCGACGACAGTCTGTACCGAACCAAAACCGATAAAGAAAAAAAACAACACCATATCCCCGGCCTCGTAGGCAATATAACCTATACCTGCCCATTGGATGAATGGCTGCCGCTAATATTTGCCGCCGAAAAAGTGAACCTTGGCCACCTGAGTACATGGGGAAAAGGACAATTAATTGTAGATGCCTCCTGATGTCAGATATGAACAAATTTTAGACCCGGCACTGCTAAAAAGTGCATGGCTGGATGTGAAATCAAAAGCCACGATGGGTGGTATTGACGGGCAGGATGTGGCTTCATTTGATATGGATTCTGAAAAATACCTAGGTGAAATATTAGCCGATCTTAAGAACGAAAGTTTCAAACCCTATCCGTATCAAAAAATTTCCATTCCAAAGTCCGACGGCACTTTGAGGATACTTGGACTGTTAACCATAAAAGACAAAATTATGCAGGGAGCCTTAAAGCAGTTGATTGAACCTGTTTTCGAACCCCAATTTCTCGACATCAGTTATGCTTACAGGGCTACCAAAGGTCATGTGAAAGCGGTGAAAAGAATTGTTCATATTCTGAAATCAACCAAACCCACGTGGGTGATCAGTTGCGATATCAAAAACTTTTTCGATACTGTTGACCATACCATTCTCCAAAATAACCTGGCTGAAAGCATACACGACCCAAAGCTGCTTAACCTGATGAAACTCACTTACATCATGGGGAGGGTAGATAAAAAGGGCAGTTGGATTGAAAGCAAAATCGGCATTCCCCAGGGCGGTATCTTGTCTCCCTTGTTTGCCAATGTCTATTTGCATCATTTCGATACGGCCATCAATAGTTCACAAAGTCAGTTGGTGAGGTATGCCGATGACTTTGTGATTCTTTGTCCTTCCAAAGAAAAGGCAGACGAAGCTTTCGTTGAAATCAAGCGGATCATTGAACAAGAGTTAAAGCTCACCATAAAACCGGATTATACCATTTCAGAAATAAAAAAAGGCTTCACTTTCCTGGGGATTTCATTTGATGTTAACGGCATCCGAATAGCTGCAAAAAAATTAGAGAGCATGGCCCAAAGCCTTTCCAATTTGCCTGTTTTAGATAATGGGCAACTGCACAAAAAGCTAATAGAAAAACTGAAAGGATATCAGGCTTACTATGGCAAACTTTTGAGTGAAGAAGAACTTGAAAAAATTGACCTTGTAGTTTTTAAAGCGGTATCCGAAAGACTATTAACGGCCTTTAAATCAAAAACACTGAACAAAACAGAAATAAAGAAGTTGCTCTCAAATGTTGGGTTTTTATCGGTCAGCTTTACTAAAAGCCGCAGCACCTTTATACTCTCGGAGCTTAGGAATGAACACCGGCAAATAGAAAAAAAGAAAAAGCCCAACCGCAAAATCCCTCTGGAAGTATTGCAACGCAAACGCGAATACCAGCAACTGCAAAGCCAGGGAATGGATTTGGTCATCATCAAACCCGGCTGTTTCGTTTCTAAAACCCAGCAAAAGGTTACCGTGAAATACATGGGAAAAATCCTGACTGAGGTTTCGTCCACCAATTTGCGTTCTATCTCCATTACATCGTCAGGAATCACTATCACCAGCAATCTGATTGAACATTGCATGGAACAATCCATCGCCATTGATTTTTTCGACTTCAGGGGAAATCCGTATGCCAAAATATTTTCGCCCGATCTGTATTCCATCCAAAATGGCCTGGCCCAACTGGATGCCTTTAAAAACAGGAAAGCCGATACTTTTTGCAAAACCCTTATCCAATCTAAAATATACAATCAAACGGCCTACATCAAGTACCATTCAAAATACCGCAAAAACCTCTCGAAGGAGTGGAAGTTGTTATTAAACGACACCATCGTCAAAATGGATGTCATTTCATTATCTATTGATAAACTTGAGTATGAAAACTTAGAGGAACTGAGGGGCAAATTACTGTCAGCCGAAGGCAGGGCAGCCGCTTGTTACTGGAGCATCATCGGGGCTTTGGTAAAACCAAAAATTCCCTCATTTGATGGCAGGGAAAGAAAAGGGGCATCCGACCTTTTCAACTCCATGCTCAATTATGGCTATTCTATTCTCTATGCCCGGCTTTGGTCGTGCCTCATCAGGAGTGGGCTTAACCCCGGCATAAGCTACCTTCATGTGGAGCAAAAAAATAAACCCACCTTGGTTTATGATCTCATTGAACAATTCAGGGTACAGGCCGTTGAAAAACCACTGGTAGCTATGGCCATCAAAGAAGATAAACTGAAAATAGACAAAACCGGTTGGCTGACCGAAGAAACCAAAAAACGGGTAGTACAAAAGATATTGGAACGGATCAATACCTTTGAGGTTTTCAGGGATAAAGAAATGAGATTGATAGATATTTTTCAAAGACAAACCGACGATTTTCAAAAGTACCTCAGTGGTGAAATAAAAACGTATAAGCCTTATTTGATGAAATGGTAATTAGGGTTGATAGGTTGATTGGTGGAAAGGTTTATGGTTTGAAAGGATGATCGGTTTACGGGGTGAAGTAGTACAAGAACCATAATGAACGTTGAGCACTGTTTATTGAAATGAAAAAGAAAAAGCACATCCTAAAAAAGCCCGTAGTAATAGCCTACGACATACAAAGCGACCGACTGAGAACCAGGGTTTCCAAACTACTTGAAAAATATGGAAATAGGGCCAACAAAAGCGTTTTCGAATGTTTGCTTACAGTGGCTGAGGAAACACGGGTAAAGGAAAAGCTGAACAAGATGATTAATGAGGAAACAGATAGTGTGCTGTTCTACGAATTGTGTAAATATTGCTTTGCCAGCCAATGGAAAACAGGCGCCAATATTAAGGTGGATAGCATTACATTTGTCTAAAAACTGTTGCGAAGTTTTTGTTTTCAGGCAAAGGGTTGGCAATAAGGCATTTGCCCAAAAAAGGGCTTTTTTGCCCGCTGTTGAGAACTTCGCAAATTGCGTTCTTTGACCTATTGATTCATCTATTTGCGACTTTTCGTTTTTTGTGCTTCGGCAGAACATTACAAATCACAGGGTTGCAGGGCATCAAAATCAGAAACAGCGAAACTGGCTAAACAGGAACATTTCAAAATTTTGTTGCGAAATTTTATTCTGAACTAATGGATTGATATTGATAACATAGCCTTTGCAGGAGCAGAAACGGCTTCAAAATAAGCCTTTCAGTAAAGGGCATTTGCGAATATTTCTTGATGATACTTGCAAAGGCTTGTGTCACTAACAAGATAAAAGCGTGTAGATTTATTGAGAAAGAGATGTTATTTTTGAAAACGCTAAAAGCCAATACTTCGACACTGGCCAACAGGTTCGCCTGACTGAAACCGTTTTCCCATTCGAACAAATCGGCAATGTCACTTCGACACTGGCCAACAGGTTCGCCTGACTGAAACTCTTTGTGATTATATCTCTCCTTAATAATAGAGATTAAGCTTCGACACTGGCCAACAGGTTCGCCTGACTGAAACCTACTCAGCTACATCACCCCTCCATAAAGTCTGACTTCGACACTGGCCAACAGGTTCGCCTGACTGAAACTTCCTTACTAATAGGGTGCTGTTCTTATTAGCCTTCGACACTGGCCAACAGGTTCGCCTGACTGAAACCTTTATTTCATTAAATCAAAGGAATTTTTTTTGGGGTTCTTCGACACTGGCCAACAGGTTCGCCTGACTGAAACAACATAAACTTTTGTCGCAAGTGTTCTACCATCTTCGACACTGGCCAACAGGTTCGCCTGACTGAAACCTTGTACCAGAAGGCAATTCATACTTGTTATTAGACTTCGACACTGGCCAACAGGTTCGCCTGACTGAAACCATTGCTACCGGCGGCCAGGTTACAGTAAAATTAAACTTCGACACTGGCCAACAGGTTCGCCTGACTGAAACTCCTTTCTTCAATTATTAGATTGAGTTTTTCAAATACTTCGACACTGGCCAACAGGTTCGCCTGACTGAAACGATTGCCTTTGCGGTTGTGGGGGAGTGTTCAGTTTCTTCGACACTGGCCAACAGGTTCGCCTGACTGAAACTTTTTTCTAAAAGGACAAGTCGGCCAATACCATCTACTTCGACACTGGCCAACAGGTTCGCCTGACTGAAACTGCTTTGTCCACAAACCAACCCTGAATCTTCACCACTACTTCGACACTGGCCAACAGGTTCGCCTGACTGAAACCAAAATTCCTCATCCTTCTGACTGTGGTTTCAGCTTCGACACTGGCCAACAGGTTCGCCTGACTGAAACTATGATAAAATTATTTGTATGTCTTTTTCTGACCTTCGACACTGGCCAACAGGTTCGCCTGACTGAAACAAGATTTTCTTTCATGAATCTAGACTAATAGTTAACTTCGACACTGGCCAACAGGTTCGCCTGACTGAAACATCATACTCATACCATTCCAGGCACACAGTATCAACTTCGACACTGGCCAACAGGTTCGCCTGACTGAAACTCATCTCAACCTCTTTTGGTTTCCACCAGGAGTCTTCGACACTGGCCAACAGGTTCGCCTGACTGAAACTCTTCTCCACCGGTGGCTACCGTTGTGTCGGCAGGTTGGGCTTCGACACTGGCCAACAGGTTCGCCTGACTGAAACTTTATTTATGTTCCTTTGATTTCTTCCCGATAGTTCTTCGACACTGGCCAACAGGTTCGCCTGACTGAAACAACCCAAGTCAAGCCAAAAATTTCGAGGCTGACTACTTCGACACTGGCCAACAGGTTCGCCTGACTGAAACTTTACCACAAACATATCTCATGTCTTGGTTTTTTTCTTCGACACTGGCCAACAGGTTCGCCTGACTGAAACTGCTTTTGTAATCTATGATATTCCTGTTCTTTGCTTCGACACTGGCCAACAGGTTCGCCTGACTGAAACACTTATTCATAATTACTATAATTTTGGTTTTTTACTTCGACACTGGCCAACAGGTTCGCCTGACTGAAACAAAATCTGCCTGTACAAAAAAATTAAAGCAATAGTTGTCTTCGACACTGGCCAACAGGTTCGCCTGACTGAAACCGTACCCCAAAAAAGGATCTGATCCCCTTTGTTTACTTCGACACTGGCCAACAGGTTCGCCTGACTGAAACGAATAATTTTTCCAGTTGATCCAGGATTATATTCAACTTCGACACTGGCCAACAGGTTCGCCTGACTGAAACGTGTTTTGTAATTCAACAACAAATTTTGCAATTCTTCGACACTGGCCAACAGGTTCGCCTGACTGAAACTTAAGAAATGAAAAACAGAAGTTTTAATCATTCCGTCTGAGGTCTCCATTTTGGTTACCTTTCTTACTTTGTCTCTTTTATTTGCCGATTTAAAAACTGCCTGCACTTTTTCGGGAAGCTGAATAAATGAAAGGTATGTTTCTGTTTGCAACCATTCTCCTCTGGAATCATAACTGGCGGAACAGGCGTGGTCTTTCGCTTGAAGTCGTCTTCATATTTCGCAGAAAGTTCCTTTCCCATCTGATCCTTTTGGCATCCGTGAATTTTTGATTGAACGCCGCCTTAACAGCAACCGCCGTTTTGCTCTGAGC
>JAGVMN010000016.1 GCA_020053795.1 Bacteroidia bacterium | reverse complement strand
TTGTGCCTGCCAAGCAATTCACCTGCATAGCTGTCCGAACAAAAGTGCCCCTGACCGGTCGCGGGTTTTTATTAATGACCGCCCTTGTCTTAATCGAATAAATAGGTTGTCTTTCGAAGAAAATGAGGCGGAATTAGATTTATGCTTCGGCGGAGTATCGGCTTTGCGTTATTTTTGATCCTTCGTAACAGTTCCATGTGAGTAGGTAATGGTGATTCAATTCCAAAAGTATGAGATCTGTTCTTTTTTTGAGTTTCGGATAGCGATGAGAATAGTTCTAATGACGCTGCAACAAAGAAATGATTTCGGTTTAATTTTATATATTGCCTTCAAAACATAAGGTTATGAAACAACTATTAATGATGCGACACGCGAAGTCCAGTTGGGATGGTGTAACACTGCGAGATATAGACAGACCCCTAATAGATATTGGGGTAAAAAACACGATGTTAATGGCCAAACAAATTATGCTGCAGAGTTTCACACCTCAAATCATTTTTTGTAGTGTAGCCAAAAGAACATGCGAAACGGCTAAGATTCTTTGTAATTCAACAGGGTGGCCCGAAACGCTTATCTCTATTGAGCCTGACTTATACACATTTGAAGAATCAGATGTACTTGAATTTATAAAACGAATGAGTGACGACTATAAACGGGTGATGATTCTGGGGCATAATCCGGCCTTTACCTATCTCTTCAATTCATTGAGCGGAGACCTGATCACAAATTTGCCCACTTCAGGTGCCGCCTTGTTAGAATTCAAGTGTGATCATTGGGCAGATATTACAATAAAACACGGGGATACTCTATGGAAAAAATACCCCCGTATGTTTGCCTGATTTTGGCTTATTTCACCTCAAATATTGTTTTCTTACCACCAATTTCTGCTTCAGCAAAGGCATCGCACGCTCCATTGTTATAAGGGTCGTAGTTGATCCTTATTTCAGCATTACTCGATGTATTCGTTAATCTCAAAACGCCAATAACAAATGTTTTGTGGCAACCCGGCTGAACTTTCTTAACCAACGGAGTGTCTATACTGATGGTGAAAGCCTCTCCATTTCTATTAACCCCATTTGCAGGACCCGAAATATCTGACAATCTAAAACGGTCCATCCAAATACCGGGTCCGGCATCAAAAGTTCTTTCTATTCGTCTATTAGAGTTCCATGTGATGGTTTTGTTATTTGAATCGGTTAGTTTCGCATTCTTGACTGCTACTTCTAATATTTCTAACGCTGTACGTGTGATAGAAACATTTCCTTCCAGTTGATACATTTCAGTACCGTTGCCAATATAGAAAGCATCGGCCTCAGAAATAGAAACCGAGGCTACCAAGCCAATGGTCATATATTGTTGAAAAACCTTCACATTTAATCTTCCGGCCCTGTATTTACCGTCAAGACACAGCAACCCGAAAGGGGCAGCAGGCCCCAAAGGTCCAAAATCAATATAAAAGTCAATTCCGTCTCCATCAGTGAAAACGCTGTCTTCAAAAACAACTGATGCACCTGATGGCAATATGGTTCCTCCTGTTTTCTTTACTCTCCCATCAGTAGAAGCGACATCATCCGTAACTTCAAAAACACCTGTAAACTGGGTTTCGATGAGGGCATTGTCTTGTGCGGAAGTAATAGTTTCTTTGACGTTGCTTAAATCATTTTCTTTACATGAAAATGTTAACAAGCTGAATACAATAAGGGTTAAAATGTGCTTCTTCATTATCATTAGATTTACCGCAAATATAGCAAGTTCCATTACATTTGAAAACTATTCAATTGTTACTTCTTTGTAATATCATCACCATCTGTCGCATTGAAATCAGATATATTCGATCGGGTCACGCTCTTTGCCAGGGTTATTGTTCCTTTGGCTGTGCCCAGAACTTATACCTACCGCGTTCCGGTTGAGATGAACGAGGAGATTATTGAGGGCATCCGAGTGGTGGTTCCTTTTGGCAAAAACAAACTTTATCTCGGTGTCGTACTGTCTATTGGAGAAACACCCCCAAATTCTTATGAGGCTAAATATATCTTGTCGGTCCTTGATAATGTTCCTTTGCTGAAAAGCACCCATCTGGCATTTTGGCGTTGGCTGTCGGTTTATTATATGTGCTATCCCGGAGAGGTAATGCAAGCGGCATTGCCGGCAGGTTTGAAGATGCAAAGCGAGACTAAAATTATTTTGAATCCGGAAATAAATGCTGAAGATTTTGATTTGGATGACCGCGAAGCCATTATCATCAGACAACTCAGAAAAGATCAGGAACTTAGTCCGGAAAGAATTTCAAAGCTTTTAGATTTAAAGAATTGTTACAAATACATCAAGTCTCTACACGATCGGAATCTCATTCTTTTTATAGAGGAACTGGAAGACAGTTATCGCCCGCTTTATTCAAAGATTATTGCGTTGGCACCAGCATACCAGGATGATACAATTCTTCTTGAAATATTTAATACATTGGAGAAAAAGGCTCCGGCTCAAATGGCTGTTCTGGCCAGGTTTATTTCGGCAAAGGGACTTTACGGAAATATTAAAAAAGAAGACCTGCTTAAATTCGGGGGTGTCACAGAAAGTGGACTGAAAGCTTTGGTAAAAAAAGAAATTTTGCTCGAAGCCAAAAGTGAAAGAGGTCGCCTTGAAATGAGCAGAGGGTTTGATTCAGTCAAAATTGATTTAGCTCCATTTCAGCAAAAAGCCTATGAAAGTATTGTCAACGATTTTGCTGATAAAACGGTTGTTCTATTGCAGGGTGTCACCTCAAGCGGTAAAACACATATTTACTTTAAGTTGATTGAAGATACTCTGGCCAAAGGAAAGCAGGTTCTGTATCTTGTACCTGAAATTGCTCTGACAACACAATTGATAGATAGGGTGAAACAGCAATTTGGCAATAGGGCAGTGGTTTCCCATTCACGTTTCAATTCTAATGAAAGAGTTGAAATTTGGAATGCAGTGGCAAATTCCAATGCGGACGTAATTTTAGGCCCCAGAAGTGCGGTATTCATGCCGTTTGTCAATCTTGGTCTGGTGATCGTGGATGAGGAACATGAGAACTCTTATAAGCAATACGAACCTGCACCCAGATACAACGGAAGAGATGCGGCCATCATGCTCGCTTCATTCTTTAAAGCCAAGACCTTATTGGGAACGGCTACGCCCAGTCTTGAATCCTATCACAATGTTTTGAGTCGAAAATACGGATATGCACAATTGAGCGAACGTTTTGGTGGCATCAAACTTCCGGAAATAGAAGTGGTTGACATGAAGGAGGAGAAGCGAAAAAAGTTGTTGAAAGGTCTGTTTTCCAAAACTATGTTGAATGAAATTCAGGAAACGCTCAAAGGTGGCGAACAAGTCATACTCTTTCTCAACAGAAAGGGGTATGTGCCGGTGACCACATGCGGCGATTGTTCATGGTCGCCAACTTGTGTTAATTGTGACATTACCCTTACTTATTATAAAAGTTCTAACAGGCTACGATGCCACTATTGCGGCTATACCAGAGAACCTGTAGAGCGATGCCCGGCCTGCGGAAGTACTCATTTGCTGATGGAAGGATACGGTACCGAAAGATTGGAAGATGAGGTAAAAATGTTTTTACCCGAAGTGCCTGTCGGCAGAATGGATTACGATACAACCAGAACAAAAACCGGACATCAAAGAATTATATCGGATTATAAACAGGGCGTTGTCAAAATATTGATTGGAACGCAGATGGTGGCTAAAGGTCTGGATTTTGACAACGTGCGTTTGGTGGGTATCATGCATGCCGATCAGATGATCAGTTTCCCTGATTTTCGAGCAGCCGAAAGAGCTTTTCAACTAATGGTTCAGGTAGCGGGCAGGGCCGGCAGAAGAGACAAGCCCGGCAAAGTTATCATACAAACCTACAAACCTGATCACCCCGTAATCCATCAGGTTTTGGCACATGATTTCAAAGAATTCTATGGCTCTGAAATCGCGGAGCGTCACAAATTCAATTATCCGCCCTTTTCCCGATTGATAAAGTTAACCCTTCGCCATAAAGACTACAACCTCCTTCAGAAAGCGTCTGAACATTTATATAGTAAATTGCGGTTAGTATTGGGTTCCGGAGTTTTAGGACCACAAACACCTTCCGTGGGGAGAATACGAAATTATTATCTCAAAGACATGCTTATTAAAATTGATAATGAAGCCAAAGGGATCAGTAACACCAAGAATTGGATCAGGCAACAAATCATGATTTTCAACGAGATAAAAGATTATAAATCGGTTTACGTTCATGCCGATGTTGATCCGTACTGAAATGGACAAACTCCCACTCGATTTTTATCAAAACCCCGATACTGTTCAATTGGCCAAAGACCTTTTGGGAAAAGCACTTTTTACAAAAAATGAAGAAGGCATTACCTCCGGGATTATAACAGAAACCGAAGCCTATTGCGGGATTGCGGATAAGGCTTGTCATGCTTACGGAAACAGAAGAACTGCCAGAACAGAAGTAATGTACAAGGCCGGAGGTGTGGCTTATATCTATTTATGTTATGGCATACATTACCTTTTCAATGTGGTTTCCAATGTAGTGGGCGATCCTCACGCTGTCCTTATCAGAGAGTTGGAACCAAGTCTCGGCGTTGATATTATGAAGATACGACGGGGAATTTGTGATGTCAATCAACTTTGCAATGGCCCCGGAAAACTTACAAAGGCAATGGGTCTGGGGAAAAAGCAAAATGGGTTGTCGCTGCTGGGAGATCAGGTTTGGATTGAGAATACAAAGCTGAAACCGGTTTTTATTTCATCGGCCCGAATTGGAGTGGGCTATGCAGGGAATGATGCTTTGCTGCAGTATCGTTTTTTTTGCAAGGCTGCAAGTTCTAATGTTTCAATCGGGCAAATTGAAGCCCCATTGAAAGAGTCTTCTGAAGAGCGATTATAAAGAAGAACTTTTTAAATCAATTACAATTGGGTCTTCTATAAGAATCGGGCTGATCACATCGTCTGTCTTAAAACAATCTTTGTCCACTTTCCATCGAGCAATTTTCTTAAGTCCTACGGCATAAATTGTCAATATATTGTCTTTAAAATGCATTCTTAAAAAGTTTTTATTCCCTTCAATTTTCAAAGCAGAGAAAGTTTCATTGTCGTGTATCCCAAAGAGTAGGTTGCAGAACATTAAATAGACGCCCATGAGCAATCCTGAAAGAAAGCCACCGATAAAAAATGTTTCCAGAGAGACCATTATAGTAGAGCTAAGATTTCCTGTTATGTCTAAAATAGAATAGTTGAAATAGGTGAAAATACCGAGAGAAAAGAGCATGAGCATAATATGCAGAATACCATGAATAAGTCCGGCAGCACCCATATATTTAAGTTTCGAAGAATTGGTGTCGCAAAATTTATAAAAGCCATAAGCGAAAATGAGTAAAATAAACATGGCAGGTATGCTGTTGGTGAAAGTGTTGAAAATACGACTTTGCACGATTTCAATATCTGATAGGTTAACGGTTTGGAATTTGTCGAAATAATTACCTTGAATTTCAACGCCTTTGAAATTTTTTAACTGATCCAGAATATCAACGGCAATGGTATCGAAGCTACTGGAAATTCGCATGGCCCAACCAAGAAACAAATTTATGGCCGCAAGAAAAAATCCAAAAGAACGGTTTCTAAGCGGGAAAAAGACATTGCCGAAAGCCATTCTTCGCGAAGCTTTTTTCGATGGAAATGTTTTTTTTAATTCGTAATCACCATCATTCATATTGATCAGGGTTTCCGGCAGGTTGTGGGTTGGGTGCATAAAGGCACCGCCACCTCCGGAGGTAATCTTATGTTTTTCGCCACCATTTTCGGTCAACTGCGAGTAACGGGCATAGTGGTGAAGATCACCTGCCAAAGTCAGAATTTGTTCCAACCCCTTCTCTAAAATACATTCTTTTTCAAAATACTCCAGATTAATATATGATGTATCTACTCTTTTCGAAGTATTGTAAACCCAACTTGGCTCTGCTGTACACAAAATTACCTTATCGCCTTTTTGCATCTCGCCGGTTGCCACTTCATCGAAATAATTGAGTTGGGGTCCGTCTATATCTGCTTCCAACTGAATGTCTATTGCCCAAAGCCAGGTATTATCTGTAAGTCTAATAGCGAAATAGCTTCTGTTTTGCCGTGTTTGAAAACTACCGATAGATCGTTTATTGCAAAATATTTTTACGAAATTGGTTAAACCGTCATACCAGTCGTGGTTTCCCGGAACCACATATAAATCGGACTGTTTGTCTCCTTCTTCATAAAGAGCAGCAGCTTTCAACGGGCCAATGAAACGATCCTGATAAAGCTCCCTTGATGGAGTCGGATACACCTGATCGCCACCAAAAATAACCACTTTTGCACGCGGTAAAAATTTGGATTCTTCATTTGAATGCACAATGATATGATCAGCAGCAATCAACTTCATCATAGTGAAGGTCGCGTCGAATCCATCGCCGGTGTCAGCCATGTAATCGAGCCAAAATTCCCCGCCTTCCCTGTTGGCATCATAAAATTCGACCTTGCTGATAGATGCTATTGTTTCGCGTTTGTCGGCATAAGATCCAAATACCGAAGACAAGATGGCTCTAATGGCTGTACCCGCAAGCTGGTTTATATCAAACCAACCCACCATTTTTCGGGGCTTAAAATTTTCCATACCTTATATTGATGATCTGTTTAACGGGGTGAAACTAACAAGACATTTGTAAAAATGAAATAGAAAAAGCATTATCTTCCATTTATGGTTGGGTGATTTAACACACCAAATCCCTCAATTCCGGTTAATTTTATGAATCACAAAGTAATTGTTTGAGAAGATACCACAATGTTTAAGAAAACCTGCCGGTTGAGAAAATACAAGTATCTAAGGTTTTTCGCGTCCTTCAAATTATTTCGCCTTATCCAGTGTTTCCGATATCTTCGGGCTGATAATAAGGTAGGTCATTATTTGGTTCACAAACCCCACCACCGATATACTGCCATCTGTAACGAAAAACGACGGAGCCCCTACACCACTTGTAAAAAATAGTAAAGTAACTACCCTGCAAATATAAAAGACCTCACAAAAGCTATGGGAGCATAAGTCTTTCTTACACTCACCTGCTTTGTCCAGTCAGCCGTTTTCCGCATCACCCTTTTAGTGTTCTGCACTTTTTAGTTCAGGTGACATACCGTGTTTGCCAGTTTCTCCACCCGTTCAGAGTCCGGCTGGACTTCGGTCCATGAGCCACAGCCATCAAAATCGGTATCGTTTTCGTATGGCAATTATAAACTATCCCCTACTAAACATGCGTTTACTTGTTCTCCCACTAAATTCTTATTTTCTGCGTTCCGTATAGTGTTAATCTCTGTCAGCTTCTCCTCCAATTCAATGTTGTGATTTGCTTTCAACTCGTATCTTTGACATATCAACTTCAACACTGAACTCAGACAGGTTTACAAGGTTGACGTTGTGATTTGCTTTCAACTCGTATCTTTGACATATCAACTTCAACCGCATCCCCATCCGTAAAATCACCATCCGTGTTGTGATTTGCTTTCAACTCGTATCTTTGACATATCAACTTCAACAAAGAGAAAGCCGTTCAGGTTGCGAACCCGTTGTGATTTGCTTTCAACTCGTATCTTTGACATATCAACTTCAACTTTGGCTTTGAATGCTTCGTAATTGTCCCGTTGTGATTTGCTTTCAACTCGTATCTTTGACATATCAACTTCAACACCAGCCTGCAACCTGTGAACGACGAGGAGTTGTGATTTGCTTTCAACTCGTATCTTTGACATATCAACTTCAACCCGGCTGAAGTGAACGAGGAAGAATTTAACGTTGTGATTTGCTTTCAACTCGTATCTTTGACATATCAACTTCAACCGAATCAGGATTACTATACCCTTCCAGCGAGTTGTGATTTGCTTTCAACTCGTATCTTTGACATATCAACTTCAACATACCCCGGCTCAAAGTACCGCCGTTGTTGGGCTGATGGTCAATTTTACAATTAAAAAAAATGACTAAATGCCGCTTCAGTTTGAAACACTAAGCGGCATTTTTTTATTTCTGAATTCCGGCTTTTTACAATCAGAACATCTGTAATTGCTGCACCGGCTGTTGGGCTTCTTTCATTTTTTTGCCATAAAAAATTTCCATGTCGCCGAATTGTTTATCGGTGATGGTCAGAATTCCGATATGACCTTTTTCAGGCAAAAGTTTTTTGACTCTTTTGGTATGTACGTCGGCGTTTTCCCTGCTCGGGCAATGGCGGAGGTAGATACTGAACTGAAACATGCCGAATCCATCGGCCATAATCAGTTTTCTGAATTTGGAGGCAACTTTTCTCTCTGAGGCCGTTTCGGTAGGCAAGTCAAAAAACACCATTACCCACATGATGCGGTAAGCGTTTAAACGATCTGTTCTCATGGCTTTTCATGAATAATCTCAGGTTATCTGAGGATACAGTATTTTGCGTTGGGTACCCTCGAAGCATTTTGCCAGACTGGCTGATGTTCGCTGCACTGCCACAAGCAAAGGGCTTTTTTCTCCATCAATGATAACGTCAATGGATGGCAATTGCAGGAGTTGTTGTTTATTTTCGGTGCTGATGTCGTCTCCGATTTTTCCGGACAGCATTATCTCGCAAACCAGTGTGTCCACATAAGGTCGGTAAGGTTCCATAATGTCATCTGCCAGGCAATAGGCGTTGTATTTATTGCGATGGTGAATTCCCAGAGTGGGCAACAAGCCACTGCCCACCAAAGCCCTGGCTACACAAGCCCTGATAATGGCATAGCCATAATTCAGCAAATGATTCGGGCTGTCACCCTCCCTGCTCCTCAAAAAGCCGGAAACTTCACCAAAAATATGTTTCCAGTAATAGGCTGCCGCCCGGCCTTCAAAGTTTTCAGGGTCACCGCTTCGTACCTGTTTGGCAAAGTTGAACAACACCCCGTGGTCTCCTTGTTTTTGTTGTTTCAGAACCAAACTTTGATTTATGATTTTCTGCTCTACGGTTTGTGCCCATAGTTGTTTTTTCAATGGCAGGGAGACTTCAATTTGGGTGGCGAACCGTTCTGCCTGTATGGTATTGCCATTCAGGTTCAGCAACATTCCGGTAGGGTGGTGGCTGTTGTCGCAGGTGATAAAGGCTACGTTGTTCGCCAGTAATTTGGCAATCAATGCCTGCGAAACTGTTATCTGTTGGTGATCCAAAATAACGATGCCAATATCTTCAATGGGAATGGAAGTGCTTCTTACCTCCTCACTCAATCCGCTTTTCAAAGCAGGAAGGGTGATGACCAACTGTTCGTTTTTGGTTTTCAGGTAGGCAGGATTGCCGAAGTAGAGGGTGCGTTTGATCATACCTAATCCCTAACCCAGGTAATTTTACCGAGCAATGAAATTTCAAAATCCTCGCCTTCATAAAGAAAACTCCAATTTTTACTTGACAATTTTAGTAAAGGGGTCTTTCCGTCAATCTCAAAAGAACCCGAAATGGCTTTGAGTTTATCAAGTTCATTTTTTATTTGCTTGGCTCTCTCTATTCCAACCTTTTCTGATATGGTTTGCAAGCGAAAGCTGTTGTTAATTGTGTCAAATCTGTATTTTCGGTTTTCGTAGTCATCCTTTCTCCCTTTACTGTCTTGTATAGTTAAGTTCTCGATGACTTCAGGAATACCTAATGGAATCTCATATTCTCGTAATAGGCGATCCTTTAGATTACTAATTGTACTTTTAATATCATCCTTTGATTGGGCTTCCAAATGATATTTAAGCCAGATACTGCCTTCCGAAAATTGAGTAATAACATACAATCGATTTACTTGAAAATCGATATCATCTCGTTTCAGGTATTCTTCATCATTATTCAGTACGATCAGTTTCTGTCCAACTTTTAATAGCTTTTTGTCAGGATAATTTAAGAGGTTTGGATAGCATTCCCTGAGGTACTGAGTGATGTCAAAATGATCTGTCTTTTTTGACATTTTTGCAATTTCAAAGGAGGCAATTGGAATCATTTCCCTCTCAACGTTGCCATCAAGGTTTTTTTGTAATAAGATGGAATAGGGAAGGGAACCAGCTTCAGAATAGAAATTGTTTTTGTACTGGTGTTTCGAAAGATAATTTACACGTTCTTTTACTTCTTTTCCAGTATTTGTCTTAACCCGGACATGACGAATAATCTTGCCTTGATAGTCTGTTACTGTTGCCTTGCTTTTTTGATCAAAAACTATTCTCTTGATCACTGGGTCAACTATGGCTTCGATTAATTTGTCTGAGGCTTTTATCTTGTCAATATTTTCTCGTTTAACAAAAAGATACTCAACTTTACCGGTCTTGTATTTCCAATCTCCATTTTCTCTTTTTGGCTGTTCATCATCGTGTCGCTCCACATCTCTAATTTTGCCTAAATATGTTTGAGCAAATAATGCACTTCTAACTGTATCACCTGTTGCTTTCAAAAGAATTTTCTTGTCGTCTTTATCCAAAACAAAGTTTCCCTTTTTGTCCTTTAGGTATTGAATTTTTCCTCTTTTCCTTACATTCTTATAAGTCTCTTTTAGGATTTTATCCTTTTCATAATTTACAATGAGGGTGCTGTTGTCTATATGCTGAATGAGTTTCTGTGAATTAAATGTCGGAAATGGCAAAGTCGTATATTGTCTTTTTTCCTTTTCATGCGTTTCATACATTTTATTCAGAATCTTATCCCTGTGGCTGCTGTTTACAGGAATGAGTGTTAACACTGAAGCATCAATTGCATGATGTGTGTGTTTATTTCGACTTTTGATTTCGTCTTCTTCTTGAAAACTGTATATCTTTCTGAAATCGGCCGTTACGCTACCTTTTTGAACTGCTACTTTTTTAAAATAAGTTTGCAAAAATTCACGGGCATATTTACTTATCATTTGTGTATCCACCAATTGACGTCTTGCCCAACCGTCTTTTACTTCTTTTGCTGTAAAACGCTCTACTTTATCGTGCCAATAGTCGAAATGCATTTTACAATAATGTTTTTCTTGAATTCTTTTATCTTTTTTCGGTTCATCTTCATTACCAAAAGGTTTTAGATTTTTCTCGAACCGTTCTTTCCAATAATCTCTCAATTCTATCCATTTTTCCAAACGAGGATAAATCGCAGTGCCAATGGGTTTATCTTCTGAATAATTATCACAATAAAATGGTGTTTTAGTTTTTTGAAAGTCCCTGTTATATCGGGCATAGCACACCGTAACATTCGCCATTGTATTATCAGGAAGCAGACTCCTTGGAATAGAGTGTGCTATGTCAATTTCATTAGAGAAAAGTTGAGTTATGGAAATCATTTTCCCTGTATACATGCACTGCCCTTTTTGTTCCATCCAGAGTTCATAGCGTTTTACAGCCTCTTTTTCTTTTAATATCTCACTATTAGGTTTATTCTTGACTTTTTCCTTTTTTTCATTTTCCGTTTCTTCAAATGTCTGCTCCGTCCAAAGTTCAAATAGGCTAATTCCATCATTAATATTTATAGATTTTTTTTCGTTCTCATTAAACTCCTTTAAAAACTCGCGATATTTTTCACGATTATCCCTTTTTAAATTTTGATATTTTTCGATGGCAATCCTTTTGTTATTGTCGTTGAGTTCGCGGGCTATTTCTATAATTACCTCGGTATCTTCGTCAATCACTTCCTGCTGTATTAGCTCATTAATTAGCTTTCTTAGAATGCTCATTGCCTTGTTGAACATAGGATTCTTAATGCTGTCAATTCTTGGCTCTGGAAGAATTTCGATACCAGTTTTTTTGTCCTTTATAGTTGATCCATATTGGTTTTCTCTTTTTGAATGATGATAAAGTTCTCCGATTATTTCTATATTGTTTTCCTTTAATTGCTCTTTGAAAATATCGATTAATGGTTCTGTTTCTCGGTATGCTCTTTTTAGGTCTTGAAAAAAATCTTGATATGCTGCCTTTACACTTGCCAAAACTTGGTCTTTATCATTTCTGCTTTCCCAGGATTTTTCTCCAAAAAATCCCAGAGAAGAGTTTTCTACATCCTTTATGTCATCTTTATCAAGGATATATTGGTAATCTTTGTATGCGAAAATTTCACGGGGCTCTAACCCATTGTATTGGTCAATTAAATTATTGGTTATTCCAACGATGGTTTTATGCCAATTATAGGCGTCATTGGTTTTACGGAAGCACTCCTTTATGATCTCTTTTTGCAGTTCCCATTTTTCACCTAATAACTCAGGAATTTTTGCCAACACCACCGCTTCATTGTATAGGTATCCTTCTTTCAGAAAAGGAATAATTTTACACATCGCTTTCAAGCTAAGGTCAGAATAACCAGACAGTATATTGTTTTTTATCTTGGAAAATGGGTTAAATTCTTCCCCTTTTTTATTTTTCTCGTTTTCAATTTGGAGTTTCTTAATTGCAAATTCATTTAAATGACCTTCATCAAACTCGAACAGGATATGCCATAAATCGTAGATTGAGTATTTGCCCTGTATTGCTTTGGGTGCATTGCCTATGTTATGCCGTTCTATTGAAGCAAATACCTCTTTAATATTTTCGCCAAACACACTCGTTAACCCTTTACAAACTGGCATTCCTGAAACACTGGTATCGTACTCACCTTTCTTGTTTACAGGATAATTATACCTTTTCTTTGAGCCGAATTGTTTATCTAAAAACTTTCGGATATCCTCAAATTTGAAGTTTTTATCTTTTTTCAAAAAGACTTGGTTGAAAAGAAGGCGATGGAATTCTTCCGGAATATTCTGTTTTTTATCCTTCTCATCATAATACTTAATTGTGTTAATAAAGCACAACGCTCTGAAAATTTCGAAAACAGGATGAGAAACTGGACATCTTGGTTTGGTTGATTCTAAGGTACATTTTCCTATATTACCTTTTTGGCTTTTTAGTGGTCTTTGCCAAATGATTGCAACCCATAAACTTTGAACAAATTCACTAACGTATTCTCCTTTTTTATTTATAGATATTTCATAACCTTGACCTTTGCAAATCTGTTCAAGTTCATCTCTATATTCATTTCTATAAGGATACTGATTTCTTGCCCGTTCTCCTTTATTCAAGAATTCTTTTGTCAGGGCCTCCGCAATTGTTCTATTTTCATCTAAGGCTTTTTGAAAGCCGCTCTCTCCTCTACGTTCAATTTGCTTTTCAGTTTCTTTGTCAGCTTCTCCAATATCTTTATATCCCCTCCGTTGAACCAAATGATACAAAGTTCGGCCAAACTCATGCTTGCTTAATTTGTTATCAAGAGCTTTTACTCTAAGTTCATAAGGGTTATTGTATTTTAATCCACCCTCATAAGTAAAATCACAAGCAAGCCATTTCAAGAAGATTTGGTTCTCGGGAAACTTCTGAACTGCTCCTTTTTTATATTTACTCCAAGTAACAAGTTCAGTTTTATCTATAGGAACAAATTCATTCAACAAAATTTCAAGCAATGCCCATTTTCTATACTTTCGTGCTTTTATTAAACTTCTTTTTGAACGGGATTCCCGCCTGTCTTTTGTTGGTGAGGAATATCCACCCTGCCCCTTCACCATGCCAGATTGAAATGTAATAACGCCTTGTTTAATGAATTTATCATCCTCTTTTATAGCCCAACCAAGAGAAGAACTTCCTAAATCCAAACCGAGTCTTTTCATAGAGAAATTTTTTAAAACCAACCAATACAATTAAGTTTGCACCTGAAAGACAAATCACAACAAGGCTATAAGCCGTAGGATTTATTTCACTAAGCGACTGCGTCTTCTAAAGCTCCGTAGTCGCTATTTTATTGTAATAGGACTTTCAATTTTACAGATTTTTCAGCAAATCACAATAAGGATTATTCCGTTGTGAAAACATTTTAGGCGGGGCAACTCGCCTTTTTTTGTCAGTTATTATAGGAGATTCCAACATTAATTTTCAAATATCCTTTACTCTCAATTCTCAAACAATCATTTCAAATATTGTTGCAGCAAAATATTACACTTGTAGAATGGTACCCAAACTGAATTCCATAACGGCCATCATTTTGGCTGCAATCACCATCTGCTCCTGCAAGGATAAACAAAAGACGACACCCTCCCTGATCAACCCGCCGCCTGTAGCAATCCGACACGTGCAGATTTAGAGAAGATTCAAATTTTTCCTAAAGACAATCTATTGAATGAAGATATTTCTACCTATCCGATTGACCCCAATTCTGCGGCTATAATTGCGGCCATTGGTACGCCCGGTCTTCATGCCGATTTTGGAAGTGGTGTTTGGAACGGGGCACCTATTGGAATTCCTTATTCTGTTGTTTGCGGCAATCAAACCAAAATACCTATTGTTTTCAGGGCAAATGGTTATGATGGAAATTATGGGAATGAAAGTGATCCAGGGCCGTATCCGATCCCTTTGAATGCAGCAATAGAAGGCAATGGGAATGGCGACAGCCATGTGCTGACCGTTGATTTGGAAAACAAAATTCTTTACGAATTGTATAACGCCAGTCTGAATGGCGGCAATTGGGAGGCATCGTCAGGTGCAGTGTTCGATCTTAAAACTAACAGCTACCGCACCGAAGGTTGGACATCGGCTGATGCAGCGGGTTTACCTATTTTTCCTTGTTTGGTCAGATATGACGAAGTGCTTACGGGAAAAATTATTCATTGCCTGAGGTTTACACTTAGTATAGTAAGGCAAAAGTTTACAAAGGCTTTGTACATCCGGCCCGCCATAAAGTGAACGGTACAGGCACCTTGGGATTGTCGCTTCCTATGGGTGCGAAACTTCGATTAAAAGCCTCTTTTGATATTACGCCTTATACCATCGAGGTTCAGGCAATCCTAAAAGCCATGAAAACCTATGGAATTATTTTGGCTGACATTGGCTCAGATATGTTTTTGACCGGAAGTCCCGATTCCCGATGGAACGACAATGATCTTGCTGAATTGAAAAATGTGAAAGCGAGTGACTTTGAGGTTTTAAAAATGGGAACTATAAAATAGGGGAGACGAGAGAAAGACTACCGGACTCCTTTCAAAAATTCTGCAACCTTCATTCGTTTTTTTCCTTCCAGTTGAACATCGAGCAGTTCTACAAATCCGTCTGCAGTTTTTACGTGCATGAAAGTTTTGCCGTCGGTACGAAACTCAGGTTCGGCATTTTGTTCGATACTATGAGTAGTTGTCGAAGAGCTGACGACATGTTTAGCTTCGAAAATTTTCATTATTTGTCCCTTCCATTTGGTGCGTGCAACAGGGTAGGGGCTTAGTCCGCGAACAAGATTTACTATCTCTTCCGAACGTTGATTCCAGTCAATTTCACAAGTTTCTTTGAAAATCTTCGGAGCATTGTGCAAAGCTTTTGTCAAATTCTGAGGAGCGGTTTTATAACCTCCATTTTCGATTGCTACGAGAGATTTTACCACCAGATCCGCACCTTCGAGCATCAGTTTGTCATGCAGGGTTCCGGCGTTGTCGGTTTGGTCTATCGGTATCTCTTTTTGAAGCAAAATATCGCCGGTATCTATTTCGTGTTTCAGGAAAAAGGTGGTTACACCTGTTTTCTTTTCCCCATTGATCAATACCCAATTTATGGGAGCAGCTCCGCGATAGTCGGGCAGGAGCGATGCATGAAGGTTCATAGTTCCCAAAGGCGGCATGTTCCATATTATTTCCGGAAGCATCCTGAAGGCAATCACCACCTGAATATCGGCATTGAAAGCTGCTAATTCTTTTACGAAATCAGGATTTTTGAGACGTTCGGGTTGCAAGACGGATATGTTTTGGGAAACTGCGTATTGCTTGACGGGAGATTGCTGCAACTGCATTCCCCGACCTGCGGGTTTGTCAGGGGTGGTCACCACTGCCACGACATTAAATTTATTTTCAATAAGGGCTTTGAGTGAAGCAACGGCAAAAACGGGAGTACCAAGAAAAATAATTCTCAGTTTTCGCTTCATTTTATACCCATGAAAATTCGACTCCAACGAATACCGCTGAAGGATCGTTTTTCTTCCATTTTATAACCTACTCCGTCAAAAACTCTCTTGCGTTCGATGTCGTGCTTGATGCTCAGCCAAACAAAAAGAGCTTTCCCTACAACATGGTCTTCAGGTACAAATCCCCAAAACCTGGAATCGGCAGAATTGTGACGATTGTCGCCCATCATAAAATAATAATTCATCTTAAAGGTATAAGAAGTAATTTCCTTGCCGTCTAAAAAAAACTTACCCCCACGCCGCTCGAAATCAGAATTGCCCTCATAAACGTTTATAACCCTTTCGTAAACAGCAAAGGTCATAGAATCCAATGTGATTTTGTCGCCTTTCTTTGGTATGTAAATGGGACCATAAAAATCGCGGCTCCAAAGACTATTCATGTCATAAGGATAAATATTTCCATTTTCGTTTTTTCCAGCCGGGTGAAGATTGGTGTCAATTGATATTACATTGGGGTAAGCCTTTATTTTTTTGTAATTGTCATCACTGATGTGCATTTGATACAATTCCCCCTCACCAAAATAATCTGTAATATCCAGACTCTTAAGGTATTTGTTGGGGATACCTGCACCATTTGTTTTCACCATATACTCAAATTGACGATCAGGAGGCGTATAAGATTCTTTTCCATTAATAAAGACCGTTCCGTTTTTCACCTCCAGCTTATCGCCGGCAATGCCCACACAGCGTTTGATGTAGTTTTCTTTCTTATCAACAGGTCTGTCCAATCGTTCATCGGGCCAGTTGAATACGACCACGTCGTTGTTCTTTATTTTCTGGAAGCCCGGAAGTCGGTAATAAGGCAGTTTGAGTTTTTCGATATAGGCCTTTATGTTCAGAATCGGAATGGTATGATGGGCAAAGGGAAAAGAAAGGGGAGTCATAGGTGTGCGGGCCCCGTAATTCACCTTGCTGACAAAAAGAAAATCTCCAACCAAGAGCGATTTTTCCATGGAGGAAGTAGGAATCTGGTAGGCTTCAATAAACAAGCTGCGTATAACCGTAGCTGCAATCACCGCAAATAGAATTGCATCAACCCAGTCGCCGTATTTGTGAAAGGGTTTGTACCTGTATTTGTAAATATAATAAACCCAGATAGCCGCTTCCCATATTAGAAAGAAAATTAATGCAGGAAAAAATCCTGCCCCGCCACCAAAAAGCAATGCCAGGAACAACAAAAGGTTCAAAATGGTCCAAACGATAATGACGATTTTGGTTCTTTTTCGGAAGCTTTGGAAGGTCTCTTTTAGGTTAAGTTTCATGTTGGGTTGATAGGTTTATAAGTTTAAAGGTTTATTGGTTGACGGGTTTATGGATTTGCTGTTTCTATAGTTGCAGAAGAAGGACGATGAGCGAAGCCAAAGCTGAAAGCATCATCATTGTGTAAGGTTAAGCTTAAATAATCTCATTTGTATATAACATCCATTTTTCAAAAATACCTTTTTCAAACCCTTCATTCCATATAGTTGCCACCATAAACTCATTTCAGGAAACTCTTCAACTATTATTTAAAATCCCAATACATCATTCATGGTAAAAATTCCCTTCCGGCCTTTGAGCCACTCTGCAGCAGCAACCGCACCGGCGGCAAACCCTTTGCGGCTTTTGGCGGTATGGATAATTTCTATTTCGTCCATGTCCGAAACATATTTAACTATGTGCGTTCCGGGAATGTCATCCTCCCTGTTAGAAATAATTACCAAATCAAACGATGAAACAGGTTTCTCATTGCCACCCATCTGACCAACCCAGTTTTTTTTTCTATCAACATTTTTAAGCACTCCTTCGGCAAGTGTGATGGCGGTTCCGCTTGGGGCATCCAATTTTTGGGAATGGTGCGTTTCTTCTAAAAAAACATTGTAATTCTGCTGGCTATTCATTAGTACGGCCAATGATTCGTTGAGTCTGAAAAAAAGGTTAACCCCTATGCTGAAATTGGTTGCCGTGAGAATGGCGGAACCCTTTTCTATCGCTTCGGTTTTAATTTCATCATATTGGCTGTACCAGCCTGTTGTACCCACCACTACAGGTATTTTATAGTCAAGACAAGTTCGGATGTTGTTGATAACAGAACCAGGTTCGGTAAACTCTATGGCTACATCGCCCAATTGCAAAAGGTCAGTGTCTATACCACCCACATCAGCTTTCAAAACGATATTATGTCCTTTTGCGACCGCAACTTCTTCAATTGCTTTTCCCATTTTGCCATAACCTATAAGGGCTATTTTCATCATTCTATACTACTTTTGAAGCCGTGACGGCAAAGCTAATAATTTTAAATTCTAAAAGGTATGCGTTTGGCTAAACCCGGGAAAAAAACTGGATCAAAGTCCGGAGACTCGAGAGGTTCAGGGTGGAATACATTTTTTGCAATCTTGTTCTTCGCGATTATGGTTTTTTTGGCATGGTTTAGTCTTTTGCCAGCTTTTGAGAGTCAAAAAGAAAACGGCATTCGGGTTGTTATCAAAACCGGGGAAAAAACTTCAGATGCCATTAATCGCTGGGGGATAGAAAACGGATTACAATATCCTTTCGTCCTTGAAAAACTGTTTTCAATACCACAACTTTCTTCCAAAGTGAAAGCAGGTATGTATCGTTTTTCTACCTCATCATCCGGATTGCATATTGTCTGGAAATTATTGAAAGGTAGTGAAGAGCAAATCAAAGTGACCCTATCCGGAATCCTGAGTTTGAATCAAATAATGGGTAGAATTGGAAGTAAACTGGAACCGGACTCAGCAGCTATAGCTGCCTATCTTTTTGATAAAACGTTACTAAAAAATTGGGGTTGTACCAAAGAAAACCTGATAGGTATTTTCATGGCCGACACCTATTATTTCTTTTGGGATACGGATGTGGAAACCATTATGGCCAAATTCAAAAGGCAATACGATGATTTCTGGACTGAAGAGAACAGAGCTAAGGCAAAGCAAATAGGATTGAAGCCTTTAGAAGTTGCAACGCTTGCCTCTATCGTTGATGGAGAAGCTATGCATTTTAATGAAATGCCTGCAATAGCAGGGCTTTACCTCAATCGCTTAAAACTAAAAATGTACCTTCAGGCCGATCCTACAGTCAAATTTGCTGTCTCAAACCCGGGCATTAAACGAGTTTACAGCGGTGACCTTGATACGGATCATCCCTACAATACATACAAGATTAAAGGCTTACCTCCCGGACCAATTGCCATGCCCTCTAAACAAGCTTTAAACGCGGTTCTGAATGCCGAGGAACATGAGTTTCTTTTTATGGTGGCAAAGGTTGACAGGAGTGGGTACCATCAATTTACCAAAACCTATGAAGAGCATAAGGCTTACGCCAGAGCCTACAGAAATTCACTGGATATGAGAGGTATTTCGCGTTAGATGGTTACTGAAAATCGAGAATTGCCGAAGCTTCACAACCTTAGCTTAAACGTTTCTTTCGCCAAGTCTTTTCTAAAAAATACCATTCCAAGAAAGAATAAATTAACCGATGCGGTCACTTCGGTTTTGTTGACTATTTCGCTCCATGCTTGTTGCATCCCTTCTGACCAATTGATATCATCGAAAATCAAAATAGTATTTTCAGTCGCTTTTAATCGTAACATTTCATAATATCCCATGGTGGCCTGGTACTGATGATGACCATCAATGAAAGCCAAATCAAGTTGACCAATTTTAGATAGTGTTCCGGGCAATGTATCATTAAAACGCCCCTCTACAAGTTTAATGCTATCCGCCCCTGATGAATTAAAATTTTCCTTTGCAATCGGAAGGAGGGCCGAGTTCCCTTCGAATGTCCAAATTATCCCATCTCCCGGAAGTTCTTTCCATAGATACAGGGTACTAATTCCCATTGAGGTTCCTAATTCGATAATTGTTTTTGGCTTGAAATTATAGATGGTGGCTGCCAGCAAACGACACAACCTCGGTGATTTTGCAGAACCTTTTGCAATGGATCTGACAGATTCTGTGAGGGTTTTGCCATTTGCGGGGTTGAGAAAAGACAAATTCGTTTGATCCTTTTTTAAGGCGTTTCTGATCTTTTCAATTTCAGCATTACCAAATCCGGTTCGTGAGGCTTTAACACAACTCAAATAGAATTCATAAAAGAAGGGGGAATTTATGCTGTGCTCAGTTCCTGCCGACAACCAATGTCGCAGATATTCCAGCCCCAAACGATAAGCAGGAAATGGTTTCAGGTTATTTAACTGTTTCGCGGGTCAAAGATTTGATGGCATTCAGTTCTTTGTTCAGGCGTTCAAGCTGACCATTGGTTTTGTCAATTTTGGCCTTGATTTCCTGCCTCAATTTATCGGCGTTGGCCGAACGGGCGAAGAACTGTATGTTGTTTTCCCAGGTTTCTATTTCTTCTTTCAGGAATTTCATGCGGTCCCTGATTTTCCCTTCTTCAAATTTCACCCTTGATGCTCCATTTGGTTGGGTCATCATAGATTGGAAATGCTCTTTAACCTGACTTCCTTTCACAGATTCACGATCCAACTTGAATTGTTTGTAAATCTCCTCAACCGCCTTTTGGTAGCTATTGTTGATTTCATTAATATTGACATGAGGCACAAAACCTGAATTGTTCCATTCCTTTCTCAACTCATTTAAAGCCTCAGCAACCTGATTTTTGTCTTCAAGAGATTTAAGCGTTCTGATCTTTACAAGAATCTCTTGACGCAATTTCAAATTATCTTCTTCCTGTTTTTTACGGTCAGCAAATCCTCGCTGTTTTTTTTGAAAAAAAGCATCACATGCGGTACGGAATCTTTTCCAAAGGGCATTGGAGATTTTTTCAGGCACCGGGCCTGTTTTTTTCCATTCGTCTTGCAGCTTAAGAATTTCTTTTATGCTATAACTTATATCGGTTTCTTTCAGGAACTCTTCTGCCTTTTTACAGAGGTCTTCTTTAATTATCAGGTTGGCCTTTCGCTCTTTATTCAGATTTTGAAAATATTCACTCTTGTTTTTGTAGAATTCATTAAAATATTCGCGAAACTTCTTCCAAATATCCTCTCCTCTCTTATGCGGTACCGTACCAATTTTTTTCCATTCTTCGAAGATAGCAGTCATTTCCTGAGTCTTTGCCCCCCAAGCTTTCATGCTGTCGTAGTTGACTCCTGCAACAATTGAGGCCTTTTCAAGTAAAATCTCTTTTAATGCCAGATTTTCTTTTCTGTGATTTTCAGCCTCTTCCATTAAACCCTTTCGTTCCTGATAAACATTGTCGCTGGCACTTTTGAATCGGCTCCAGATTTCTTCACTGAATTCACGGGGAACAGGTCCCGTGTTTCTGAAGTCCTCATGATACTTGTTTAAAAGTATGAAACATCTTTTAATTGATGTTTCCTGATGAAGTTCGTCAACCTTTTTGCACAATTCAATTTTAATCTCTAGGTTTTTGCGTCGGTCAAGGTCTTTAAGTTCAATGTTTATGGAATGATTGTCATAAAATTTGTTCAGGTAGAAATGGTAGGCATCCCAAAGTTCCTGAACATTTTCTTTTGGTAAAACCCGAATTATTTTCCATTCAGATTGAAGTTTTTTGACGTCTTCAATGGTGTTTTGGGTTTCATCCTTCTCTGTCAGTTCTTTTAGCACATTCAAAATCTCCCGCTTCCGTTTGAGATTATTTTGTTTTTCATTTTCAATCCGGCGGCGTTCCTCACTTCTGGCATCCTGTGCCTGCTTGAACAGGTGATTGAACCGCTCTTTGTCAATATCTTCAATAAACTCAAAAGTTTCGGGTTCATTTCCGGCTTCCAGATAAGCATTAAGGGCTTCTTTTTCTTCTTTCCTGAATAAATCGTCCAAATATGGCCTGATGTTTTGAAGTTTTTTGACAGATTCTTTTGGTGAAAGGTGAATAGCCTCTGCAGCCATGGTAAGCAATTGACCCTTATTCAGGCTTGAAAGATCAACGTCAGGCGTTTCTTCAAACTCTTCCGAATCGTCATGATCATCGGAATGGCCAAGATTGGTTTCAACCTCGAAATCAGCAATTTCATTTTTGCCACGATTTTCTGATTTAGGGATTTCCGGATTTCCGATTTCTTCTATATCAATACTATGTTCTTCAGAGGTTTCATCAATTGGTGCCTCAAAAGATATGTCCATTGTTTCATTTTGAATAATAGAGGCAGATTCCTCAATCGGTTCACTTACAGGCTTTTCAATTACATTTGGGTTTACCGGGGTTTCATTCATAGTTTCTGATTCCTCTAATTGATCAACTGGCAGCATTTCTTCTTCAGGGGTCAGGTCTTCTGCCTCTTCAATAAATTCTTCCTTTGAACTCCGATCATTAACGTTAAGAGAATTTTCATGCTCCGTATTTTCAGAATTATGTCCTTCAGAATCCAAAGGGTGTTGGATGTTTTCCAAATCTGTCATTTCAATAGGTTTGTAACGCTGCCTTAAATAGTTTTGCAAAAATGATAATTTTGCCCTGAAATGCAAAGAACTGCGGGAATATGACAGTTAAATTGATTGAGTGTCCGAGAGATGCCATGCAGGGAATGTTGCGATTTGTAGAAACAAAACAGAAAATTGAATACCTGAACACTTTGCTGAAAGTAGGTTTCGATGTGCTTGATTGTGGTAGTTTTGTTTCACCCAAAGTGATCCCCCAAATGAAAGATACAGCTGAGGTTTTGGAAAAACTAGACCTTGAAGACACTGATACAGAGTTGCTGGTGATAATAGCAAATTACAAAGGTGCGGAGTTGGCAGTTGAGTTTCCGCAAATTGATTATGTCGGTTATCCCTTTTCAATTTCAGAAACCTTTCAACAGCGAAATACCCATTCGAGCATTGACGATTCATTTAGTAACCTGAAAAGAATTCTTGAACTCTGCGGAAAAAAAGATAAAAAATTAGTCGTTTATATTTCGATGGCATTCGGAAATCCTTACAATGACTTTTGGGATGCGGCAATAGTTGAGCATTGGGTTGACAGGCTTTATTCTTTTGGTGTCAATATTTTTTCTATGTCGGATACTGTTGGGGTGGCGACAACGGAAAAGATAAGATCAGTTTTCGGCAACCTCGAAGAGGATTTCCCCAAAGCAGAGTTTGGGGCTCATTTTCATACTTTGCCGGATAGTTGGGAAGAAAAGCTAAATGCAGCCATAGTAATGGGTTGCCGAAGATTTGATGGAGCCTTGAAAGGTTTCGGTGGATGCCCCATGGCCAAAGACGATTTGATTGGGAATATGCCAACTGAGAAAATGTTAGATTATCTCTCAGAAAAAGGGTTGTTGGGGCATATAAACAGGACAGCATTAGAAAAAAGCATGTTGATAGCCGGGCATATTTTTTTTTGATCCTTCACAATTTTGATTTATGTTTTTTAACAAATATATAAGCTTGACGGGTGAGGATGATTATTTAACTATCAATGAGGTATAAAGTCCTCAAAAAAACTTTTGATATACCCAAAGATGTTGCCAAAGCCAATATGTAAACTTCTACATGCAGACCTTCAAGAGAATGAGAAATGAATAAAGGTCAAAACAAAAAAGCCCGGCTGACGGGCCTTTTTGTTTGATTAAACTATTTGCTTTGACGACAAGTGTCTAATTGTTCGCGAAGCAATCGAATTGTTTCAGATTGTAGATCAACTATTTTTTCCAAATATGACGAGCGTTCAACAGCTGCAATGCTTTTGTAATCAGCAATTCCGGTTCCACCATCTATAATATTGTCATCGAAAAATGTAACAGGAGATACACTTAAAGCGGAGCTTATTTTCTCCAGTGTCTCAACCTTCATTGATTGATTTCTTAACATTTGGTACAATCCAACTTCTGAAACCTCAACAGTTTGTGCAAGTTCTTTGATCTTAACTTTTTGTTTTTTAGCAAGTGATTTAATCTTTTCGTAATTCATTTTTATGGTTTTAAAATTTTAAGGTGCAAAAGTATAAAATATACCCACCAATTAAGTATGAACATAGCTTTTTATTTCAAAAGCTGATAAGAATCGTTCAATTGTGTATCACCATCTGATTTTTGTCAATAAAAAACTCATAAAAATGGGATGATTCATTCACCTTCATTTACGATGGCTGGCACAATTCTTTCCATTGCCATTCCTCTTGAACCTTTAATCAAAAAAGCTGTGTTTTTAAAATTCTGACACCGGACCCACTTTTCAAGCTCTTCAAAGTTATTAAAACCAAGTGCACTTATTTCATTGATCTGTCGCGAAAAAAAAGGCCCTACCAAAACAATTTTATTAAACCCGAGTGTTGAGGCCTTTTGTGCAATCAACCTGTGCTCAGAATCAGCAAAATCTCCCAGTTCAAACATATCTCCCAATATCACGATTTTGTTTGGATGCTTTAAGTATGAAAAGTTTTCCAATGCCTTTTCAACGCTACTAGGGTTGGCGTTGTAAGCATCAAGCAAAATCCAATTGGAGTTTTTCTCTATTACTTGAGAGCGGTTGTTGGTAGGTTTATACTGTGCAATTGCTGTTTGTATATCAGCATCCGGTACGTCAAAATATTTTCCAACGGCGGCCGCTGCTAAAATATTTTCAAAATTATAATCACCAGAAAGCCGAGAGGTAATTCTAAAACGATCAATTTCTCCAATGATTAATGGGCTGCTTTGAATTATTTTGCCAGCAATAAAATGTTGAGGATTATCAACTCCATAGGCACAAATTTTTGTCAATCGTTTTGACATGCTTCGAAGCCATTTGTCATCCATATTCACAAAGGCTAATCCTCCATTATTTTGAAGATAATGGTATAGTTCGGATTCCCCGCGGGCTACTCCTTCAATACTCCCAAATCCTTCAAGGTGTTCCTTGCCTATATTGGTAATCAAGCCATGGGTTGGTTTTGCAATTTCACACAATTCGGCAATTTCGCCGATATGATTTGCACCCATTTCCAAAATAATTATTTCAGTATTTATTGTTGCTGATAGAAGGGTTATTGGCAAGCCTATTTGGTTATTCAGATTACCCTGCGTTACGTGAATTTTATACTTCGTACCGAGTATGGCTGCGATCAATTCCTTAGTCGTTGTTTTTCCATTACTGCCTCCAATGGCGATAACAGGAATTTCCAATTGTAACCTGTGAAAAGTTGCGAGGTTTTGTAAAACATTCAAGACATTTTCAACAGCAATAAGACGCTTATTCGCAGGTAAATTTTTGCTGTCAACTATGGCAAAAGCTGCCCCTTTTTCAAGACTATATTCTGCAAATAAATTGGCATCATAGTTCTCACCTTTAAGTGCGAAAAAAATATCGCCGGGATTGATCTTGCGTGAGTCTGTGCTGAATTTATAGTTATTTGATTTCAGCAACTCATATATTTCTTCGATAGTCATAGATTTTTCTTTTCAACTTGTGCAGCAGAAAGTTTCTTTTTGCAATCTTAAACGTAATTTTACAAAGTGCAAACTAAGTTAGCTAAGTCAATTATTGGTATTCTCATTTTCTTAACCGGATCGTTCACCTCGAGAAGTGCTCAGGTATTCGGATTTGCAAAAGATTTTGTTTTTCTTGATACAAATAACGGTACGCTGGAACTGGCCCTGACAGGCGGGATTAGGCCGCCCCGTGTTTCTATGGCAGAAATTAATAATGATGGCTTTAAATATCCCTATATTTTAGACAGAACAGGTATCAAACCCATCGCCCTCATCTTTCATACAGATAAAGAAAATTTTCGGACACCTGAGTATGAATTGGTATCACCTGCTATACAGGATAGGGTAATGTTTTACGATTATAACGATGACTGCCGAGCCGATTTATCAGACAGAAATGAATACAACTGTTCCATTGATTTGTTAAGAAATGTGATAAGTTCAAAAGACCTTTTCATACGATTTAAAAAGGTTAACGATTCCATAATATCCTATAATTTCTTTGATTTGCAATTAGATTCAAACAGGGTGTTTTGTGTAAAGGACAAGGTATCTGCCATCTTAGCTATTGATAATGAAGAAGATTTTAACTTTCTCAGCTTTCAGACTAATGGATCAGATATCAGTTACTCTCTGAATTATACCAAACCAAACAAGGAATCTCTGCATCCTCACTCATTTGAAGAGGCTAATGAATACCGGGGCCATTTATCGGGATGTACCAGATTCAATGAATTTTTACCGCAAAGATGCAAGTTTTGCCGCTGGCCGCATTACAGTAATCAAAAGCATTCTGGCAGGTCGCCTCATTTATTATTTGATGCGGGTGGACAAATGCAAAGTATAAAAATTAATCGTTATTAAATGAAAAGAGCCTTACCAGTCATTTTTTTAGGATTATTTCTTATTTCGCACAATCTGTATGCAAGCAATGACACCTTATTCTATCGCTACTCAATAAAGAAGCCTGTGGTAGTGAATGCAGCCGGAGACACCTTACTGAATCCGTGGGCTGGGGGATTAAATCAGCCACAATTTTCAATGATAGAACTGAATGGAGATGGTTTGAAAGACTTGCTTGTATTCGACCGAAGTGGCAGCACCACGTTGACTTTTATCGTATCACGAACAAAATCAGGCGAAATAACGTATTTGCATGACCCCCGTTATGAACTTTTATTTCCTCCGGGTTCCGATATTTTGTTGCTGAGAGACTATGATCGCGACGGACATGAAGATGCTTTTTTTCGCGACCCGCGAGATTTCTATATAAAATTGGCCAGAAACAAAGGGAACAACACCTTTACCTTGCCCGATACTTATTTGAAAGCATATAACTTCGGCAATAAACCTTTTGACAGTAGCAACTTCGTTCTTTGGACTGGCAATTTGCCTGCTATTGACGATATTGATGCAGATACAGATATTGACTTTATCACCGCCGATTTATTTGGATCTGAATTGACTTTATATCTGAACAATACCAAAGAAAACAACAAGAATCTTCACCCGGCATCGTTTGAAATACCTGACCATTGTCTTGGTTATCTTTCAGAAGAAACCAACCAACTCAAACTCAATTCACGTTGCGACTTCGACAGGGTCTATCGTTATAACAAGAAGCATAATGGCAGCAAAACCCTTTCTTTTTTCGATATGGATAACGACGGTGATGCTGACCTCCTTTTTGGAAACACAGAAGATACATCAAATTCCATTCTTGTTTTGGTAAACGGCAAAAGCGACTTTGAAACATCCATTGATACATTCATAAAAATTGACACCGCCTATTTCTCGCAACAGATAAAAAACTTAATACCAATGGCTCCAGCCGGATTTTTCCTCGATATAAATCAGGATGGCAAAACTGATCTAATATTGGCCGGAAATGAAACCCAACGATTTGATTATCCTGTGAAGGAAATAGATCAGGTTCTATTTTTGGAAAATAACAGCACAACAAATGTTCCGGATTTTCAATATAGAACCAATAATTTTATGTTGGATGAAATGATAGATGCCGGAGGTTGGGGAAGGCCTGTTCTATGGGATGAAGACAAAGATGGTGATGATGACCTGCTGCTTGTTACCAACGGCAACCACGCCATAGATCAGGATAAAAAAGACCGAATTGTGTTTTATCGAAATACAGGCACCCTTGCCAATCCTGTTTTTATTTTTGAGAACAACGATTTATGGAATATTTCACAGCATTCCTTTGCAGGGTTGGTGCTGTCTTTTGGCGATTTAAACGGTGACAATATAGAAGAGATGATCTGTGGCTCAGAGAATGGGAAGCTGTATTTATTCGAAAACAAAGGCTCCATAAGCAACCCGAACTATTATCTGAAAACAAATAACGCCTTTGGCATTTCAGTTGAATATGCCAGCTATCCTCAGATCATAGACCTTGACCGGGATGGATTGAAAGATTTGGTGATCGGATGTATCTATGGTAATGTTTTCTGGTTTAAAAATGCAGGTAACAGCACCACCCCGGCGTTCGTTTTGCAAAACGATTCATTGGGCAAAGTTTTCAGCAATGAGTTGTTATATGACAACCCAACCACTTATCACAATCTGGGATATAGTGCTCCTTACATTGCCGATCTGGACAATGATGGAAAGTTCGATATGCTGCTCGGTGGATTGGATGGCAAACTGAGCCTTTACAAGAATATAGAGAAGAACCTCAACGACTCATTCACAAAAGCTGAAGCCTTCTTTATGGATTTTTCAGACAAGTTATACCACCACGATTTCGGGGCCAAAGTTAGTCCATTTGCGGTTGATATTGACAACGACAAGGTACCCGACCTTTTTGTAGGCACCGCAAGGGGCGGGGTCCAATACATGAAAGGAAACACTTCGATTCTGGTTGGGATAGAAGATAAAACACAACACACTATTTCCATTTACCCAAACCCCGCATATGATCAACTACATATAGAACATCTGCCACCGGGCCGGTTTTTATTAAAAGTTTATGATATCACAGGTATGTTAACGTTCTCACAAACAGTGGAAAACCCTGACTTGATAGATTTAAAGACTTTGTCAACCGGATTTTACACCCTGATCATCGAAGGAGGTAATTTTCGGTATCAGGGGAAATTCATTGTCCTTAGATAATTCGGGTCTGCCATTAAGCCTGTGGCCTGTGGCTGGCAAGTTTTTGATTTCTTTTGAAAACTCCTAATAACATTATCTTTGACAAAACATAAAACCGGGTATTATGAAAAATCTGTACATTGTCATACTCTCATTCTTTTTTACCATAGATAGTCTGGCCCAGCCCGGCACTTTGAAAATGACGCCTCTTGGCAACCTCAATTTGACTCCTGTAAAACTGGAAGTGCCGCCAAAATTCAGAACCTATATAGATACAAACAGGGTATTGAATTTGCCGGCAAACTTTCGTGCCCAACTTTTTTATATCGGAGGACTAACGAAACCCAGATTTCTGCATTTTGGACCGGACGGGGAATTATATGTGGCAGATTATAAAAGTAACGGGGCTATATATAAACTTCCGGATATTAATAACGATTATGTCGCAGATACACTCATAGCAGTTGCAACCGGCGTGAACGCCCACGATTTCAGGTTTTACAAAGGGTTTTTATATGTAGCCGAGCAAACCAGAGTTTTGAAATGCAGCGATGAAAACTTTGATGGGTTTTATGAAAAAAAAGAGGTGTTTGCTGACAACCTGACGGCCGGAGCAGCACAAACTACCGGTGGACATGTAACCAGAACTTTAATGTTTGACAGCATGAATCAGAAACTTTACGTTTCGGTTGGGTCAAGTTGTAATGTTTGTCGTGAATATTACCGGGCCAATATTTTGCAATTTAATATAGATGGAACTGGTAAGAGGGTATATGCAACTGGGATTAGAAATGCGGTTGGTTTGGCGTTGCACCCCAAAACAAACCGACTTTGGGCTAATAACAATGGCAGTGACCGTCAGGGGAACAACATTCCGCCTGAATGGATAGACGTTATCAGACCGGATGGTTTCTATGGACATCCCTTTGCTTATGGATATCAGGTTTGGTTCGATTTGAATACACAAGCTGATTATATTGCACTAAAACCAATAACAATGGCTGATTCACTGAACGTGATCAAACAAATGGAACCGGCGGGTTTAATCCAATCGCATTCGGCTCCCATGGGTCTTGAGTTTCTGAACAGCAGCCACAAAGCCTTGGAAAATGGGTTGTTATTGGCTTCCCGTGGTAGTTGGAACAGAACGCCCGCAACAGGTTATAAGCTTATTTATCTGCATTTGACCAATGCAAGTGATACAACGATAGACTATGCTGCCGATTTCTGTACCGGATTTATGACCGACAGTACCAATTCCAATCCTGTTTTCTGGGGAAGGCCTGTCGGGTTGGCCACCACTGATAACGGTGAAATATTCATGACCTCAGATGATGGTTTTAAAATGGTCATCAGAATTTATCAGATGCCAACACTTGGCTTTGATGAAAAAAAGGTTGAAAAATTCAACTGCTATCCAAATCCATTTGAAAAGACTTTAACAGTGGAATTTGAAAAAGAAACTCTGGGCCAGATTGATCTGATCAATTCAATCGGGGAGGTGGTACTTGTCGAGGTGATAAATCATAAAATGAATGTTACATTGGAAACGGGTCATCTTGCACCAGGTGTTTATAGTTTGAGAATAGTTTCAGGGAATCAGGTTTCCTTCAAAAAGGCAGTTTGTGTGCGTAATTTATTTGACAAATAAACTTACGGCCCAATAAAACAAAGCCCCCAAAATAGCCGATACGGGAATGGTAAGTATCCAGGCCCAAATGATGCCGATGGTTATTCCCCATTTTACTGCAGAAATTCGTTTCACCATTCCGGCTCCAATAATTGACCCTGTAATAGTGTGAGTGGTTGACACAGGTATTCCTAACATTCCTGTTGCAAATAAAGTGGAAGCACCGGCCAACTCCGCCGAGAATCCTTCAAATGGTTTGAGTTTTGTCACTTTTTGGCCCATAGTCTTAACAATTCGCCAGCCTCCAAACATGGTGCCAAGAGATATGGAAGTATAACAGGCTAAAGGAACCCAATTGGGTAATTCTTCGAAACTACCAATGTAGTTTGATGCTACCATTGCAGCAGCTATTATACCCATAACCTTTTGTGCATCGTTTCCGCCGTGACCTAGACTATAGGCTGCAGCAGAAAGCAATTGCAACCTTCTGAAAACAATGTCAACCGAACGGGGAGAAGCTCCTTTGCAAATATAAAGGGTAACAATTGAAATGAAATAAGAGATGACCATTCCTATAACAGGTGCGAGTACAATAAAATAAACCACCGGCATTACTTTGGCATATTTAATGGCATCAAAACCTCCATGAGCAATAGCCGCTCCTGCAAATCCTCCTATAAGCGTGTGCGAGGATGATGAGGGAATTCCATACCACCAAGTCATGAGGTTCCAAAAGATAGAAGCCAGCAAACCGGCACCAACGACGACAAGTGTGATTTGTTCTGAATCTACGGTTTTTGAAACTGTGTCTGCGACATGGAGTTTGAAAATCCAATATGCTAAAAAGTTGAAAACTGCGGCCCACAATACAGCTGCAAACGGTGATAAAACTTTTGTAGATACTACTGTTGCAATTGAGTTGGCCGCATCGTGGAATCCATTGATAAAATCAAAAACAATGGCTAAGACAACTACCCCAATTAATAATTCCATACGTTATTGATTTTTTATTTCGATCAGGCGTTTTTTACAAGAATAGATTTCAGAATATCGGCGGCATCCTCTGCTTTATCAGTGGCTGTTTCGAGAGCCTGATAAATTTCCTTCATCTTTATAAGTTTGATGGGGTCTTTTTCCTCCTCAAATAATTTGCCGATGGCCAAATCAAAAATATCATCTGCATGATTTTCAATACTGTTAATTTTGACATAGGCATCGTTAATCTTTTCGACATGTTTCAAATCATGTAACTGGGCTACGGCAATATGCAATTCCTCTACGCAACGCACTATCAATTCGGCCAACTTGATCATCTCGGGTGTCAGATCTTCAAAGGCTACTTTATAAATGATGGCCCTGCTGGAAACTCCATTAATATAGTCAGCTATGTCATCTAGTACAACAGCCAACTGGTGAATATCTTCTCTATCAAATGGGGTGATAAAACTTAAGCTTAATTGTTCCAGAATATCGTGGGTAAGCCCATCCCCGACATGTTCCAGATGTTCTATTTCATCCCGCAGTTTTTTTCTGTCATCAAGATCCGGTGATCGGAGCATTTCCAGTAATAACCTCGAAATGTCCACAAGATTTTGAGTCGCTTCTTCAAACATGGGGAAGAACTTTCGTTCCTTGGGGATTAAATAACTCAATATGTTTTTCATAAATTAGCTACTGAAATCATGGGGCAAAGGTGTAAAGTTCTGAGCATATTTAACCAATGTTTGACAAATAAATTCAATGAATGGATAAAAAAAAAGCTTCCAAACAAAAACGCATATTCACAAAAAATCATTTTGGCTTTTTATGTGCATGTTTTAAAACCTTTGCCTCGACAAAAAAGATTATTTCTTCTGCTATATTTTTACATTGATCACCTATTCGCTCCAGTTTGATAATGGCCGAGTATATATAAAGACCCTGCTCCATGTTTTGTGGATTGCTTCTTAGATACTCGGCAACAATTGGATTGGCTTTGCGGTTCAGATGGTCCAGAAATTCATCACGCTCAAATACAGTTCTTGCAAGCTTTGTGTCTTCGTTTATAAAGGCCGTCAGCGTAGTTTGAAGTATATCAGTTGCCGCTTTAATCATGGTTAGAATTTCTGTTTTCTCTAAAAGCGTTTGATCAAAGGCTTTGTCTGCCTTCAGAATAAAATTTGCAATTCCTTCAGCCATGTCGCCGGCACGCTCAAGGTTACTGTTTGTTTTTAAAATGGAAAGAACAAATCTAAGATCAATAGCCACAGGGTTAAAAAGAGCAAAAATATTTTCGCAATGGCGGTCTATAACCAACTCAAATCCATTGACCCGTTTTTCACTGGCAATAACCTCGCGGGCCAAATTTTTATCATAGGCCATCAATGCTTCATGTGTTTTTTCTACCTGAGTGATGACCAAGTTCCACATGACGGTAATCTCTGATTTCAGCTCAACTAATTCTTCATCTAAATGGGTCATTTCATTAATTTTTTATCCAAATCTACCTGTAACATAATTTTGTGTCAAAAGTACTTTTGGGTTGGTGAAAATTTCTTTGGTATCTCCAAATTCGACCAACTCGCCTATATAAAAAAATGCCGTCTTGTCGCTAACTCTCCCCGCCTGTTGCATGTTGTGGGTAACGATGATGATGGTGTATTGTTTTTTTAATTCATAGATCAGTTCTTCAATTTTGGCTGTTGAAATGGGATCAAGTGCAGAAGCGGGTTCGTCCATCAAGATTATGGATGGCTCAACGGCCATTGCTCTGGCAATGCAGAGACGTTGTTGTTGTCCGCCGGAAAGTTGCAGAGCTGATTTGTTCAGATCATCTCTTACTTCTTCCCACAATGCCGCCTGCTTTAACGATCTTTCTACCGTTTCATCTAAAAGTGACTTGTTTTTAATTCCTTGTATTCTTAATCCATAGATTACATTTTCATATATAGTTTTTGGAAATGGATTTGGTTTCTGGAATACCATTCCCACTTTTTTTCTCAAATGTTCAACGCGAACCTTTTTGTCATATATGTCTTCACCGTCTATCATCACTTTTCCCGTTTTGCGGAATTCTTCGATGTAATCATTCATGCGGTTGATCAGACGAAGAAAGGTAGATTTTCCGCAACCCGAAGGCCCGATAAAAGCCGTAACTGTATTGGGTTCAATGGATAAATTCACATTTTTGATAACGTGATTGTCACCATAAAAGACGTTGACATTTTCGGATTTAAATTTAGACACTGGTCTTACCATTTCACTTTTTTCTGCCATCTGTTTCTCAGGTATATGGCAATTCCATTCATGACAAAGGTGATGCACAAAAGTACGACTATTGCAGCAGTTGCATTTATAATGAATCCTTTTTGAGGGCGGGAAAGCCAGTTAAAAATCTGAATGGGGAGTACAGAGAAATCATCCATGATTCCTGCCGGTAATTTCGTGAGGTACAGCATGGCACCTATTACGATCAGTGGGGCAGATTCTCCTATTGCTCTGGATAACGCCAGAATTACTGCTGTTATAATTCCCCCTGACGAGGCAGGAAGTATCTGGTGCCAGATCGTTTGCCATTTTGTGGCCCCCATAGCATAAGATGCTTCTTTGATAGTCTTAGGAACGGCTTTGATTGCTTCGCGGGTACCGACAATAATGATGGGCAGCAACAGGAGTGAAAGCGTTAAGCTTCCGGCCAACAGGCTTTTTCCCAGTCCTAGTATTCTTACAAAAATCTCCAAAGCTAAAAGCCCGTAAATAATGGACGGCACCCCGGCAAGATTGGTTATATTGATTTCTATGAAAGCGGCCAGTCTGTTTTCCCTTCCATATTCCTGAAGATAAATTCCGGAGGCAACGCCAAGCGGTATTGAAATTAGGGCAGTGAGCCCAACGATCCAAAGCGAACCCAAAATGCAAACCAGAATTCCGGCGTCTTCAGGTTTTCGCGATGGGAAAGAGGTAAAAAACTGCCAGTTCAACCGGGGCAATCCCTGTAAAAGTATGGTAGTAAGAAAAATGGATAGCATAACCAACCCGAAAACTGTGCAGAAGATGCCAAAGTATTTGAAGGCGGTATCTATGAACCTGTTTTTGTCCATACCCTTACTCATATTTTATCCGAAATCTTCTTTTGATAATATAACTCACATTGTTCAGCAAAAAGGTAAAAACAAAAAGTGCAATCCCGGCAGCAAAAATGGTTTGATACTCAAGGGAACCTTGCACCACATCGCCCAGACTCACTTGTACAATGTAAGTTGTTATCGTTTCAATCGGAACCATGGGATTGAAAGTAAACCGCGGTTGTTGCCCTGCGGCAATGGCTACGATCATAGTTTCGCCTACGACCCTGGAAATTGCAAGAATGACCGAAACAATGATACCTGATGAGGCCGCCGGAACCAGTACTTTAAAAGATGTCTGAAAACGCGTTGCACCCATGCCATAAGATGCTTCTCTCAGCGATTTTGGAACAGCATATAGTGCGTCTTCACTAAGTGATGAAATCAGTGGGATTATCATTACGCCCATGACCAATCCGGGCGAAAGTGCATTGAAACCTGCCAGGCCTGGAATAAGTTTTTGCAAGAAGGGAGTTACAACCATTAACGCAAAGTATCCGTAAACAACTGTTGGAATGGCCGCCAATATCTCTAAAGCCGGTTTAATCGTTTTTCTAAAACTACGTGGAGCATACTCATTCAGATAAATGGCTATTGAAAGTCCCAGAGGCAATGCCAGTGCAATGGCAATAAAAGAGGTGAGTATGGTTCCTGAGATAAGAGAAAGTATTCCGAAATGTTTATCCGCAAAGAGAGGCGTCCATTCTTTGTCCGTTAAGAAATCCAACAGAGGTACCTGACGAAAAAATGTAGAAGATTCGGAAATCAACACCCATAAAATACCTACGGTAGTGAACACGCTAATCAACGCACACAACAAGAGTATTAATTCAATTGATTTCTCCTTTAATCTCATTTCCCGGATTCAGTCAAATTCAGGGAATTAATTATGAGTTCCGATGGAATTAACAAAAGCCTCCCATTTAAATTTGGCTGTTGCCAGTTCATCATCCGTCAATGGTATATAACCTACTTCTTTAGAAAGTGTATTGGTGTTTTCGAGATAGAATCTGACATATTCCTGAACTTCTTTTCTTGCTCCTGCAGCACTGTTAACATAGATAAACAATGGCCTTCCCAAAGGAGCGTATGTTTTGTTCTTTACGGTTTCGACCGTCGGCAAAATAGGGCCTTTGCCATTGTCATCTTTTCCGTCATCAATGCCCACCAGCTTAAGTTTATCAAGGTTTCCTTCGTAATAAGCCAAACCAAGAAAGCCAAGTGCATTTTTATCTGAGGCAATTCCCTGAACGATAACATTGTCATCTTCACTGGCTGTGTAATCGCCCCTGCTCGAGTGACTTTTACCAACAATAGCTTCGGTAAAATAGTCGTATGTGCCGCTTTCTACACCGGCACCGAAAAGGTGTATTTCTTCGTTGGGCCATCCTTTGCGGATTTGACTCCATGTTTTTATTTTCCCCTGTGCCTCCGGGGCCCATAAAGTTTTAAGTTCAGAAACACTAATGTTTTTGCACCATGTATTTTGAGGATGAACCACCACTGCCATTCCATCATAGGCAATTATCAATTCTACATGTTTAACCCCGTTTGCATTTGCCAAACTATCCTCAGAACTTTTAATAGGGCGGGATGCATCATTTATGTCTATTTCCCCTCTGCCGAACTTTTTAAATCCGCCGCCTGTGCCAGATAATCCAACCTTTACGTTGACATCAGGCTGAATTTTCCGGAATTCTTCGGCAATAGCTTCAGTTATGGGGTAAACCGTACTGGAACCGTCAATATTAATAGAACCTGAAAGTTTCTGTTCTGTGCTTTCACCGCTTGAATTTTTTGATTCGTTTCTGCATGAGACGAAAAAGATTGATGTAATGAACGTTAAAATTAAGGTAGATGATTTCATATTGGCGATTTTTTTTTACGAGATGATAAAAAAAGACAGGCATCGTTTCGATAATGGATAGAACCCGGATTCTTATTGTTGAAGTAATAGAATTAACCAAACTTACCATCACAAAACCTGATCCTTCAGGTGCATTAAATTCAGCGGCAAAGTTGGATCAGAATTGCTGCCCTAAAGTTAACGAATTGTTAAATTTTGAAGTTTAGGTTAACGAATTGTTATGATTTTTACCTGCCTGTTTTGACATGACTCTTGTATGTCATTTGGCTTCCCTTAGTCTCACCATTGTTTCTGAAGTAAAAAGTTTATAGCCAGGTGCAAACGGAAAGAGGTACTGTTCACATGTTGACAATAATTGCTCAAAATCATTTCTCAATTTTGCCGCTTTAACCATAAACTTCTCTTTTATCTCAAATGAATGTGGCTTGAATGATTGCTTAATTACATCAAATTAATTCCAATATGTTATGAAACTATTAACTATGTTATTCTTTCTTTTCCCTCTTTATGGTTATTCCCAAATTGACTCGGGTATGATAAAAAAAGCTCCTGATGCCTTACCTAAAAAGTGGTACGACAACATTACCATCAGGGGTTACACTCAGGTCCGTTACAACCGGCTATTTGAAACCAATGAAAACCTGGGCAACGAGCAGGCCGATAAATCATGGGGTAAAGATGGTGGCTTTTTTATCCGTCGTATGCGAATCATCTTCTTTGGCCAGATCAGCAAGCAGGTTTATTTTTATATTCAACCTGATTTTGCAAGCAGTCCAAGTTCTGACAAATTGCATTTTGCACAGTTGCGTGATGCTTTTTTTGATGTGGGATTAGATGCCGATAACGAATTCAGATTCAGAATCGGGCAAAGCAAGGTGCCTTTTGGTTTTGAAAATCTGCAGTCAAGCCAAAACAGATTGCCACTTGACAGAAACGATGCCTTAAATAGTGCGGTTTCAAATGAGCGTGATTTAGGGGTTTTCTTTTACTGGGCACCAAAGGCCAAGAGAAAACTATTTTCTGATTTGGTGAGTTCGGGTTTAAAGGGGAGCGGAGACTATGGTGTTGTTGGATTAGGTGTTTACAATGGCCAAACCGCCAACAGTCCTGAATTGAACAACGAACCGCATGTGATTGCAAGAATCAGTTGTCCATTTGAAGTTGGAAATCAAATCATAGAAGCAGGTGTACAAGGTTATGATGGTAAGTATGTCCTGGCAAAATCGAACTTAAGTTCGGGAGTGAAATACAAAAAAGACCTTAATTACACCGACCAAAGAGTTGCAGCTTCTTTTGTGTTGTTTCCAAAACCATTTGGAATACAGGCTGAGTATAATATCGGCAATGGCCCTGAATTTAATAAAATCACTGATTCGATTGAAGTGCGATCACTAAAAGGTGGATACATTACGGCCAGCTATATGACTATAATAAAAAAGCACATTGTGGTTCCATTTACCAGATTTCATTATTATGAAGGTGGTAAGAAACATGAAAAGGATGCAAGAAGCTATAAGGTAAATGAGCTTGAAATAGGATTGGAGTGGCAACCTGTAAAGCAGTTTGAATTGGTATGTATGTACACCATATCTGACAGGAGATATGAAGACTTTGCCAAACAGGAAAATCATCAAAAAGGAAACTTATTGCGAATTCAGGCTCAAATCAATTTTTGATCTCAAGCTAATTTTTGGCGTTAATAGTGTGCTTTTGCAGTCTCATGCTAACAAGTCAATTTATCATTATTCTCCATTTCAAGTGCTATTCGCAGTGGGAATGGCCTGCTTTCAGGTTCTGATTTTTCTTTGTCGTAAGTAAAATCAAATGATAAAAACTTAAAGGTCTATTCCAGAACGATTGTGTAATCACACCAGTCAAACAACAGGTTATCTCTATTCCAATTGTATTAGTTTGAGGTATTTCCTTCTCGAAGCTCGCTATGTTGTATTAAGTGACTGACCAAAAGACTGCCTTTATTTCATAGGTTATGGTTTTGTCTTCCTTTTCTATAAATTTGAGATAGTACCATATATTGTCGGGCTGCTTTTTGACATCTTTTATTTTCCCTGTAATTCAAAATATTTTTCCCGTTAAACGGTTGCGAATGGTATCATCTATCTCATTAGCAAGTTCTGAAAGCTTCGATGGTATTGACCTTTTTTAGATTAAATTCCAGTGGTTAGAAACCTCCAATTCATTCATATAACTTTTGAGTCCTTCATTCCTTAATTTCTGATTTTCTAAGCACCTCCCACACATCATCAACAGAAATTTTCAAAATCGTGGAGTCTTCAATTGTTTGACGGGTATGGTTCTTCTCTTTGAAGTGATGAATCACCCTTGAGTGGCTGCCCAATGGATAAAAAACATCTTTTACCCCAGGACCGAAAAGACCCACAAGCGGAATATCAAAGGTATTGGCAATGTGCAGCGGGCCGCTTTCGTTGCCAACAAACAATGAAGCACGGTTGCATAAAGCCGCAAAATCGAGCAAGTTGCCTTTTCCGGCAAAAGAATAGGTTCCAAATGGGATCATATGACGTGATCGTTCAATTTCATGTGCATCCTCCGGCCCCCCTGAAAATATAATATCGAGATTTAATTCCTTTTTAATTCTTGACGCGAGATCGGCAAAACGTTCGAAAGGCCATCTCCTGGCAGGGTCTCTGGCCCCTGTGTGCAAAATGCAAAATCTTTTCAACCCGTTTTGGCTGAGAAATTCATCCGCATTTTTAATATTTTCAGAACCCAAAGCCAGTTTAGGTCTGTACTTCTCATATCCGGTTATGTCCTCACCTGTTGGGCCAATTTTCAAAGGAACCAAAACAGCAATATTCGTGACCAGTTCATGAGCCTGACTACCTCTAAGCCGGTTGCGGAATCTTATGGTGCCTCTGTCCAGCCTTAATTTTGGGGGATTTGTTATGGCGTGTAAAAGGGTTTTGAAATTTCCCCTCAGATCAACAATAAGATCGAAATCTGCATTTGGTTGGACAAAGACAATTTGATTAATATGGCTATCATTCGAAAGCAATCCTGCCGCCATTTTTCGGCAATAAAGCGTCAATTCGGCATTGGGATAACGCTCTTTTAATAATTTGAAAACGGGGATGGCATAGATCATATCACCAATCTCATCCAACTTAATAACGAGAATTGTCCTGATTACAACCTTTTCAGGTTTCTTGCCAATATTGACCAACCTACTGAGGCAATAACTAAAGAAATACAAAACCTGTTCGGCGTGCATCAGGCTCTTTTCAAATCTGAAGTAGAGGAAAAATAACCGGACGACTCGGGCTGGCATCCGACTCAATGGCAGCCACCTGAAGATTCAGGAGATAGAAACCATCGGCTGCCGAGTTTGGTACGTAAATCAATTCAGTGATGGTGGCATTCATTCTCGGGTTTTCAGGGTATGTCCAAAATCGTTTGTGGGCCTCCAACAGTCCTCCATCTTCTTCTTTATCAACCGATGGCAAATCTATCAGCAAATGATCAATACCATACTCTTCAATAACTCTGGTTGCTTCAGGTTCCAGATAACAAGGATTGAAGCCCGAGTATCTGGCATACAACTTATTGTCTGAGTTCGGAAGGGTTCGAATAATCAGGGCTTGAAATCCTTTTGAATTTCCAAGCAAAGATTTAATTTGGCTGACAGTAATCAAAGAATCTCCATTTTCCAATTTTTCAGGAGTAATGGAAACGAGTCTGGCGGCAAAAAAATATTTTTTTAAACATTGATTCACCGAAATTTTGCCCGGACTGATATGCCCGACCCCTTCCGTATGTGTCCCGTTGCCATGCGGATTAAAGGTAAGAGTCTCGCAATTGCAGGCTCCACCTTCAGAAACATTACCTACAAACGAACCCATTCGAAAAGTTTGAAAAACGGGATCAGGGATAAAATAAGCGTTTAAACTGCGGCCGGAATTTGATATGGCACATGAAATATCTACGCCTGAATCAAGATCAGTCGTATAATTAAGGCCATTTATTTCAATTTTGATTTTCACATTTGGGTTTCAATTGAAGGCAAAAGTATTAATTTGTAAACAGTATTCACCCGGATCGGTAATGAGAGTTAAATGAACGCCTATCAAATCAAACGAATATTAAAAATAGTACTCATGGCATTTGCCTTTGCCATTGGGTTCATTTCGCTTTGGTACACCAACAATTTGGTAGAAGAACTCGAAAGAGAAGAACGCCAAAAAGCAAAACTATGGGCAGACGCCACCCGTTTGATTGCCTCACCGGATTTGGATGAGAATGTAGATCTGAACTTCCTGCTTGACGTGGTTAAGTCAAACAATACCATACCGGTAATCCTCACGGATAAGAAGGGCGAGGTAACGGCCCACCTGAATCTCGATACGGCTTTAGTTAATCAGCCTGGTTTCTTAGAAAAGAAAATTGTGGAGATGAAGGAAAGCAACGAGCCTATGGAGATTGAATACATTGAGGGGGACAAGATTTTTATCTACTACGAGAACTCAACCATTTTGAGCAAACTCAGATATTACCCGTTTATTCAGCTTTCTGTTATCGGACTTTTTCTTATTTTCAGTTATGTTGCCTTCAGTTATAGCAGGCGAAGCGAGCAAAACCGGGTATGGGTTGGTATGAGTAAAGAGACCGCCCATCAACTGGGAACGCCGATATCGTCATTGGTAGCCTGGCTGGAACTATTGAAAGCCTCGGAAGGAAAGGTTGATCCTTATGTAATAGAAGAGATTGCTCATGATGTGGAGCGACTGGAACTTATTACCGAACGATTTTCAAAGATCGGTTCAGAGCCGGTACTAGAACCACAGCATCTTTTTAAGGCTATGGACAGATGTGTGAAATACTTGCAGGTGAGAGCACCAAGCAAAGTGAATTTCAATCTTGAAAAGCCGGAAGACCCTGAAGATGCAGAACTTTACGTGGCCTTAAACTATCCTCTCTTTGCATGGGTGATAGAAAACCTGACTAAAAATGCGATTGACGCCATGAGCGGACAGGGTTCTCTGACTTACACTATTTCCTCAAAAGGAAAAAATGCTGTCATTGATATTACAGACACGGGTAAAGGGATTCCAAGCGGAAAGTTTGAAACCATTTTTAACCCGGGTTACACCACCAAAAAAAGAGGGTGGGGGTTAGGTTTGTCGCTAGTCAAACGAATTATTGAAAATTACCACAAAGGTCATATTTCGGTCAAGGAATCAACACCATTTCAGAGAACAACGTTTAGGATTGTGTTGAAAGCTCAATGAAAAATTTTCAGGTTTCAAGTTTCAGGTTTATACTTCGTTCCTGTAATAACTGACTTTTTAAGATAACTCATCAGTGAACCTTACTTTTTTATTATCGTTTCTGCCATGGTAAATGCTGAATCAAATTCTCAAGGTGTGATATGATTTCTGTCTAAAGCCCTATACAGTTGCGACCTTACCTCGCAGCAAGATCCTTTTTGCAATACTCAGGAATTGCCTTAATTCTGCCTTGCCGTCCCGTTCAAAACCCTCTGCAATATTATCCATAACCGAACCACTTGACCCCTTGATTTGGTCTCAAAGTTTATAATCCTGAACAAATGAACCCTTTTGGGTAAAAGAATAAATTGTCTTGCACAACTCACGAGCCATCTGCCAGACCTCCAGTTCCTCAAATCTTTTTATTGTTGCCAATTTGCTATTTAGTTAAACTTGAAACCTGAAATATTTTTAAACCTTAATCTTCCCCAATTTTGCCTTCATCTCAGCTTTGATCTTGTTAAACTCAGGCAAAAGCTTTTCATTGACAGGGACTGTTGGTGGAACCTTTACGGTAAAAGGGTCAATTTGTTTTCCATTTTTCCAAAACCTGAAACACAAATGAGGCCCGGTGGCCAAACCGGTACTTCCAACATAGCCGATTACCTGCCCTTGTTTTAATGTTTTTCCTTTCCTCGCTGAGGGGGCAATTCTACTCATGTGAAGATACTGAGTTGTGTATATACTGTTGTGTTTCACTTTCACATAATTCCCGTTTCCGCGACCATGTCCAGATTCTATCACGATGCCATCGCCAACGGTTCTGATCGGTGTTCCGGTTGGTGCTGCATAGTCAGTGCCCAAATGGGATTTCCATATTTTTTGGATCGGATGGAAACGCTTCATTGTATATCTGGAACTGATACGGGTAAAATCTAAGGGAGCTTTTAAAAAAGTCTTTCGCAAACTTTTTCCATTGTCGTCAAAGTACTGGTTCAACTCATCCTGTTTGAAATTGAAAGCATAAAATATCTCATCGCCCCAGTTAAATTCGATGGCTTTTACCCTTCCGATCTCAACGGGTGTTTTACCGACTGTCAATTCATCGTATATCACTTTAAAATGATCATTTTTACGCAGCTTGAAAAAGTCTATCTGCCAAGCCATAATATCTGCCAACTTATGCCCCAGTTCCATGGAAACATGGTGATCGGCAAAAGTCTGAAAGAGGCTTTGTTTGATTGTACCCGCAAAAGATTTCTCAACCGTGTCAACGGGAAGCAAATATTCATAGACATAGGAAGAGTCCTGAAACTTCATCACAAAGTATTTATAGGCAGATTTACGATAAACAAAGTATTGAGCCAGTTTCAGGCTGTCTTCATTGTAAATGACGGCATACTCATCGCCGGCCCTGATGGTTCTGATATCAAATACTGATTTGAAATCAATGGCCAATTTATTCAACGTAAATGGGACGACATTATAGGGTGCAAGCAAATGGGCTAACAATTCATTTTTCCCGATTTTTCCCTCATCAACTTTCAATCCCTTCACAGAAATATCCAAAAAAGTATGGTCAACCGTGTCCTCTGCCAATTTGATTCCTGTGGCAATATTCTCCGCCTTGTCTTTTTCAATCGGACCGCTGTTGCACGAAAAATAAAAAGATAAAAGCAGGGGCAAACACCAATTCAGGAAAGTTCTTCCCAATGAATTGCCAATGATTATCCTTGTATCAGAAATTGTTATCAAACCTTCCTTTATTGTATAACGTTGTTTGGGTACATTTGCACCGCCTGATGTTCAGGCAGGATCGAAAATAATACGAAAATTTTAATAATCATGGCAAAAGAATTCACAGACAGCAACTTCGATCAGGAAGTTTTGAAATCGGACAAACCGGTTTTGGTTGATTTTTGGGCAGAATGGTGTGGCCCCTGCCGCATGATTGGCCCTATTGTAGAAGAATTATCAGGGGAATACGATGGCAAAGTCTCCATCGGGAAAATGAACGTGGACGAAAACCCAGGTGTCCCGTCCAAATACGGAATCCGAAGCATTCCAACGTTGTTGGTGTTCAAAAACGGAGAACTTGTGGATAAGATCATCGGAGCTGTACCGAAGAGTCTGCTTGTTGGTAAATTAGAAGCTCAGATGGATTAAATACTTTCGAAAATGCATTAAGTTAAGGCTGCCGCAGGGTGGCCTTTTTTATTGTCTTCTTCACCAATTGATGTATATCGAATAATATAATGGCGGGGTAGCGGCTGAATTCCGACCGGAGAAAAAGAACCTTTAGGTTTAGCGGATAGAAATCCGAGTAAATCTATTTTCTTTCTTCACTGGTCTGTGTTGTCAACGACCAGAAATTCCGATCTGAACCTCTATTCTGAATCAATTTGCATTTGTTGTCAAAATCTTTAGAAGTACTAATTTTGCCTGAGCTATGTATGAGAAAATCAGGAATCTCTGGTTTTTTTACTGCAACCAACCTCAACTGTCAACATTTGTTGAAGCCGGAAGAATACAAAATAATCATCGGCAATAGTTTGAATTATTTAACACAGGTGCGGCGATGTCAGGTCTTTGGTTTTGTTTTTGCAATGGGATTTTCTGAAATTTACCTCGCAGAAAATAATCTTGAAAATGAAAGATGAGGGTGTTCCCAATTATTCAAAGATAGACTCAACCCGGAGCGACCGGAACCGACAGGGTTTTGAACGACAACCACCATGGGTTCCTGATGAGACAACAGACATTTTCGTTCAGATGTTGAACTATATTCACGATTGTCCGGTGCAATCAAATTGGCAATTAGTCAGGCTGCCGGAGGGATATTACTGGAGTTCTTGCAAATCGAAACTGATGGGAGAATCGCAGTTTTCGTTTTTAGAATTGTATGACCTTTGATTTATTTTTCGGTATAGAAACAGGTTGGCGTTGGCAGGCCGATGACAGCACCCACCAAAGAAAATTCGTAACGGCAAAGGGAATGGGGTTTTATTACTCATTATGCTGAACTTATCTGATACCTTTGGAAGGTTGGTGAAAAACACCAACCTTTGGGCAAAGAAATTAAAGGGGCCTACCTACAATCTTATCTGAACGAATTCTGCTACAAACTCAACCGCAGATACTTTGGTAAATACCTATTTGATCGCCTAACCTTGACTCTTGCTAAAACCTACTGGTAATATTGTTGATATGCAGAATTTGAAAACTCCCGTAAAGTACTATAGAAATCATTGGATTTCTCAATTTAGATGTCTTGGCCATACACTGATTTTACCCACAACCTGTTTATAAAAAGCACAGCATTATATTATAGCGGCCATTGTCTTAATAGTATCTTCGAAGGTTTAATTTCTATTTTGAAGTTTTATTAAAGATGGTGTATGAGTCAACCCGTTTATTCAGAAGAAAGTATCCGTTCACTTGACTGGCGAGAACACATTCGTCTTAGGCCCGGAATGTACATTGGCAAGCTCGGCAACGGATCTGCTGCTGATGACGGCATTTATGTTTTGCTGAAAGAGATTATTGACAATTCGATTGATGAGTTCGTTATGGGTCACGGCAATCGAATTGATATTGAAATCAACGAGCGAATTGTTTCCATCCGTGATTATGGTCGAGGAATACCTCTGGGAAAGGTGATAGACTGTGTTAGTAAGATCAATACCGGTGGCAAGTATGATTCAAAAGCCTTTCAGAAATCCGTTGGATTAAACGGCGTTGGAACCAAAGCCGTCAATGCCTTGTCAGCCAATTTCATAGTACAATCTTTCAGAGAAGGAAGATCGAAGCTCGCTCAATTCGAAAGAGGTTTACTCATCAAAGAGCAAGACCTGGTCAGTAATGAGAAAGATGGAACTTATATTGAATTTGAAGCCGACGACACCATATTCAAAAACTATAATTACATCAGCGAATTTGTAGATGAGCAAATATGGAATTACGCCTTCCTGAACTCCGGATTAAGCGTTTATTTTAATGGTAACAAATTTCAATCAAAGAATGGATTGCTTGATTTGCTGCACCACAAATGTGGGGAAGATCAATATGTTTATCCGGCTATTCATTTGAAAGGCGAAGATATTGAACTGACTTTTTCTCACAATCATAACTATGGCGAAGAATACTATTCCTTTGTCAACGGGCAACATACAACACAGGGCGGAACCCATCTGGCAGCCTTTAAGGAGGCTATTGTAAAAACCCTCAGAGAGTTCTATAAAAAGAATTTCGAGCCTTCTGATGTCCGAACTGCGATAATTGCCGCTATCAGCATCAGGGTTCAGGAACCTGTATTTGAGTCGCAGACAAAAACAAAACTCGGATCAACCGAATTGAGTATTGGTGGACAATCTATTAAAGGATTCATCAACGACTTTGTAAAAAACCATCTTGATAACTACTTACACAAGCATCCACAAACTGCCGATGCCCTTTTGAAGCGAATAACTCAGTCGGAGAAAGAACGTAAGGACATGGCGGGTATCAGAAAGCTGGCTAAGGAAAGAGCAAAAAAAGCTAATGTCCACAACAAAAAACTGAGAGACTGCCGGAACCATTTCACCGATACCAATGAAGAGAAGTTTGAATCAACCTTGTTTATCACAGAGGGCGATTCTGCCAGCGGTTCTATCACCAAATCGAGGAATGTGGAGACCCAGGCGGTGTTCAGCCTTAGGGGCAAACCTTTAAACTGCTACGGGTTAACCAAAAAGGTAGTTTACGAAAACGAAGAATTCAACCTGCTGCAACATGCACTGGATATTGAGGAAGATTTAGAGAACCTGAGATACAACAAAATAGTACTCGCTACAGATGCCGACGTGGACGGGATGCACATTCGGCTGCTGATGTTAACTTTCTTTCTGCAGTTCTTCCCTGATCTTGTAAGAGGGGGCCATGTTTATATTTTGGAGACACCATTATTCCGTGTCAGAAATAAAAAGGAAACCCATTATTGCTATTCGGAAGAACAAAAGCAGAAAGCGATCAAAAAACTCGGTGGCAAACCGGAGATCACCAGATTCAAAGGCTTGGGAGAAATTTCACCTGAGGAATTTGGAAAGTTTATTGGAGATGACATCAGGCTCGAACCGGTCATTCTGAAAACAGAAACCTCCATCCCAAAACTTTTGGAATATTATATGGGAAAGAATACTCCTGAACGTCAGGATTTTATCATCAATAATCTAAAGTTTGAGATTGACGAAGCAGATAAAGAACAGGAAGCCGCATGATGGAAGATTTGAATAAAGAAACAGAGGACAACCACAACAATCACCCGCCAAAGGGTGTCACCCAAAGAGCCGTTTCGGGTATGTACGAAGATTGGTTTCTGGACTACTCTTCCTATGTTATTCTGGAAAGGGCCGTTCCAGCCATAGAGGATGGATTGAAACCTGTTCAACGGCGTATCATGTTTGCCATGAAGGAAATGGACGACGGCAGGTTCAACAAAGTGGCCAACATCATTGGGCAAACCATGCAGTATCATCCCCATGGAGACCAGGCCATCGGCGATGCGATGGTTAACATGGGTCAGAAAGACCTGTTGATAGACACGCAGGGAAACTGGGGTGATATAAGAACCGGTGACGGAGCGGCAGCACCGAGATACATCGAGGCTCGCCTGACCAAGTTTGCACTGGAAGTTCTTTTTAACGATGACACCACGCTTTGGCAACGATCTTACGATGGCAGAAAAAGAGAACCGGTAACGCTTCCGGCCAAATTTCCTTTGGTTTTGGCACAAGGTGTTGAAGGAATTGCAGTTGGCTTGTCAACAAAAATTTTGCCCCACAATTTCATTGAACTCATCAGAGCCTCTATTGATATTCTGAAAGGAAAGAAATCAGATATAAAACCGGATTTTCCTACAGGTGGATATGCCGATTTTACAGACTACAACGAAGGACGACGTGGCAGTCGGATTAAGGTAAGGGCCAAAATCGAGGAGAAGAACAATAAAACACTTTTGATCAAAGAAATTCCTTTTGGTACCACCACAGGAAACCTGATAGATTCCATCCTGAAAGCCAATGACAAGGGGAAGATCAAAATCAAAAAGGTAATAGACAATACTGCCAAAGATGTAGAAATTGAAATTCAACTGGCTTCAGGAATTTCTCCCGACAAAACAATTGATGCACTTTATGCATTTACGGACTGTGAATTGAGCATTTCGCCCAATGCTTGCATTATTATAGACAATAAGCCGCATTTTCTCAGCGTAAACGAGATACTTGAAATATCTACCAATCGGACACTTGATTTTTTAAATCAGGAACTGCATATCAAACGGCACGAACTGGAGGAGAAATGGCATTTCAGCTCGCTTGAGAAAATATTTATTGAGGAACGTATCTACCGCGACATTGAAGAATGTGAAACATGGGAAGCGATTATTGTGACAATAGACAGGGGGCTTGAACCCTTCAAGAATCTTTTATACAGGCCGGTTACATCTGAGGACATAGAAAGATTGACGGAAATCCGAATCAAACGGATTTCGCGTTTCGATGCACTCAAAGCAGATGAGTTGCTTAAAAGCATAGAAGATCAATTGGCTGAAGTAGCCCGGCATATTGCCAACCTGACCGATTACGCTATTGCCTATTTCAAAAACCTTCTTGACAAATATGGCAGGGGTCGAGAAAGGCTGACAGAAGAACGTCGTTTTGGCGATATCAACGCCACTGTCGTAGCGGTAGCGAGTGAAAAGCTCTACGCCAACTTTATCGAAGGATTTGTGGGGTATGGATTGAAGAAAGATGCCTACCTGTGCGACTGTTCCGATATTGACGACATCATTGTCATCCGGAAAGACGGCAAATATGTGGTGAGCAAGGTGGCTGATAAAGCCTTTTTCGGAAAAGACCTGGAGTATGTCGGCATTTGGCGAAAGGGCGACAACCGTATGGTTTATAATACCCTTTATCTCGACGGGAAAAGCCAGAAACTTTTTGCTAAAAGATTTGCGGTTACATCTATGACCCGCGACAGGGAAAACGATATTACACAGGGAACACCCCATTCGAAACTTATCTATTTCAGTGCTAACCCCAATGGCGAAGCAGAAGTGGTGACTATTTATCTTCATGGTCTGGCCAAAGCCCGAAAAAAGGTTTATGATTTCGATTTTTCTGAACTGGCCATAAAAGGAAGAAACTCAATAGGAAATGTAGCCGGTAAATACCGCATTAGAAAGGTAGAACTGAAGGAGAAGGGAAAATCAACCATTGGTGGAAGAAATATCTGGTTCGATCCTTCAATAGGCAGATTGAACATTGATGGGCATGGGGATTTATTGGGAAGCTTTAATACTGATGATCGGATTTTGGTTTTCTATAAGAATGGCGACTATGAGGTGACCGATCATGAATTGACCAATCATTATAACATCACCGACATCCTCAGTATCCAGAAATTCTATCCCAACAAACCGGTAACCTGTATTTATTATGACGGAACGCAAAAGTCACATTATGTAAAAAGGTTTTTGGTGGAGACCTCTACACTTAATAAACGTTTTCTTTTTATCAACGAGGGCAAAGGCAATCAATTGTTGTTGGCTACACTATTCAACAGGCCCGTCATAGAATTGCATACGGAAAAGAAGAACGGCGAAAAACTGGTTTCGGAAATTGACCTTAAAGACTTCATTGACATCAAAGGCTGGAAGTCCGTTGGCAATAAACTGACTTACGATAAATTTATCCGATTCAAGCTGTTGGATGATCGCGAAGAAGATGCCGAAGACCTGCCAGACGATCCTGATGACCTGAGTGAAGAGATTGCAGAAGACCAAATAGAGACTATTGAGCAACAAGTGGTAAAACGGGAAGAGGTAAAAAAAGAAAATTTTATACCATTGCCCTCGGAGAAGAAAGCAAAAAAAACTGAGGAACCTGAAGTTTTTACTACCGGAGACCAGATTACCCTGTTGTGAAACGCCTGCTCCCTGGCATTTTTTATTGTTCCGGTTTTAAGTTTAGGCTCCAATCTGCTGACGTTATATTTTCGTTTCGGCATCCATTTGCAGCCTTTGTTGTTTTACCTGTTCAGGAAATGTTTTTACCCGCCAAACCGAAATTCCTCGGAGACAAAAAGGCACAAAGACTGCAACGCCAAAAGTATTCGGATTATTGACGATCATAAATCAAAAACTTCACCCTATCCAAAAACGACAAATTAAAATCTGATATATAATAAAAAACTTACACCTCTGTCCGCCCTTGATAGACTAAGCATCTCCACATATTTTTTGAGTTAATTGATGTTAAGGAATTGTTAATTTTTTGTAGAGAATTTAGACAGTTGACAACATTGGTGTAATATTGCTTGTGTAAAAAGACCAGAAAGTATGAAAAATGCCAAATCGAAAAATGACCTGGAAGCCAGAATTGTTTCAAAGATTAACGAAATAGTATCGGAGTTAAAAGTGGAGGGCAAAGCACTTACAAAATCGATTGAGGGAGCTTCAAAGAAGATTGCCAAGCACATTGCAAAGAAGTTGTATACGCTTCAAAAGAAAGCCGATCGGTTAAAAAAGAATAAGGCCTCTGATGCAAAAAAAATAGTTTCAGCGAAAACGGAAAAGACAAAGAAAGCTTTGCCTGTAAAGGCTAAGCCGGCAAAAAAGTCTAAAGTAGTTGCCCGGTCTGCACCAAAATCAAAGGTTACATCCACCGTACCAGAACCAGCTATTGCCAAGAAGCCTCAGAAACCAGCGGGTAAGAAAATAAGTTAAAGTTTGAATTTTCGAAACAGTCATCAATGCTGGTTTTGAAAACCCCACATTATTTTAAGTAAGCTAAAATCGAAATAAATTTAATTGGGATTTGCCAACTATTGCAATATACAACTTCAAAGGGGGCGTCGGGAAGACCACAGCAGCGGTAAATTTCGCTTATCTGGCTTCTTTGGAGAAAAACAAGGTGCTTTTGTGGGATTTTGACCCGCAAGGTTCTGCTTCTTTTTTTTGCAGTGTAAAAGCCAAAATTAAAGGTGGGGCAAAAAGTTTGCTTGAAGGTAAAAGCAAGATAATGGACGCTGTCATGGAAAGCGATTACCCGAATTTAGATATTCTGCCTGCCGACTTCTCCATTAGGAATATGGATATTATTCTGGAAGAAACCAAAAAGTCGGGGAAGAAACTGAGAGTCATAATTGACTCATTCAGGAAGCGATATGACTACACCTTTATAGATTGTCCGCCCGGATTGTCGCAACTTTCTGAACATATTTTTCGTTCCGCTGATTACTTTTTGGTTCCGGTGATTCCAAGCACCTTGTCAATAAGAACATATCATCATGTTTTAGATTATTTTAAAAAGCATGATCTGAATGCCAATCATATTTATCCTTTTTTTTCAATGGTAGATATTCGAAAAAATCTGCACAAAGAAGTAATGAAATCATGCTTTGTTGACGATCCGAATTTTTTAAAATCTTTTATTAAGAGTTCTTCCGATATAGAAAAAATGGGCATGGTGCAGAAACCATTGACAGTATTTGCCGGTAATTCCAAATCCAGTCTGGCATTTTCAAGCCTTTGGAAAGAAATTAAAAAACGCATTCACTGAATTGGTGAACAATAAGGACAGTCATAAAAGTGTTTAATTCTTTTCCCGATCAAACTTTCAGTGTCAAAACAACGCTTAAGTTTAACAAGTTTTTAATGTTCTCCTTGTTTATTGTTTATTTGATCAATTTAGGACAATCTTAGGTTAATTTCATCAAATCATCTTTGCCTCTGAAATCAATGCAAAGATGACTAAAGTAACATTTGTCAGATATATTAGAAATTGGTGGACGATTTGGCTCACGAAATTCTATTGCCGGGTTTTTCATATAGACGATTATGTCCGGCACTAAACGCAATTTAGAATTCGCCATTATATCCGATGTTCATCTTGGAACTTATGGCTGCCATGCCCGTGAGTTGAAGCAATACCTTCGATCAATCAAACCTGAAACGCTGGTTCTGAATGGAGACATTTTCGATATCTGGCAATTCAACAAGAGGTACTGGCCAAAACAACACATGAAAGTGGTGAAAGAACTGCTGGATATGATGCTGGCCGGCACAAAGATATATTACATCACAGGTAATCATGATGAGATGTTGCGGAGATTCGCCGGACTCAAACTTGGAGAACTGGAGGTAGTCAACAAATTGATTTTAACAGTAAATAAAGAAAAAGTCTGGATTTTTCACGGCGATGTTTTTGACGTAACCATGCAACACGCCCGATGGTTGACAAAACTCGGAGCAACGGGCTACGACTTATTAATTCTGATTAACAGGTTAGTCAATCAGGCTTTGTTTGCAATGAGTCGCGAAAGAATTTCCCTTTCCAAAAGAATTAAAAAAAGTGTAAAGTCAGCCGTTAAATATATCAACAATTTTGAACGTCTGACGGCTGCCCTTGCCATTGAGAACGGCTGCAAAAGAGTAATATGCGGTCATATACACCACCCGGAAATCAGGAAGATAGAAAATGAATCTGGTTCTGTTATTTATATGAATTCCGGTGATTGGGTAGAAAACCTTACAGCTCTGGAATACAATGAAGATGTTTGGAAACTTTATAAATATACAGAGGATATTGAATCAGCCGATCAAAAAGATGAAGAAACATCAGACTTGAATACAAAAGAACTATTTCACCTTTTGGTTTCAGAATTCAGAATCAATCAGGCAGTCAGTTGAAAATACTATACGCCATACAGGCTACCGGAAACGGACATTTGACAAGGGCGGTTGAAATTATTCCCTGCCTTCGCAAAAGGGCTGAAACAGATGTATTGATCAGCGGTTTGCACGCCGAATTTGAAATGCCCTTTGAGGTAACTTACAGACGCAAAGGATATGGTTTCTTTTTCGGCAAAAGTGGCGGCATTGATGCTACAAAAACCTTTAGAAAGAATTGTGTGGTGACGTTTATGAATGAGGTGAGAAAAATCCCTTTGCATCAGTACGATATGATTATCACCGATTTTGAACCTATAACAGCCTGGGCCAGTTTTTTCAGAGGAAAGTATTGCGTCGGGATCGGGAATCAATATACGCTTAACCTGAAAGACTTCAAAGCCCCTGAAGGAAGATTTCCTTTGAGCAAATTCCTACTGCGGAACTACACCCCGGTTGACAAGACTTATCCTATTTTTTACAAGGAAACCGGCCAGGGTGTTTCCTTGCCTATCATACGAACAGAAATCAGGCAGATGGAGCCACGGAGACAGAATTATTACCTGGTTTACCTATCTGCATACAGCAACAGTAGGATTCGTTCATTTTTGGAGAATTACAAGGGCATCAAGTTTAAGGTTTTTTGCAAACATTATGAAATCGGTTTCGATACGAATGACATCAAGTTTTACCCGGTTGACAATGTTAACTTTCTCGATGCCCTTGAAAAGTGCAATGGAGTTTTGACTCACGCAGGTTTCGGCCTTACGTCTGAGGCCATGTTTCTTGGAAAGAAGATGTGCGTTCTGCCCATGAAAGATCAATACGAACAAATCTGCAATGCCGATTTTTTGAAAAATGAAATGGGGATACATGTTCTCAGGTCCCTAAGCAAAGATGCTTTAATCATGGAAGACTGGCTTGGCAACGGCAAACCTGTTCAGGTCTATTTCCCCAATGAAACACAGAAACTCGTTGATCGGATGCTCACAGATTATTTGATCTACGAAAGTTTATTTTTATCTCCATCCAATGACGAAATAATAACTGCATTGGGCTGATTTGGCACTTTTCAATATCAAAGATTTCGGCGAAGATTTTATTTGGGGAGTTAGTTCATCGGCACCACAGACGGAAGGTTTCCCTTTTTCTGATGGTCGCGGGCCATCTATTTAGGATACTTTTATCAGCAACCGGATAAGATACAATAGTGTCAGGCATATAATTAAGATTACACGGGCCGATTAGAAATGAGCATTTCGTTGTAATTTTCTGAGGAATCAAAGCCATTTCCCACGCTAATGAAGTTTTTGGCTCCCAACGGCAAACCGCGGTAATAGTTTTTTCAACCAAATCAATTTCATGATAGTATTTTTTCCTGCACAATCACCCATGCTTTTTTCGAATCTTCAGAAACAGTTGCGTATTCCGGCTCAAAATCCTGACCTTTTGAACTGCCAACTAACTCCTGAGGCAATGAGTTGGGCTTTCGGTTGTTGAATTGACTGAATCCCATAATGGTTACATTTGGTTGATAGACCGATTTGATGCCGTCACTAATTTCTGTATAACTATACAAACAGGAAGGGGCAGTGAGTCATAATATGATAATTACGTGTTTATTGACACCAATTGAAGGTGTGCTGGCTTTCGTTGACTATAAATACTTCATCTTAATCTTATTTTGAAAGGCGTCTTTGACCACCTGACCAATGCTTTGTGTTCGGTAGTTCCCAATTCAGCAGTTCTTATTATTCCTATACACTGAACGGGTTTTGATAACATCTTTGAAATCATTTGCAGTTATATACCACTCGTTTGTACTGTCCTTTTCTAAACCATTCCGGTTGTTCGAAACTGTTCCGAAACCATTTTTAACAGTACCGTTCTTCATCAATTGCAACGGGCCTTACTCAAATAAAGGAATATCGTTTTAACATAAACCTGCTGTTGGCGTCTGTTTCAAACTTGTCTAATTTCCGATAATTGGTTTTTTCTTTAAAGTAAGGGTTCTGCCACCACCTGCAAATATGAAGTTAATATAAGAGGCTGGGTCATGACACACACAGCCGGTGAAGGGTATGTGCTGGAAAGACCAAAGTGCTCAGCAAACTATCATTTTGGTTATTGCTAATACCCCACCGGATCAAAGTCAAAAGCATTGACCATAAATTTGTAGAGTCTGCCATCGGTCAGTTTTATTGATACTTCGAAGTTTCTGTTTGCAGTATTTCCGGCTAAGTCAACTTCAGGTGTCCAAACCAACGTTGGCATTCCATAACCTTCTACCAAGGGATGTTGTTTAATGACCACCGGTTTACCGTTTTCAGTCATTGTCACGTTGGCTCCTTTCAAATCGCGGTAAATACTGAAAGACCAGTTTTTGAAAACAACCATTTTGGGCAAATAACCTTCCGGCGGCCATGCTACGAATTGGTCTTTGTAAATCGAAGTATCCGTACTACCACTGTCGTCCAAAGCCCATATAGAGCAATAGTTGTCCGTAGAGCCATGACCAAACGATTTGCTGTTGTAATAAAGCATCCAACGTCTGTTGCCCAGACTGGTATTGTTATTATCGGCTACAAAGCCGGTAATGGCCATGGTTGTGTTAGAATTCTGGCTTAACAAGGAATATTTAGCGGCTTCTGCTCCTTCCGGCGAGTAACAGGTCCATGTTTTCGTAGGTTCGTGATCCAGTTTGCGGTTCGATTCCATCATCAGAACTGCTTTCTGGCACCAGTCATTTAATTGAGGGTCGAGATAAATCAAAGGCACATTGGCATTCCTGCGGAAATAGTTTATTCTGGTCTCGACCTTTTGGTGAATTTTAGGATCGATATCACCTGCTTTGCAGCCTGTTGTTGCTCCATTCCATTTGAATTGGTTGATGATCATTCCGGCCACTGTATCAGGGCGTATTCTGGTTTCGTAAAAGCTGAAGTAAAAGTCTTCTTTGGCCAGATAAATATATTTATCGGCCCAAACCGGGTTTAGAGGATCTCTCAGTTTCTCATCATCAATCACCTTTTTTGCTTGCATATAGTGCTTGTTAAAAATCAATCCGTCTATGTAACCCATTAAATTGTCCATATACACTTTAGATACAGCGGCATTTCCTTTTAGGTCTTCCTGGGCATTGATCAATTCACGCAAGGCACCTTTGTCGGTAACTTTTAAATCCTTTTCAAGAGCTGCCATTGTTATGGTACGTCTCATATCTTTTAAAGACTTGGAATCGGGAAACAGTTGCATAGCTGTCGCAATAAGCATTTGAGTGTAGGCGAGGCTTTTGCTTTTGTTGGAATAGTCAATAATAACCACCCAACGGTTTTCAAGATCGGTATTAGTATTGGAGTCTGCCGTTTTTTCAATATAGCGTTTGGCTGTGAAATTGGCAGCAGCATTATGGCCATTGTTGAAATAGTAATTAGACACCATCCAAAGAACATTTTCGGGCTTTTCTTCTACAAATTCGTCCGCGGCCATATATTTAGCTACATCGGTTGAGGTGGCTCTCTCAGATTTTTGATTGCAAAACTCATGAAGCATCATATCAACCGGAAGGGTATCTCCCTTGCTGAGATTGGTTCGTATCAAATACAAGTATAGGGCATTTTCCTTTCGGCTAAAAAAAGTATCGGCAGGGAAGAAGCCAAGATATTTTTTTATAGTTTCTAAAAGCAGGGTGCTGGGTGGAAGTGTGTTTACCTGTTCGGTTCCTATGCTGTAAAGATAAAAATTAAGCCCCGGTTTTGGCCCGAATATTCTTCGACCCATTTCTAAATAGTAACTTGCTGAATCATAGTTTTTCCGTGTCCAGTGATAATTGGCAAAATATAGAAAGGGATCTTCAACGAATTTTGAATTGTCTCCCGAAGCAGAAAATGTTTCGTCGTACCAGGTGATCAAAGTGCTGTAAACATCACGGCCAACAGCGGTGTCGAGCATGTCCATACTCACCTTGCCGGTCCAGTAAAATGCCACAGTATCGCTACCCAATCGAAAAGATTCCTGATAAGCTTTAAGAGCTTTACTCAGTTTATTGGTCTTATAAAATCCATCAGCTTCTTTGTTGTTTTTTTGAATGAGCGTGTCTATCAATTCCTTGTAATTGGCATATTCCTTTGTTCCGGGGTCTTTTTCTACACCCTTGGAGAGGTATTTCATAGCCTCTTTAATGGTTTCAGGGTTTTTCTCGAGATAGTAGGGATCGTCGTATAACTTAGAGAGGCTGAGGGCAACCAGATAATAAGCCTTTGGTTCTTTTTTGTAATCAGGGTCTTCGGTGGCTTCCATGGCATTTTTCAACGCTTTTTTATAAGCTCCGTCATCATAAGAAACCTCAGCGATATCTAAGTAATCTTGTGCATTTACATTTGCGGCCAATAAAATTAAGGTCAAAAAACAAATTGACTGCAACAAGGAAATTCGTCTCATCTTATTCATGTTATTCATGTTTATCAATATTGTGGTTTTCTTTCAAATTAGTCAACCCTTTGTGTACTCCAAGCCTCAGCTTTTTTCGAAAACATTACCTTTGTTTTTTCCCAGATGCCCGCAAATAATGGAGATTTTCTGTAATTTTCAAGAGCAATTTCGCTTTCCCACTCACTATACGTAAAAAAAACATTTGGTAAACGTATGTCTTCGAGCAGATCGAGCCTGGTGCATCCTTCAAAATTGCCAATCTCGTGTCTAACCTGTTCAAATAATTCTTTAAATGCTATGCCATTTTCTGGTTCTAATATAATTTTCACTAATCTAATAATCATAAAAGTTCAATCATTATGGGTTTTGATTTACGCAAGTTGTACAATTGGGAAGCTTTTCCCTGATTGATTCTAATCATCAGGTAGCCATTCTCGTTGAAAATACAGACCGTTTGACCTTCCGCTTCGTCAGTGATTTTCCGGTGTATTTTGTCAACAAACTCGAAATGGCTCAAAATTATACGAAACTTTTTGCTTTTCACAAAGTCGTCAAAAGCCGTTCTTGTGATATTGGTAAAAGCATTTCCATAAGAATCCACATAAACGATGGTTCCCTGTAAAGTATCATTGTTTACAACAGGATTTATTGCTAATTTCTTGTTGATGCCATCGGTTTTTCCGAAGAGTTTTTCAGGTTGATAATTTTGTTTGATCAATTCGATTGCCTGAATTGCCATCACATCTCTCACTATAAAAGAACTATCTGGTTGTCTTTTAAATTCAAAAACTTCGTAATACCCGTCAGGCTCAATCAGAGAAATGATGCCATTATCAGGAACAATAAAAAATTGTCCCTGACTTTTGACACAAAGAATTCGCTGTCCTTCCAGACTTTCGGTGTCAATGGCAATTATATGAATGGTGTTTGCGGGAAAATCTTTCCTAACCAAATTGATGACATAGGCCGCTTCATTAATATCAAAACGCTCGATGCTGTGGGAGATGTCGAGTACTCTGATGTCTGAACTGCCGGAAAACAAAACTGCTTTTACTGAAACTAGATAGTGCGAATCTATCCCAAAATCTGTTGTAAGAGTTATTATTCCCAATTTGATTGAATGTTCATAAATTTGGCAACGAAATTAACACCTTAACAAGACAGAGAAAAAGCTTTTTAATTTTCATAAATTTGACAGAAAAAATAATTGTAATAGATCGGCAGAATCAGGCAGAGTTTTTTGATGCAGGTAAAGATGCCATCCAATATCTAAAAAGAAAATTTCCTACGCTCAACATATCGTCCCGCGGAAATGAAATAAAAGTTTTGGGGCCGGAAGAGCATATAGCCCTGCTTGAAGTTCGGGTAGAAGAAATGATCAGAATTCTGGAGATGAACCCGCATTTTTCTTTTGCAGAAGTTGATGAATTAATAGATTCATCTTATCCGCAAAAGTTAAAGGAGGTGAAAGAAGACGTTCTCGTTCTTGTTTATGGCCCAAACGGAAAAATTATCAGAGCCAGAACGCCGAATCAAATAAAATTAGTTGAAGTTGTTGCCAAAAATGATGTGGTTTTTGCTTTAGGGCCTGCCGGTACCGGAAAGACCTATACTGCGGTTGCCATAGCTGTGCGTTCATTGAAAGATAAACAGGTGAAAAGAATAATACTGGCCCGACCTGCCGTTGAAGCCGGAGAGAATCTTGGTTTCCTGCCTGGTGATTTAAAGGAAAAAATAGATCCTTATTTGAGGCCGCTTTACGATTCTCTGCAGGATATGATTCCGCCTGAGAAATATGCCAAGTACATAGAAAATGGGACTATTGAAATTGCCCCTATGGCATTCATGCGTGGGAGAACACTGGATAATTGTTTCATTATTTTGGACGAAGCCCAGAACGCCACCGATGTGCAGTTGAAAATGTTCTTAACAAGAATGGGCCCGCATGCAAAGGTAATTGTCACCGGAGATTTGAGTCAGGTTGATTTGCCGAAGGCACAAACATCGGGATTGAAACGGGCGGTAAGATTGCTTTCCGGAATTTCCGGAATCGAAGTGGTCGAACTGGATATCGAGGATGTTGTTCGTCACAGACTGGTAAAAGAGATTATAAAGGCATATGCCTCCGATAACATGACTCTAATGCCGAAATAGTCTGTGAATAAATCTATAAGGACAAAGAGATAATCGTTTTTAATTATTTGATTATAAATATATTACGCTCTTTATTTAGACGAAATCTAAATTGCCGTCATGTGCAAATTTTGAAGATTGCCACTTTGTTATGTACTCTATATTTGCACCGCATTTTTTGACCTCGAAAGCTCAATTAATTAACCGAACGGCACACAATTTATGAAGAAATATTCATCTTTCTTGTTGTTTTTATTGCCTCTGGCAAGCTTCTCGCAAGGCGGTTCCGAATTCTACAATGATTCAACTTTTATTACAGTATTGGTTTTGTTTGCAGTGTTGGTTTTAATTGGTGGATTGCTTTTTGGCGTTACCAGAAATCTGAAACGAATCGTCAGGGAAAAACAAATCGAACTTGTTGAACCATCTTATTATCAAAGAAAGATTCAGCCCGTCGTTTCAAGATGGAACCCAATAATAGTTTCTTTAATCGTGGTTACAGGTATTATTATTGTTTTAGGTGGTTGGGGTTATAAATATGCCATGGATGAGATTGGTGTTCAACAGGATTATTCCCCAACGCAACCTATCAACTTTTCACATAAGCTTCATGCCGGATTGGGAGAAGGAGAGTTGCAACTTGATTGTAAGTATTGCCATAGTACAGCTGATAAAAGCAAGTCGGCCAGCATTCCATCTGCAAACACATGCATGAATTGTCATAAATATGTACAGGCCACCGCAAAATATGACGGTAAAATTTCTCCGGAAATACAGAAAATATATGATGCCATTGGTTTTGACGGGGTAAAACGAGAGTACATACCAAATTACAAACAACAGCCTATTAAATGGGTGCGGATACACAACCTTCCTGATCTGTCTTACTTCAACCATTCGCAGCATGTGAAAGTCGGAAAATTGGAATGTCAGACCTGTCATGGTCCCGTGCAGGAAATGGATAGAGTTTACCAATTTGCATCGCTTCAAATGGTGTGGTGTTTAGATTGCCATAAGCAGCGTGGGATTGATTTGGGAAATGACTATTACGAAGCCGCACATCGTAAGTCACTTAAAGAAGGAAAGTATCATGTTACGGTTGCCGAGAACGGTGGATTGGAATGTGGTAAGTGTCATTATTAATTATTAAAACAAGAAAACAATCAGCATAAATGCGACGCAAACATCAATACTGGAAAGGTTTCGAAGAGTTGGCAAGTGAATCCTCTTTTGTTGAGGCTCAGAAAAACGAATTTTCGGAAGGTCTTCCATTGGATGAAGCCTTTAGCGGCCAAATGTCATTCAACTCTAACCGACGGGATTTTTTGAAATTTTTTGGTTTCAGCGTTGCCGCAGTTTCTCTGGCTTCATGCAATAAAACCCCGGTTAAATATGCCATACCTTACTTGGTTAAACCTGAAAATGTAACACCTGGTGTTCCATTGTACTATGCGTCTAATTTGGGTGTTTATAACGAAGGATTTCCAATAATTGTTAAGGTAAGAGAGGGTCGTCCAATAAAACTTGAAGGCAATGATTTGTCTGATCTTTCGGGAGGCGGGCTTTGTGCAACCGGACAAGCGAGCATATTATCGTTGTATGATACCAACCGTTACAAGAACCCTCAGATAAAATCAAAGGATGTTGCCGATTGGAATCTTTTTGATAGCCAAATTACGGCAAAATTAGGGAGCATAGCAGCTTCAGGTGGTTCCATAAGAATTATTACCAGAACAAATACAAGTTTGGTTCTGAAGGCCGCCATCAGTAAATTCATCGAAAAATATCCAACTGCACAAACAGTGGTTTACGATCCTATTTCTTATTCCGGAATGCTAATCGCCAACGAGAAATCTTTCGGCAGAAAAGTGATTCCGATGTACAAATTTGACAAGGCCGAGGTTGTTGTGAGTTTTGGAGCGGACTTTCTGGGAACATGGATATCTCCGGTGAGGTTTTCTAAAGATTACAGAAAACTTAGAATTCCCGGCAATGAGGTAATGTCCAGACATATCCAGTTCGAGTCGTTACTATCTCTGACCGGTTCAAACGCCGATTCAAGGGTTCCCATGCGTGAATCAAGAGAAGGCCTGTATTTGATTAGCCTATACAATAAGCTGGCTGCAAAGGGTGGTGCAGGTTTGATACCGTCTGCAACAAGTGAAGAACTAGCCGGAGGAGCCATTGCCAGAGCTGCCGAAGATCTTTGGAATGCGAAAGGCAAAAGTCTGGTTGTTTCAAAGTCAAACGACACCGACTGTCAATTAATCGTTAATGCAATCAATATTTTATTAGGCAACTATGGCAATACTATTGACCTCGATAATAATCTGAATGTTTCCCAATACTCTGAAACCGAATTTGAAAAGTTTGTAAACGATCTTTCAGAAGGCTCTGTAAAGGGGGTTTTATTTGTCAATACCAACCCTGTGTATTCCTACCATTCAGCCAAAAAAATAACCGATGCTTTGAAGAAAGCAGAGCTTGTTATCAGCACAGCAAATGCTCCTGATGAGACTTCCGGAATGGCTGGATTTGTTGCCCCTGATGCTCACTTTTTGGAATCGTGGGATGTTTTGGAACCACAAGCAGGTCGTTTCGTATTTTCTCAACCAACCATTAGCCCGGTATTCAATACCCGTCAGGCCTTTGAATCTTTGCTAACCTGGTCGGGAAACGCATTAAAACCAAGTGGAGACAAGTCAGGGGCTTATGAATATGTTAAGAGTATTGCGGCGGCAAACGTTACAACTAACTGGGATCAGGCTCTTCATGATGGATTTTATTCAAGCGGAGAAAAACCGGCTTCGGTACCATCTATGAATGCTCTTATCAATGATGCTGTTGCTGTCATTGAATCATCTACCAAAACATTGCCGGAGACTGATTTAATATTATATCAAAAGGTAGGACCCAGAGATGGTTCATGGGCAAACAATCCATGGGTACATGAACTGCCGGACCCTATTACCAAAGTATGTTACGATAATTACCTGACCATTTCCAAAACTGAAGCCGAGAAAAGAAAATTGGAGCAAGGCGATTTGGTAAAAGTGTCAGTAGGTGGTAATGTAATAGACTCTTTGCCTGTGCTTATTCAGCCCGGACAAGCGAGGGGAACCATTGGTATCGCATTGGGTTACGGAAGAATGGTTCCGGGTGCAGGGGAGAACGATTTGAAAAATCTGGGAAAAAATGCTTTCCCTTTTGTTTTATTAATGAACGGAACATCAACCTACATCCGAACTTCAGAGATTAGAATTGAGAAAATCGGCAGTGGTTATGAATTGGCCCAAACACAGTCTCACCATTCGATAGAAGGAAGAGACATTATCAGGGAGGCAACATTTGAAGAATACAAGAAAGATCCTTTTGTAACCAATCATCACAAGCATGATTTGATTTCACTTTGGGATGAATATGATTATTCTACCGGTCACCACTGGGGGATGGCTATTGACCTGAATGCCTGTACCGGTTGCGGAGCTTGTGTGGTTAGTTGCAGTATTGAGAATAATGTACCGGTTGTAGGTAGAGACGAAGTTCGCATGCGTAGAGAGATGCACTGGATAAGAATAGATCGTTACTACAGTTTTGAAAGTGATAAAGGTTTCCTAACCAAAGAAAAAGACATTGACGCACTAACCAAACAAAATACAAAAGCAGGAAAACCTCAGGTTCATTATGAAAATGTAAAAGTGGTTCACATGCCGCTTATGTGTCAGCATTGTGATCACGCACCTTGTGAAACCGTTTGCCCGGTATTGGCAACCACTCACAGCAGTGAAGGATTGAACCAAATGACCTATAACCGTTGTATTGGTACCAAATATTGCGGAAATAACTGCCCATACAAAGTAAGACGTTTCAATTGGTTCAGATATAACGACAACGACCAATTTGATTACCATTTCAATAACGACCTCGGCAAAATGGTTATCAATCCTGACGTTACCATGAGAACAAGAGGGGTAATGGAGAAATGCAGTTTCTGTATTCAAAACATTCAGTCAGCAAAGCTGACCGCGAAAAGAGAAAACAGAAAGTTGAAAGATGGCGATGCCAAAGTTGCCTGTGCCAGAACCTGTCCATCAGGAGCTATTGTTTTTGGCGACTTAAACGATCCGGAAAGCGAATTGAGCAAATTGTATAAAAACGAGCGTTCATATCATTTGCTTGAAGAATTGGATACGAAGCCAAAGGTTGCTTATTTGACCAAAATCAGAAACAACAAATCAACTAACACGAAACCACACCATTCATAATAAAACTGAAAAATGTTTGAAGCACCAATAAGACAGCCGTTGATATTAGGCGATAAAAAATTCGCCGATGTGAGCAATGAGATATGCAGTCCTATCGAAAACAAGCCTACGAAAGCATGGTGGTTTGGATTTACCTTGTCGTTTGTTTGCCTCATGGCATTGGTAATTACTTTGTTTTGGACCGTTTGGACGGGGATCGGTACCTGGGGAATCAATAAATCAGTCATGTGGGGCTGGGACATCACTAATTTTGTATTCTGGATTGGTATAGGTCACGCAGGAACATTGATTTCTGCAATTTTGCTACTATTCCGTCAAAAATGGAGACTCTCTATAAACCGATCAGCAGAAGCCATGACCATATTTGCCGTAATGTGTGCAGCGATTTTTCCGCTGTTTCACATGGGCAGGGTTTGGGTTGGACCCTATTGGGCACTTCCATTACCAAATGCTTTTGGATCATTGTGGGTCAATTTTAACTCACCTTTGCTTTGGGACGTTTTTGCGATATCTACGTATTTTTCAGTCTCCCTGTTGTTTTGGTATTTGGGATTGATTCCCGATATCGCCACTATCAGAGACAGGGCAAAAACAAAGGCTCGCAAATTCTGGTATGGCATTTTTGCCATGGGTTGGAATGGATCGGCAAGAACCTGGCACCGATATGAGGTTGTTTCCTTGATTTTAGCAGGAATTTCTACCCCCCTTGTGCTTTCAGTTCACACGATTGTGTCCATGGACTTTGCCACATCAGTTATTCCGGGCTGGCACACGACCATTTTTCCGCCATACTTCGTTGCAGGAGCTATCTTTTCCGGATTTGGAATGGTTCTAACACTGTTGGTTATCGCCCGTTCTACAATGAAATTGGAGAATTATATCACTATTGGACATTTGGAAGCCATGACAAAAATTGTTATGTTAACAGGGTCTATGGTCGGGTTAGCTTATATCACAGAGTTTTTTATAGCCTGGTATTCAGGAGTTGAATACGAACAGTATGCCTTTTTGAATCGAGCTACCGGGCCGTATTGGTGGGCTTATGCCACAATGATGTTTTGTAATTTGGTAGCACCACAGGTATTTTGGTTCAAATGGTGCAGAACCACACCATGGTTCATCTTCTTTATGTCAATCATCGTCAATATAGGAATGTGGTTTGAGCGATTTGTAATCATTGTTACCTCGCTTCACCGGGATTATTTGCCGTCATCCTGGGTAATGTATGGCCCAACTTGGGTTGAGGTAGGAATGTTTGTTGGCACTATGGGTTTGTTTTTCACCTTCTTTTTCCTGTTCAGCAAATTTTTGCCTGTTATAAATATGGCGGAGGTAAAGGTGATTTTAAAGAGCAAAGAATAGAAATAAATATCCGTGAGATGTTAAGAAAGAATTTGATTATTGGTGTTTACAAAGAACCGGATAAGCTCATAGATGGGGTTATTAAACTTAGGAAACAAGGCATAGAAGTGTTTGATTGTTTTACTCCGTTTCCGGTTCATAATCTGGACAGAGAAATGGGAATAAAAAGAACCAGACTCACAGTTGGAGCTTTTATTTGTGGTTCTTTGGGCTTTTTGAGCGGATTGGTTTTACAGTTCGGCATGATGGTTTTCGATTGGCCAATGAACATAGGTGGCAAACCGGATTCTTATCTGATGTTGCCAAGTATGGTTCCTGTCACATTTGAACTTACTATACTTTTTACGGCCTTTGGGATGGGCATCTTGTTTTTTTACAAAAGCAGAATGCTACATGGCGTTAGAGAAGATATTTTGGACATACGGCAAACCGATGACACCTTGTTACTTACAGTAGAAGCAGATAAGCTAAATGGGAACAAACAGGATGTGTTGGAGATTCTTAAGAATACCGGGGCAATAGATATCAGGGATCATATAAGACAGCATTGAACGTATATTGAATTGAAAACAATTAAAAAGAACAGATGAAGAAATTACTTTCTTATACTATCGGACTTGGAGCGATAGCAATTCTGTGGTCATCTTGTTACAGTAGCGGTGACAATACGGGTATAGAATATGCTCCTGACATGTATGTATCAAAAGGATATGAACCATTTACCCAGTTGGGTCCGGCCAACCTGAACCCTAATGGTACTAATATGAGATTGCCGGTTAACGGTACTATTGCCAGAGGCCAAATGGAGTTTCTTTATAATTATCCAAACACTGCCGACGGTTATGAATCATCTGCTTCAAATGCAAATCCACTTACTGCAAGTGTTAAAAACATAGGTGAAGGTGAGCGGTTATTCAATATTTATTGCTGGAATTGCCATGGAAAGAAAGGAGGCAATGATGGGCCTGTAATCGCGGGGGGTAAATTTCCACCACCACCCTGGGCCAACTATCAAAGCGAGTATATTCAAACTTTGCCGGTCGGAAAAATGTTTCATACCATCACTTTTGGAAAAGGGTTAATGGGTTCGCATTCTTCTGTTTTGACCCCAACTGAACGCTGGCAAGTAATTTTTTACATACAGAAACTTTCTTGGGGCGATAAATTTAAGACGGCCGAAAACAGCGAAGCCGCCACCACTGTTGACACTGTAATGACTCATACTGCAACCAAAAATTAACATAGGGAATGGAACACCACTATATAACTGAAATTCAAGATGAAAAATACCTGTTAACAAATAAGACCAAAGGTATTTTGGCTTTGGTATTTGTCGTTGGGCTGATATTGGCCGCAGTTGGGGCAATGAACGTCAAAAGTCAATGGAATGAACATGATGGCAGTTCTACTACGCTTACAAAAACAGAAAAAACCGAAGAAACTCATGCGGTTGCTAATAAAACCGGTCATGTTCATGAGAAATCATGGGTTACAAGAGTTTGGGCTAACTTTCTGATGAACAGTTATTATTTCATGCTTTTTGCGGTTGGAGCTCTTTTTTTTATTGCAGTCAATTATGTAGCCAATGCCGGTTGGAGTGTATTGATAAAAAGAATTGCCGAAGCCATGTCAGGCTATCTGCCGTTTGCACTATTAACCATCATTGCAGTGCTTGCTTTTGGAAAAAATGAAATCTATCACTGGTATCAGTATATAAGCAACGATTTTAAGGAAGGTTCCGAGGGTTTTGATAAAATCCTCAACAGCAAAATGTGGTTTCTAAACAAGGGTTATTTTTTGATCGGGGTTCCGGCCATAATCTGTATTTGGATTTTATTCAGAACCATGCTTCGCCGCTTATCCTTAAATGAAGATAAGGAAGGTGGTGTTAAGTTTTTCAATACATCTTTCCGGTATTCTGCCGCCTTCATTTTCATCTTTGCTTTTAGCTTCTCTATACTGAGTTGGATGCTGATGATGAGTATTGATGCCCATTGGTTTAGTACCATTTTTAGTGTTTATAATTTTGCCATTACCTTCGTTACAGGAGTCACTGTTATCATGTTCTTCACGCTCTATCTCAAATCACAGGGTTATCTTGAAGTAGTGCCTGATGATGTGATTCATGATCTGGGCAAATACATGTTCGCTTTCAGTATTTTCTGGGGATATATATGGCTGTCGCAGTTTCTGCTTATTTGGTACGCGAACCTTCCGGAAGAGGCCGTTTATTTTAATGAGAGATTAACACCGCAGTTCAAACCGCTGTTTCTAACCAATGTGGTAATGAATTTTGCTTTGCCGTTCCTCATTTTGATGATGAGAAATGCCAAGCGAAATCCGACGGTGTTAATGGTTGCAGGATCTATTATATTGCTCGGGCATTGGCTGGATATGTACCTGATGGTAATGCCGGGTTCTGTTGGTGAGCATTCAGGAATTGGGTTGCTTGAGATTGGAACAACCGTTGCCTTTGCCGGTATATTTATCTTTATCGTGCTATGGGGACTTTCCAGAGCCGGTCTTTATCCTAAAAATCACCCTTATATCCTGGAGTCTGCCAATCACGACGTGGGGGTTTAGTTGTTAGATTTCTTATAGGTTTAATACCTCATACAGGTAGGGCAATTTATTCCAAAATAGATTGTGTTTATCAGCAATGAAAACTTACAAATTGAAAGACTTGAATCTTTAAAAAAGAGCAGATCATAAGCATCTTATTCCTGAAAAGAATTGTGGACGGTTTGTCTTAAATCTAAAGCTGATAGCACTCCTCTTTTTTCTATATGCAGTGAGTTGCATTCTTTCGAACGGCCATGAAGCAGAAAAGGGGCAGAGCCCCCTTTCTAAAACCAAAAACTAAAACTGAAAAAATATTTAAACATCCTTGCAAATCAGACCTATATGGTCTCTTTGCAATCACAAAATAAAGACATTCAAAAATGCTCTGTGTCATGTAGAGGTCACAAATGTATTACCCCATTGCCGTTTACTATTTTTTAAGTTTAATACTTCGGATGCAAATTCCGGAATGGAGATCGTCAGGGCGATATAAAATCGTTAATAAACAGACATATATATGTGGGTTCCAAAAATTCAATTTTCTTTATTTTTTATCGAAAGCAAGCCAATTCCCGTTAATAATGAAGTTCAAATTAGCCAGTATATGTTGCAATTATTATCTAAGTTTGGTTCAAAAAGTAGCATGTTCCCTGCTCTCTGTGGTTTATTGCAGTCATTTAAAAAAGTACAAGTCTTTGAAGTGGTTTACATCTAAAGTACCTTGGAAGTGATGGTTTAACGAATTCAAGAAAGAAACGATAAAAGAAATTTGGAAGACCGTAATCAAAATTGATAAATAAGTAATAAAATTTCAGGGAATTTCACTCAAAGTGCAGCCTGCTGTTCTTTTCCGGCCTATGCAAACTATAAGTCAATGCGTACATTATACCGACCTCTACATATCTCTTTGTGGTAGCAAACTCAAACCAGCATCTGAATTGTAACACTATGGCTACCATGGTTATAAATCAAGTTTCTGACCCGAATTCAATCTAAAAAGAAATATTCCGCCCTCTTTGGCACAACCACATTCTCAAAACCTGTTTCCGTTATTTTGTCTTTAAAAATCTCTATACTTTCAGCTTCGCCATGTACCAAAAAGACTTTTTTCAAGTGGCCCGCTTTTTTAACCTTGCCGAAATAGGAGAGGAGTCCCGTCTGATCGGGGTGGGCACTGAAGGTATCGGTGCTGGTTATGCGGGCATAAACCGACAATTCTCTTTTGTTGATGGCAACAGTGCTTTTGCCTTGCATAAGGTCGTACCCGAGGGAACCCGGTGTACAAAAACCAGCTACCAAGACCGTACACAGCGTATTCTGAATGTTGTTTTTTATATGCTCCTGTATGCGACCGCCATCCATCATTCCTGCTGAGGAAACTATGATCATGCTCTCCAAATGCGATCCTGTCAGATTCAATTCTTCTTTTTCTTCGCGGTCTTCGATGGCATATACTTGTTTGAAATCGAAGAGGGTATGATATTCCGTAAAAAACGCTTTAGCCTCCGTGTTCAGATATTCTATGAATTTATCGTGTATGGCCGAACTGCTCATGGCTAATGGGCTGTCGGCAAAAATGCGTATTTTCGGTAATCTGCCAGATCGAAACAATTTATTGAGAGTAAATAGAATGGCTTGTGTTCTACCAATGCTAAAGGCGGGAATAATGAGTCTGCCGGGTTTGTCCACACAACTCGCTTTAATATGTTTCAGAAGTATGTCTTCGGCTGATTCCATGTCTTTATGAAAACGGGAGCCATAGGTGGACTCCATTACCATATAATCAAGGTTTTTCATAGGATTTGGCGGCACAATCAGGCAGTTGTTGTCGGTACCCAAATCACCCGTAAATCCAATCCGGCAACTCTTGTTTTGTTCAGCAACCTCAATCACCACAGAGGCTGCACCAAGTATATGCCCTGCTTCTGTAAAGGTAACCGACAACCCGTTCTTTATTTCAAAGGGTTGGTTGAACGAAATGGTTACAACCCTTTCAATGGTTTTCTGCACCTCTTTATAACCAAAGAGTTTCCTTTCATCGTTTTGCTTATGGCCTTTTTTCAATTTACCAGCCTGTATTCCGGCAGAATCAAAAAGCAATTGTTCCATCAGGTACATGGTGGGCATGGTGCAAAGCACCTGACCAGAAAAACCATATTTAATCAACGTTGGCAGGTTGCCCGAATGATCTATATGGGCATGAGTGATGATAACCAGATCAATGGTTTCAGGATCGAAAGTGAAATTGGCGTTGTCTTTTAAGTTTTGCTTTCTTTCATAAGATAGCCCACAATCTATCAGCATTTGGTAGCCGTCTGCCAATTCCAGCATAAACATGCTTCCTGTTACCTGTTGAGCAGCTCCGTAAAAAGTTAATTTCATTGATTTTTGAATCGGGTGCAAGAATAAGCAATCGTTTTGAAAGTAACTTAAAAGCAAAATCAGCATACTTTTTGTCAGAAAAAAGATTGTGTATGATGATTCCGGTATGATTACCATTTAATAATACATGAACCTCATTTAGAAATAACTACAAGCTTTTGTTGTAAAAGCATAGGACTCGTCCAGTGGATAAAAATCGATTATGCGATTGGCTTTCTTACAATTCTGAATCGCTTTTTAATACCGTCAATTTTTATGCAACTATGAGGTTAATTGCTTTAAATTCTTGGTGAAATTTGGCAGTAACTTCCTTATCAAATGTAATCAAAGAGTCTTTTTGGAGATGGCTTGTTTTACTTAATGCGAAACAATCAATTTCTTTGTCAGGGCTTTTTGTCCTCGATTTATTTTGATAAAATATACACCAGGTTTCAACCATGAGGGCAATTTGAAAGGGGTTGTTTGTACGATTTCGGAGAATACAGAACAACCGTTTATGTTTATCAACTCTATTGACAAAGGATCAGACCCGGGCAAAACACAGTCTATATAAACGCCTTTTTCGACATTCCCCGGATTTGGATAAATCGCGTGGCAAATTATTCCATCCTTATTAAAAATACCAGCAGTGATATCCTCTATGCTGAAATATAAAACAGAAGCAATGGCTCCTTTGGCCACTTGTTTCAGAGCATTGGTATCCATTTCGATGACCATATCTTTTTCGGAATGATAGGGAGGATATTGGCTGTATTGATAGAGTCCGGTTATAACGTAACCCATATTCTCAAACGGAATATAGTCTGAAGAGTATGCCCGGCCAATAACTGGGGTGAGATTCGAATATAGACTCATCAATCGGCCCAGAGAATCCGTCAGGGCGGCACTTGCGGCATTGTTTTCAGTTGGATTATCATCTTCGTCTCGTTCGCAATAAATTTTACTGTTGTCGGTGCCGCGAGTTCCACCTAATTGATCGAGATTGAAAACAAACATTAGATTGCTGTCATTTAATCCTACAATGTTTTGGGCATAGTGTTTACTGCCGGTTAAACCAACCTCTTCACCACTAAAGTGAATGAATCGGACGGTATATTTAACCGGCAAGGGTTGTAAGATTCGGGCCATTTCCATGATAGTGCAAACGCCACTGCCATTGTCATTAGCTCCCGGGCCGTTTCGTGTATCGTAGTGTCCACATACGATGATGTATTTTTGACTTCGGCCTTTTTTTTCTGAAATAACATTCCTTAGCCAATACCCATTGAATTGAAAAGAATCTATGAAAGGTTGATAGCCCATCTTTTGATAGTTTGACAGCAGCCAGTCGCAGGTTTTGTCAAGTGCTGCCGTACCGGGTTCTTTTATTCCTTTCTGTTCAAACTCTTTCAATATCGAGATAAGTTTATAAGCTGTCCCTGACTTTTGGTTTATAGACTCAGAATATATCTGAGATTTTATCTGTAAATATCCCAAAACAATTAAAAGTACTAAAATCGCTTTTTTCTTCATTGAACTGTCAGAAAACGGGTTCCTGATTCATCTACCTCAAAGTTAACGTTTTTTGATAAAAAATCGGGCAGCAGATATTTGATTTTTTCGGGCCATTCGATAAAGCAGTAAGAGCCGGAAAACAGATAATCCTCAAAACCAATATCGAGAATTTCTGCCATAGACTTTGTTCGATATAGATCGAAATGGTAAGCAAGTTCCCTTCCCCGCCTGTATTCGTTGATCAAAGAAAAGGTCGGACTGCTCACCTCTTCCGTTATCCCGAGTGCAGTAGCAAAACATTTAACCATAGCTGTTTTGCCCGCACCAAGTTCACCGGTTAATGCCCAAATTTTGACATCGGGATGATTTACAATCAGGTATTTCGCAACTTTTTGAAGTTCGTCTAACGAACCTGCTTTGAAGTTTTCGATCATTTCGAGCTTAGTGTAATAAGAGGAATGATCATTTCTTCCATGCTGATACCGCCGTGTTGAAAAGTGCCGGTGTAGTATTTGGCAAAATGGTTCAGGTTGTTTGGATAAACGAAAAAGTCGTTCTCCTTTGCAACCGCAAAGCTCGATGTCATGTGGATTTTAGGCAGCATGGCCTTATGCGGGTCTTTGAACTCCATCACCTCTTTAGCATTGTATGAAAGATTCCTTCCGGTTTTGTATCGAAGGTTGGTGGTTGTGTTCTTATCTCCTATAATTTTTACCGTATTGTTAACCCTAACCGAACCATGATCGGTAGTAATGATGACCGTTGCGTCTTTCTCTGCAATACGTTTCAAAGCTTCTTTTAAAGGAGAATGCTCGAACCAGGACAAAGTAAGAGAGCGATACGCAGCTTCGTCATCTGCTAGTTCTCGGATGACCTTATAATCGGTTCTGGCATGGGACAATGTATCCACAAAATTATAGACCACCACATTCAGGTCGTTCTTCAATAAATTGGGAATGCTGTCCACCAAAGCTTTACCCTCGTTTAGGTTCAGAATCTTTGTGTATGAGGTTTTTAGATCGGCTTTTCTCAATCGTTGCAGCAGATCTTGAAGAAAGAAATCTTCGAACATATTCTTGCCGCCTTCATCTTCATCGTTGCTCCATTTGTCCGGAAACCGCTTCTCTATTTCCAATGGCATCAATCCAGAAAAAATACTATTGCGACAATACTGTGTGGTGGTTGGAAGTATGCTCATATACATATCCTCGTTTTCGATTCTAAATATTTCGTTTATGGACGAACTGATCATCCGCCATTGGTCGAAACGCAGGTTGTCCATCAGAAGAAAAAAGGTTGGTTTTCCCTGTTTCAAAGCCGGCAAAACGGCTTTATTAAAAAGGGTATGAGACATGATCGGTGCCTTGGGGTTGTCATTCTGGATAAAGTTGAGGTAGTTTTTTTCGATAAACTTTGAGAACTCCCTGTTGGCATCAATCTTTTGAGATTTTATTACCTCTTCCATACCGGAATCCGGCGATTTATCTAACTCGAGTTCCCAATAAACAAGCTTTTTATAAAGCAGTTTCCATTCTTCAAAGTTTGGATTTTCGAACAAAGCCATGCTGATATGCCTGAATTCCTGTTGATAGCCTTTGGTTGTTTGTTCTTTGATTAATCGTTTATTGTCGGTTATTTTTTTTACCGATAGTAGAATCTGATTTGGGTTAACCGGTTTTATGAGGTAGTCCTCAATCTTAGAACCGATAGCATCTTCCATAATGTGCTCCTCTTCGCTCTTGGTAATCATTACTATCGGCAAATCTCCTTTTATCTCCTTGATTTGCTTTAGCGCTTCAAGGCCTGAGATACCCGGCATATTTTCATCCAGAAAGACCACATCGTAGTAATTGGCTTTGACCTGAATGATGGCATCAATCCCATTAGTTACCGTATCCACATGATAACCGCGTGCTTCTAAAAAATGAATATGTGGCTTAAGGTGTTCAATCTCGTCATCTGCCCAAAGAATTTGGATTTTGCTCATTTATGTTTGCTATTTTTGGCTGCGAATTTACAACTGTCGTTTCATGAATTTATTGTTATCCAATTGAATAAACGCAAGATAATTAATGATCCGGTTTATGGATTCATCAGGGTTCCGTATGATTCGGTATATGATCTTATGGAGCACCCGTATTTTCAAAGACTGCGGAGAATTTCGCAACTTGGTTTAACTCATCTCGTATATCCAGGGGCTCATCATACCCGTTTTCACCATGCTCTCGGAGCCATGCATCTGATTCTAAAGGCGATTGACGTGTTAAGGGAAAAAGGGACAGAGATTTCAGAAACAGAAAGGGAAGCCGCTTCCATTGCTATTTTATTGCACGATATTGGTCACGGACCGTTCTCTCATACGCTGGAAAATATTTTGGTTGAAGGCGTGACACATGAATCTCTTTCCCTTTCCTACCTTGAGTTTTTCAATAAAATGGGAATTGGACCACTGGAAATGGCTATTGATATATTCATGGGGACTTACCCTAAAAAATTCCTTAATCAACTAATCTCAAGTCAACTGGATATGGATCGGTTGGATTATCTGACCAGAGATAGTTTTTATACCGGTGTTTCTGAAGGAATTGTAGGGTTGGAGCGGATCATTAAAATGTTAGTAGTACACCAAAGTGAGTTGATGGTGGAGGAAAAGGGAATATATTCGATAGAGAAATTCATTATTGCCCGACGTTTGATGTATTGGCAGGTGTACTTGCACAAAACAACCATAGCCGCAGACAAGTTGCTGGTTTCAGCCATCATGAGGGCGAAGGAACTTTTGCAGCATGGAGAGAAAGTGTTTATGACACCGGCACTTGCTTTTTTTATGAATCGGAACGCATTGTATAGAGGTGAAACACCAGAGAACATGTTGAATCAATTTAGCCTTCTGGACGATTCGGATATCATTACCAGTATCAAATCATGGATGTCACATGATGATTTAGTGTTGAACTATCTCAGCAACAGTCTTATCAACCGTAAGCTACCTCATTTGCTGTTGTCGAACAAGGAAATTAACGAATCCAGAATAAAAGAGGAAATCGAAAAGGTTTTGAAGAGATTTAAACTGAATCAAAAAGAGGATGCCGCATATCTGGTTCAAACCGGATCGGTAAAAAACGAAGCATACCAGGACAAAACAAAAGTCATCAATATTTTGTGCAAAGACGGATCAGTGAAAGATATTGCTAAAGCTTCCGACAATTATAGTATTTCAGCTTTAAGAGACATTGTAACCAAGTTTTTCCTGATAACTCCTCGATAAATATATACTTTTGCAAAAAAAAACGGAACCTTTGAAATCTATAAGTGTAAGAGAAATTGCCAAGTTTTTTAATGGGGAAATTGTTGGGGATGATTCTCGTTCTTTTGCTTTGGTTTCAAAGATAGATCAGGCCATTCCTGGTTCTCTTTCTTTTTTAGCCAACAACAAATACGAAGATCATTTGTACAGTTCTGCAGCCGGGATCATTTTGGTCAGCCGCACAATGGAATTGAAGAAAGAGACGGATGCTACTTTGGTGAAAGTTGACGATCCTTATTCTGCCTTTTGTGAGATTTTAAATAAGTATTTTAACACATACTCAGAAAAGAAAGGTATAGAAGATAAAGCTTATATAGACAAAAGCACCATTTGCGGAAAAGACGTTTATTTAGGGTCATTTTCTTATGTTTCTGCCAATTGTAAAATTGGCGAAAGAGTAAAAATATACCCAAATTCCTTTATAGGAGAAGGCACGGTAATAGGGGCTGATACCGTTATTTACTCTGGGGTGAAAATTTACCATGACATAAAAATTGGCAGCCAATGTATCATTCATTCGGGATGCGTAATTGGAAGCGATGGTTTTGGTCATGCCCCGCAACGAGACGGAAGTTATTTGAAAATCCCTCAGTTGGGAAATGTTGTCATTGGCGATCATGTAGAAATTGGGGCCAATACAACCATTGACAGGGCAACACTTGGAAGCACTGTGATCGGAAACGGAGTTAAACTTGATAATCTGATCCAGGTTGCCCATAATGTTGAGATAGGGGAGAACACCGTGATAGCTGCGTTGGCCGGAGTTTCGGGCAGTGTAAAACTAGGCAAGAATTGTGTTATTGGCGGACAGGTTGGGTTCGTTGGGCATATTGCGATAGCCGATGGCACCCAAATTGGAGCTCAGAGCGGTATTTCAAAGAATGTGGACGAACCAGGAAAACAATGGATAGGGTCGCCAATAATGCCACTTCAAGATGCCTTCAGAACACAGGTGGTTTATCGCAAGCTCCCTGCATTAAAAGCAAAAGTAGAAGAACTTGAAAAACAGATAAATGAACTGCAAAGAAACGGGCAATGAACAATATTAAACTACAGACCACTATAAATGGCCCTTTGACAATCTCAGGTGTGGGCCTTCATACCGGGATAAAAGTAAATATGAAATTTTTGCCAGCCATTGAAGATCATGGTTATGTATTTCAAAGGGTTGACTTAGAAGGGCAACCGCTGGTGAAGGCTGATGTTGATAATGTAGTTGACACTTCAAGAGGCACCACTATTGAATCGGGCGGAGCCAGAATTTATACAGTTGAGCATGTTTTGGCGGCTTTAGCCGGAATGGAAATTGACAACGTACTGATACAAATAGATGCAGCGGAACCCCCAATTGTTGATGGGAGTTCTAAACCGTTTATTGATGAGATTCTCAAAGTAGGGATTAAAGATCAAACAAAAGAGCGGGAATATTTTGAAATTCCTTCAAACATCAGTTTCAGGGATGAGGCAAGGGGCGTAGAAATGATAGCCATGCCTTTGAACGATTATCGTCACACCGTAATGGTTGACTATAATTCGCCAGTGTTGGGAAGCCAGCACGCTTCGATTACAAAAATGAGCGAATTCAAAGATGAAATCTCCAGTTGCCGGACCTTTTGTTTTCTTCATGAGTTGGAAATGTTGTTGGAAAACAATCTCATCAAAGGCGGCGATTTGAATAATGCCATTGTTATAGTGGATAGAGTAATAGATGACAGTGAATTAGAACATCTGGCAAAGATTTTCAATAAACCAAAGGTTGCAGTGCGGAAAGAAGGAATTTTGAACAATGTTAAACTGAGGTTCCAAAACGAACCCGCCCGCCACAAGTTGCTTGATATGATTGGCGATTTGTCTTTGATCGGCAAACCACTTAAAGCCCAAATTATGGCCGCCAGACCGGGACACACTGCCAATGTAGAATTCGCTAAAAAAATCAAAAGGGTGATGGAAACAGTCAAAAAAGAGGACAGAAAAAAACTGGACATCCCTCAATACGATCCAAATAAACCACCGGTTTATTCTTATACCGATATTGAGAAAATTCTGCCACACAAATTCCCTTTTCAATTGGTTGATAAAATCATCAGCCTTGATGAAAAAAAGGTAATTGCCGTAAAGAACATTACCGGCGATCAATTTTTCTTTCAGGGACATTTTCCTGGAGAACCTCTGATGCCGGGTGTTTTGCAGTTGGAAGCCATGGCACAGGCAGGCGGGGTTCTTGTTTTGCACGATAAGGAAGATCCAAAAAAATGGAGTACATATTTTGTAAAGATAGAAAGTGCCAAGTTTAAAGATAAAGTCATTCCGGGGGATACTTTGATCATAAAAATGGAACTGGTAGCACCAATCAGGAGAGGGCTTTGCCTGATGAAGGGCGAGGCTTATGTGGGAAACCGTCTGGTTTGTGAAGCTGAGATGATGGCACAAATTGTAATGAACAAAGACTAATATCGGGTGACAAAATAGAAAAGCACTAATAATATAAGGCGATTGATGGATTTCTGATTTTTCATTACTTCGTTAAACCACAAATAGTTAATCCCATCACTTTTATCAAAAATGAATATCAATTATAAATTAGCAATACACCGATGATACAACCCTTAGCTTATGTTCATCCTCAAACACGGATTGCCGACAATGTGGTTATTGAACCTTTTGTAACCATTCATAGAAATGTAGAAATAGGTGAAAGCACCTGGATTGGCTCAAATGTCACCATCATGGAAGGTGCCCGAATAGGCAAAAACTGCCGCATTTTTCCCGGAGCCGTTATAAGTGCCATCCCTCAGGACTTAAAATTTGACGGTGAGGATTCAGTTGTAATAATAGGTGACCATGTTACTATTCGCGAATGTGTAACTCTCAACCGAGGAACTAAAGCAACAGGCAAAACCACTATTGGCAACAATTGTTTGCTCATGGCTTATACGCATGTGGCTCACGATTGCAACATTGGCGACTCAGTAATATTAGCTAATTCAGTGCAACTTGCCGGCCATGTAGAAATTGCCGAAAGTGCTATCATCGGCGGCCTTTCTGCCGTACATCAGTTTGTTAAAATTGGCCAGCATGTAATGGTATCCGGCGGAAGTTTGGTCAGGAAAGATGTTCCACCCTATACTAAAGCAGCGAGAGAACCGCTGTCTTTTGAAGGGGTCAATTCTGTTGGGCTTAGACGAAGAGGATTCAGCAATGAGAAGATTACGGAAATTCAGGAAATTTACCGTACACTTTTTCTCAGAGGTTTAAACAATTCAGCCGCTCTTAAAAAAATTGAGACTGAGATGCCAGCGACTAAAGAACGCGATGAAATTATCTCTTTCATCCGCGAATCTGACAGGGGAATAATGAAAGGATACGGCTCCAGACAGTGAAAATTAAGTTAGAGGGTTTAGGCAAGCATTTTAATAAGAACTGGCTTTTCCGGAACCTTAACTATGCGTTTGAAACCGGAAAAAGTTTTGCTATTACGGGGCCCAACGGCAGTGGCAAATCAACCTTCCTCAAAATAATATCAGGATATGTGAGCCTTTCTGAGGGTGTCATTAACTGGGAATTAAATGGCAAAAAACGGGAACCTGAAGAATTATACCAGTTTTATTCATTTGCCGCTCCATATTCTTTATTGCCTGAAGAATTTAATTTCATCGAAGTAGCAAATTGGCATTTTGGCTTAAAAAAATTGAGACAAGGTTTTTCGAAAAATGATTTAATACGTATTGGAAATTTTGAAAATCATCAAACAAAAATCATCAGAAACTTTTCATCAGGAATGAAACAACGGCTGAAATTACTTTTGGCCTTTTATACTGATAGTGAAATTTTATTGCTTGACGAACCTACTTCGAATCTGGATGCGGAAAATATAAAATGGTATAAAGATCAAATCGAACGGGCCCTTGAAAACAAATTGGTGATTATTGCTTCGAACCGGACAAGTGAATATAATTTTTGTGAGGAAGTGATTGATCTCAAGGCTTTTCAATCATTAAATGGTATGTAAATCATAGATTTGATGTCAGAATACTTCTGACATACAGATTAGCTTTTATAGATTAAAAGTTCTGATTAATCTGTGTTTCGGAATAAATGGTGACACGACTATTAAAGGAGATAGTGCCATTAAATCTTCAAAATTGGCAACCATGTTCATGCAAAAAGAAATTACTCTAAGAAATGAAGGAAACATAAAAATGGGTCAATGTTATTTAATGGGGGTCAATGTTATTTAATGCCCTTGCTCATTTTGTGAACATGAAAAAATGCTCAAGCTCTTTGCATTTCCTGCATACCATAGCATCAGTATCCTCTTTGCTGTTTGTTTTAGTGGGCAGCCTGTAATCTACCACCACTGGTACTTTTGGCTCCAATTTTACTTTCTCATTAACCACGCCTATTTGCCCTGAATAATAATTTGTGCCACCGTTCCCTGCCAGAAAATGAACCCGTATATCTTTTTCACCGTCATTTCGAAGTTCAACGGAGTACAGGCAAGTAAGCATGAATTTTTTTCTCACTTTAAATCGGCACGCAATTTCTATTTCCTCTCCTTTATCTCCCTTATATTTCAGGGTCTGCCACTCGCCAAATATGCCGAGACTATCTGTAACCGGAAAAAGAGGGATATTTCTTTCATTTTGTGAAAAGCCGGCTTGTGAAATAAAGTACAAGGCACAGGTAAGCAATAGTGTTTTCATGTTGTGGTTGTGTTGTAAATATTAAAATGCATTATCGTTTAATAGGCGGAAATTATCTCCCATGGAGTATCTTTAACAGAGATTCGCCCGGTGCCCTGCTTAATGATATTCTTTGCTTCATCCAGGTCGCTTGAAAATATTTTTCCCGGGCTATAATCATATTTGCCAATGTAATTGATCACCCCTTTTTTTACTTCGAAAACAGGGCCATCCGACAACTTTTGAGTGGTTGTGGTAACTATGGTCGACTTGTAACCACCCGATACTGAATTATTCTCTTGTTCTGCATCCATGATCTGATATTTTCCTTCGGGAAGGCGGATCAAAAACCACCCTTTAGGTAATTGCGTTTGCATAGCCTGAATGTTTTTTTCAAAAGAACCCAGGCTGCCTCCGTAAACAGCTTTTAACAAAGAACCTGTACTGAGAATGGGCTTAAACGCGTCTCTCCTGTCAGCCGGGGCGTTTCCCGCATAGATATCGTCAGTTTCCACATTATACACTTTTTTCTTTTTCGGCAATATTCCACGACTTTTGGTAACACAATAACTTAATTTTAATATTATAGGGGATGAAACGACTTTGTTATTTTCATCTAGCTTAACAACCGAGAAAATAGATCCGTACCCGGAAAAGGATAATTTTCCCAGCACAATGGCGTCAGTTGGTTGCGGATGAAAGGGATTTTGACCTATGTAGGTAAAAAAATTGTCCTTCATGGATTTTTCTGATGGATTCATATTCATCAGTACGGAGCAGCCGGACAGCATGACCATACTTATTAAGCTACCTGCCAAAAGAATCTTTTTTATTGTTTTCATATTGTATAGGGTTTTAGACTATTATTTTTTTATAAATGTTTTTGCGCACTTTTGACCATTCTCCGAAGTGATGTTCAGCAGATAAAGACCTTGGGAAAGGGAGGAAAGATTGATCGAATTATTTTCAAGCTCTGCTTTCACAGGCTGCCCTAAATGATTTAAACACGTAACAGATGTTACCTTTTCATTGGAGTGGATAAAAATATTTTTATCGGCAGGGTTGGGATAGATTTTCAATTGTTGGTTCGTTGAATTTTCTTCTACCCCAAGAAGACTGGTTAACGGTCGAGACCAAACTCCATTGGTGTCTGCGCTATTAACAATACCCGCGAAAACCGTTGTGGAATTTACAGCGAAGGTTCCGATGCCTGATGGTGTTGGTAATCCACTGCTTATATTGATCCAGCTAGCTCCATTGTCGCTTGAATAATAGGCTCCCGCGTTTACAGGCCCAGCAAAAATCTGATTGCCGCTTGCGTAAAGTGCCGTTACAAAGTTGTTGGGTAAGCCGGTGTTAACAACTGTCCAGTTAAGTCCATTATCGTTAGAGAATAACACTCCAAAACCATAGGTGCCCGCAAAAATACTAGAACCACTCACAGTTAACACTCTCGTATCAACACTGGCTTTTTTCAATGTCCAGGTTGTTCCATTATCACTTGAAATAAATATACCCTGGGGGGTGCCAGCGATAATAGTTGATCCTGTAACTGCCAATGCCCTTACCGATAAGTTTGTTAATCCTGTATTGGTTAATGTCCACGTAACACCGTTATCAGTTGAACGTGCAATACCATCTCCAAAGGTGCCGGCAAAAATGGTGGAACCATTTACCAGTATGGATAACAGGTAGCTGCTAATCACTGATCCGTTTAATGCGGTATATGGTGTCCAGGTTGCTCCATTATCTGTTGATTTGGATAAATTATCGCCTCCGCCTGCCTTGTAAATTATTCCACCGTTAACATATAGAGATACTTGAAACTGATCTTTTTTTGTTGTTGATGTTACACCATTATCTGAGGAGTATTGGATAAAACCGTATGAACCCGTCTTTGAAATCCCGGCAAAAACATTCGTTCCATTTGTGGCAATACAATTAATTTCACCTGCAGGGGTGATGGCTGTTTGCTGCCATTGAGCGTTAATACATGTGGAAGTCAGTAGGGCAATGCTAAAGGCAAGGAAGAGTATAGTTTTTTTCATATATTTTTGTTTTAAAATTTTTATTGAATGCTTATTTTTCCGTTTGAGATGTGGATTCCTTGTGAAAGTATTTTGTAGAAATAAACCCCTTTCGCCTTCTTGCTTAAATCAACTGTCATTTTATCTGAAATAAATTTGTTGCTGTAAATACGTTCGCCACACAGATTGTAAATTTCAACTTCAGCGTTTGGCAAGGAGATCGCCTTGGTAAATGAAAAAATGCCGTTTGATGGATTTGGGAAAAGTGCAACTGCGTTACTGATAACAGTTTCATCAATCCCCAAGGTTTCGTTGGATAAAATGATAGTGTTGTTACCCGCGTCTATCGTCATGATCTGATAGATCGGGCTGGCGTTGAACCAAACAGTGCTTGTGCCTGAAACATCTGTATTTGTTACACGAACCACATTATTGTAGGTTCCAAATGGAGTAATAAGTATTCCGTAGCCATCATATGTTAAAGTGATGGTGCCTGAGCTGGTGCTGGATACCCAGGGATCGGTGGAAGAATTAGTGTAGTTGAACGGAAATATCATAATCATCCTCGGATTTGAAAAGGTAGCGCCACCATTGCAATTTGCTGGAATATCGTTGCCTGATTGTTCCAGTATTGAGGAGGAGGAATTAAAGTACTTGTATTTTGGGCCAGGGATTGAAAAGCACCAGTTTGCAAGCGGGAAACTTGATGCACAGGGAGTGGATGAGCAATTGATCACATTATAGGTTCCAACATTTGAAACCACAGCGGATGAATAATTCCAGGTTTGGTTAGCTCCTGCTGGCCCTGGTGAAACTCCAACTCCGAGATTAATATTGGCGGTAAATCCATTTGGCGCAAGATTACTTTGCAACAGAACAGGCTGACCGTTTACCCCAAAACTGCAGCCGCTAAGAATGGCGAGTAAGATTTTTTTCATCTGTTTAATTTAATGCCAAAAGTATGGGAAGCCCACGAGGCGCACAATACTACTTTAGTAGTAATCGGATTTTTCACCCTTTCGTTCCATAAAATATGTTTAACGCATCGGTGCGGGAGCTTACACCCAGCTTCTTGCAGATGTTGAGGATGTGGGTTCGAGCGGTTTCAGTGGAGATAAAAAGCCGCTCCGAAATTTCTTTGTACTTGAGCCCCCGCGAGAGCAAGTGGATGATCTCTTTCTCCCTTGTAAAAAGGATATTTTTAAAAAGGAAGGTTCTTTTTTATTTTTTGAGTTTCTCCTTGGCCGCCATATCAGCAAAGGAAAGTCGTAGGAAGAATGTGGGCAATACTACTTTGGTAATAATAGTGATTATACGCTTCGGAAAACTATGTTCAGTGCATCGGTGCGAGATTACACCTGTAGCTTTTCATAGATATTACGTATGTGGGTGCGGACCATCTCTATGCTAATGAAAAGCTGGTCGGCAACTTCCTTATAACGGAACCCTTTGAAAAGTAGATGAAGGATAATATCCTGCTCCCTTAAAGAAAGCTTCTGCAGTTCAAGATATATTTTGCTTTTCAGGAATCTCGCAACTACTTTTCTGGCAATTTGACCGCTCACGGGTGAACCACCTGTACAAACATCTTGAATGGCCTCCAGTAATTTTACTGGCGGTGGCTATTGACAAGGTATCCACTGGCCCCGGCTTCCAGTGCTCTAAATATATTTTCAGCATCTTCAAATATGCTGTAAATCACAAATTCTGTTTTAGGACAAAAGGGTTTCAATTCTTTAATACAATTGATACCTGAATTTCGCGGCAAATGGATATCCATTAAAACAACGTCTGGTGCAAGCAAAGGGATTTATTGAATGGCATCTTCAGCGTTTTCAAATGATGCTATGCAGGACTGTGTTTCGGATTCATTGATAAGAAAAGATAGACTTTCGCACACCTCGCGGATATCTTCAACTATGGATACTTTGATGAGCATTTTTTGTCTCAAAGATAGTTTCAATGAAGCGATCTGCAATCACATCAAATCAGTATTGTTCTCAGGATAAAGAACAGAACGCGAGCAAGAGACAGAGATTGTAACTTCCTTATTTTTTCCGAAATAATATCAAATTTCCCGCCAATTTCCGAAATGCGATGTTCCATGTTCTTTAACCCGTTGCTGTATTTATTATTTTTAGTTTCCTCAATACCCATCCCGGTGTCAGAAATTTTTAAGCTAAAACTTTCGTTGTCCAGCTTAATAACTACAGAAGATTCCGTAGCCTGTGAATGTTTGGCAATATTGTTCAAAGCTTCTTTGAAAACAAGGAAAATATTTCTTCGGAATTTATTAACAGGAATTGTATTCTCAATTTTCAGGCTTGGATAGTCAAACGACAGGTTTATTGAAAGATAATCAAAATAATCAATGGCATTTGATCTCATGTATGCAAGCAGTTCGGGCATTGTATTGTGTTTCGAATTTTGAGACAAGACGATCTCACTCATATTGCCAATGATCTGTCGGGAGGAAAGCGTGATCTTCTCTATCTGTTCACGTGTATATATAGCGAAGTTCTCTTTTTGTTTTGTGATCTCACAGAGCAAATTTTAATTGTTTCTCATTGATCATTATCTAATTTCCCTCGTCAAAAAAATGCAGCAATGATTCAAAAGAACCTGCCTTGTTCTAACGAAAATTTATGATGAAGGGTCAAGTTGGAATAAACTGATTCAACAAAAACAATCAAACAAGACTAACCATGCAATTGCCGATGTTTATTCCGACAATTACCATTCCCTGAAGTTAAACTGAGAATTGAACCGATTAAGTTTAAAAGATACTGAAAAAAAATCGAAACAACCCAATCCTGAAAAAGAAGACGAAAACCACCTTTTGCCACACAAAGACAATGAAATATTTTTTTCCTATGGTGGATATTGGCATTTGCTATTTCATGACATTGTTGTTTGTTTGCACAACCATAATGTATATTTCTGGCCGACGTACAAATTTGAAATTATGAATAAAAAATTAAATTTGACAAATTATAAATGAACGGGGAAGCCGAAAACCTGTAAGAGTAGGCAAACAAAAAGTGCGGAGTCAGCACTATAATCACTGACGAAAATAAGATGAAAAATTTATTACCCGGTATTTTTATTTTGTTCACCGCATCATGCGGACAAAAACAAGCATCGGACACTCAAGCCGCTTCAGCACCCTTTGCAGGAGAGGAGAAACCAAAGTGCGAAGTGGAAGAAAAAGGACAAACACTAATTAATAAGTTAATGGTGTATGTTGAAAATATGACTTCTGCTTCTGAAAAGCTTCATGAGGTATTGGAAAAGCACAATCATAAAGACATTTCGGAACACTCTAAACAAATTGAATCCGCAATTTTAGATTTAATGGGGCAAAGTAAAATTCTACCTTTGAAAAGTTACAATGAATTAATTGGAAAGGCAAAAATTATTTTACAAGTAGCAACCGAATTTACCTGGCATAATAATTTTCATGGCAAAGACAAAAATACAGAAGCATTTTCGACCTTGACTTCTTCCATCTATCAATTAAAAACATCTATAAAAGGCATGAGCGATGTTCCGGAAAATATTTGTATGACAAAAAGAGAAGCGTCTATGAATGAAATGCGGACACAACTTGCTGTAATGCTTATATATTCAGAGCAGATAGACCGTGCACATGACAATAATTTACTCACTTGTATAAGCGGCTATTGCGGAAGATTAGAGGAGTTAGTAAAATCATTTCGTGAAAATATTGCTAACCTTGACTCTAAAGATTTCACAACGCTTAATAGAACTCTGAGCGATGTAGAACATGAATCGCATGAAATGAGCAAACAAGCCGAGCAAGCACAATATGGCGAATTGCACCATTCACTTGAGACAATCAATAAAGCTATCAACAGATTAATAGAAGAAGCAGGTGAATTAAGTTAGTTTTTATAAGAGTGAACACGAAGGAGCAAGCACACACGGATAACGGCTACGGTTTAAAGTAATGCTGGTAGAACTCCTCTTTCAGCATAATTTTGTCCAAGGTGAAAGTTTGTAGCTCCGGAATCAGTATTGCTTTGCCAAAGGTTGGTGTTTTTCACCAACCTTTCAAAGGTGTTAGATATGTTCCGCATAATGCGTTATAAAACCCCATTCATCAATATTTAGCAGATAATATTTTG